>JAUJNV010000024.1 GCA_030447945.1 Fimbriimonas sp. | reverse complement strand
CACCGGAGCCTCGCGGGCGAGGATGCAGTAGAGGCGGCAGGGAGGCGGCTTCGTCGACACGAGTGGTTCGTACCACTTCCGCAGGCTAACCAGCTACGAGGGCTGCGGCAGGCGCCGAAGGAGCGAGCCTCACCAAGACCTCGCCCAATCGGGCGCCTCAACGGGAGTAAATACGTTCTCGTTGAAGTCGGCAAGCTTCTGTGTCACAAACGTCCCTTCCACCGTCGGCCCCACCCGATAGAGGCAGCCGTCGTGGGCGTAGACGAGCCTGCCCCTATGGTCGAAATCCACCCAGTCCAGCCCTAAGAGCGCGTGCTCGAACTCTTGCCACCGAATCTGGGCGTCGAGCCGCTTAGGGGCAAACGGTTCTCGCTCGGTGATCCAGAGGCGGAGCCCGCTAGCCGGGTGAGGGCGCCCTTTGTTTCGGAATGGGACGAAGCGGCGCTGATGTAAGGCAACCCCTTCTTCGGCGGTGGGTGTCCTGATCGTGAAGGGGCAGCGGAGGCGGTCGGCGCGAAACTCGATGCGGGCGGCGACACCCTCGCCGACCCACAACTCGTCGTTCGACGCGAAGCGGCCGCCCGACATTTCGTAAGTGCTTTGGGAGAACCAGATGGCAAGCGCGGTTAGGTAAGGCGGGCGGCTGATGACCGAGTAGCTCTCCCAGCCGTTGAACGCGTTGTAGACGAGGTAGCGGCCGTCGGGGGACAGGCTCGCATGCCAACCCTTGATCTGCCCTTTCAGCCATTGTCCCGCCTCGAGAGTGTCATCGTCGGTGTTCCAGCGGATCAGCTGGACCTGCTTGCTCGGCCCGCGCCGGAAGATGATCCCTACGGGCGCTTCGTCAGCGAGGACGCAGAAGAGGCTGCAGTAGGGAGGCGTCGACATCTGCTCCCTTTCTCTACTCCGCTTCCGCCAGGCGCTCCAGCGCGTCCCCCGTTACCCGGAATGTCGTCCACTCGTCCATCGCTACGCCGCCGAGTTTCTCGTAGAAGCCGATGGCGGACTCGTTCCAGTCCAGCACGGACCACTCGAGACGTCCGCAGCCGCGAGCGACGGCCAACTGGGCGAGGCGCGTGAGCATCGCGCGGCCGATGCCTCGCCCGCGGAACTCGGGCATCACGAAGAGGTCTTCCAGGTAGAGGCCCGGCAAGGCGAGGAAGGTCGAGAAGCTGTGGAAGAAGAGGGCGAACGCGGCGGGCTCGCCATCGACGAAGGCGAAGATCACCTCCGCGTAAGGCCGCTCGCCGAAGAGCGCGCGGCGCAGGTGCTCTTCCGTGGCGACGACCTCGTGCTCCAAGCGCTCGTAGACCGCGAGCTCGCGAATGAAGGTCAGGACCAGAGGCAGATCGGCCTCGGTCGCCTCGCGGAAATGGATGCCGGCCGCCACGGGTCCATTGTGGGCAGTATGCTCTTCCCGCCGTGGCCTGGTGGATTCTTCAGAGCAACCCCGCGCGGATCGACATCGACACCTACCTTCGCCTGCGGGAAGTCCCGACGCTCTGGGGCGCACGGCGGTACGCCGACCGCATCGCCGTCGGGGATCGGGCGTTTCTTTGGCGGGCGAAGGGCGGCACACGGGTTGAGCCCGGAATCGTTGGCTTGGCGACGGTGGTTGAGCCGGCCTTCCCGCGGCCCCACGTCCATCCAGAGCTTTTCCGAGACCCGACGCAGAACCCGCCGAAGCTACGTGTGGGGCTCCGGGTGGACGAGCTGCGGCTCATGCCCGACGAGGGAATGATCCCACGGCAGGACGTGAAGACGCTCCCGGAGATGCGGGGGCACTTGATCGTCACGAGCAATGTGGGCTCGGACTTTGCCCTGAGCGAGGCGCAAGCAAGGGCACTTCTGGCGCTATGGGTCGGCAGCTAAGGCCGAAAGCGAAAGGAGACGTTTCCAGGCGCTCGGCTTAAGCAAGAACCGAGCCTACCGCACACAAAGAAGCGGGGGTGGATGATCCACCCCCGCTTTGCTCAGCTTACAGCTTTGGACTCCGACTCGTCGGACTAGTGGCCGTGCTTGCGACCCTTGTGCTTCTTGTGGCCCTTGCCCTTGCTCCATCCGTTGTGGCGGCCGTTGTCTTTGCGGAACTGGTAGTACCGCTCGCCGTCGCGCGTCACCAAGTGGCGCTCGTAGCGGTCGCCGTCGCGGGTGAAGTAGCCGCGGCTGAAGTACGCGGCCCGGGCCCGCTGCAGACGGCTCTGGCTCTTGCGGTCCTGCTCGTAGCGGTGCAGCGAGTAGAGCGCGCCCGCCGCGCCGACGAAGAACAGCGTGCGGTCCTTGCGGAGCAGGCCGAGGACACCGAGCGCGCCCGCAGCGTAGGCGATGTTGCGCCACTCGTTCTTCTTCTCCTGGCGACGGTCGATCAGCCTTTCCAGGTCGCGCATGCTCTGGGCGTGAGCTGCGACGGGCACCGCCACCATAGGCAACACGAGGGCGCCCAGCGCCACGAATCGAACGAAAATCGATTTAATGGTCATCCCTTGTTTTCTCCTTCTCCTGCTTAGACGGGCGGCAATTCGCGGCGGTTTGTTCCAGTTGTCCCCGTTGCCCCGTCCGCACCGTAGAATGGAATATGAGCCAGTTCGCGACGATCCCCGAGGCCCTCGACGAGTTGCGGGCCGGGAAGATGATCGTCGTCGTGGACGACCCGGACCGGGAGAACGAGGGGGATCTCATCATGGCGGCGGAGCGCTGTACGCCCGAGGCGATGAACTTCATGATCCGCTTCGGTCGAGGCGTGCCGTTCATCCCCACGACGGGCGAGCGGCTCACGGAGCTGGGCATTCCGATGATGACCAAGCAGAACACGGCCCGCCTCGGGACCGCGATGGCGGAAACCGTGGATGCTCTTCACGGCACGACCACCGGCGTCTCCGCCCACGACCGGGCGAGGACCGTCCCGAGTGTTCGTGGACGACCACGCCGTCCCTTCCGATCTCGGGCGGCCCGGCCACATCATCCTCTCTACGGGCGGAGAAGGGGGCGTGCTGCGGCGGGCGGGGCACACGGAGGCGACGCTCGACCTCTGCACCCTCGCCGGGTTCAAGCCCGTGGGCGTAGGGTGCGAGATCCTCGCCGAGGACGGGACGATGATGCGCCTGCCCGACCTGCGCATCTTCGCGGAGGAGCACGGGCTGAAGCTGGGCGACCATCGCCGACCTCATCGCCTTCCGTCGCAAAACGGAGCGGCTGGTGACCGCGAGGCGGGCCCCATCGACTTCCCGACGAAGTTCGGCGACTTCACGCTCTACGTTTACGAAAGCAAGGTCGAGCCGCACCCTACGTGGCGATCGTGAAGGGCGAGGTTTGCACGGAGGAGCCCGTGCTCGTCCGAGTCCACTCCTCCTGCCTCACGGGCGACCTCCTGGGCTCCTTGCGGTGCGACTGCGGCGACCAGCTCGAGATGGCCCTGACCCGGATCGAGGTCGAGGGCGAGGGGTCGTGCTACGTCGCCCAGGAAGGCGCGGGATCGGGCTGGTGAACAAGCAGGGGCGTACGAGCTGCAGGACAAGGGGATGGACACGGTGGAGGCGAACCAGGCGCTGGGCTCCAAGCGGACCTGCGATTACGGCCTCGGCGCCCAGGTCCTCGCCGACCTCGGGCTACGGCGGCTCCGGCTGATGACGAACAACCCGAAGAAGGTGTCGGGCCTCCAGGGCTACGGCCTGGAGATCGTGGAGCACGTCCCCCTCGTCGCCCACCACGTCGAGCCGCGCGAGAAGTACCTCGGCACCAAGCGCGACAAGCTCGGGCACATGCTTCCTTAGCTTGAGCCACTTGAGGGTGCGACATTCCTGTTAGGCGCGACATTCCTGTCGCGCCCCCAAGAGGAGAATGTCACACCCTCAGAGCAAGCAGACATTAGGTTCTCTGGAACCACTCTGCGGCGAAGTCGACGGCCTCGCGTACGCGAAAGAGGTCTGCTTGGGCGGAGCCGACGCGGCCGGTGACGACCCGGCCGGTCCGGCGGAACTCTTCGCCGATAACGGGGAAGGAGTCGTCTTGGAACTCGATGTCGGGGAACGTCTTCCACACGCGGCGGCCGTCTTCCAGGACCGGAGCGCCCTTCTTCACCACGATCCGGTGCGGGATGCGGTACTCGGCGAGGTGGAACGACGTGTTGCGGCGAAAGTAACGCCCAGTAGGAGGACGTGGGCGTCCAGCTCGTACAGCCGGGCTAAGGGGGAGCCTTCCCCATTTCGTAGGCCAGCTCGTGGTCTGCCGTCACCCGCTCCGCGTGCTCCCCAGGCGGCGAAGGAGACGATGGGTGGGCGCTCCGAGGACGCCGGGAAAGCTGCGGAACGTCTCCGGCACCTTCCCCACTTCGAGGCATGGCGTGACGCGCGGGTCGAAGGCGGGCATCGTCTCTCGCACGGCGTCCCACCACGACGACGGGATGGGAGGGGCCACCCAGTAGGCGGGTTCGGAAAGTCCGCCCGAGTGCGCGGGCATGACGAGCGTCCCCGACGGGGTCAGGGCGTCCATCAGCGCTTGGACGACCGCCACCGTTCCGCCGTTGACCCACCCGAGCGAGCTCAGCGAGGAGTGCGCGATAAGCGACATCCCCGGCCGAACACCGAGCGCCGCCAGGTCGGCCGCCAGGGACGGGCGGGTCCGGGGCTCGGGGGTAGAGGCGATGAGCCCCTCGGAGTCACGCGGCATGGCTTAGGATGCCCCCTTACGACTTCCGCTCGCGTCGCAGCCAGCGATGGGCGCCCGGTTTACGCTCCGCCGGCGGGGCCGCCTCTTTCTCGGTGGACGCCTTTTGCCGCGCGCGCCGCCCGGCGCGCGGGGGTTGGAGCACTCCGGTGTGGGTCCCCTGGCGGTGGCCCATCGTTTGCGGATGCACCACCCCAAAGCGGTCCACGCCGAGCCAGGCGTCGTCGTCTTCGGGCGGCGTCGGGCGGCGGAGGGCGATGGTCAGGCCGATCGCACCGCCGAGGAGCGCGGCGCCGAAGAAGCGCCCGCCGAGCCCGTCGCCGCCGCCCGCCAACGGCAGGAACAGCGCGCCCGTGAGGGCGGCGCTCAGGATGCCGACGACGAGGGCCGCGCGCCGAGGGACGTTGGGCGTCAGCGCGGCGGCCACCAGCCCCATCAGCCCGCCGAGCGTCGCCCACCCCAGGAGATAGCAGACGAAGGGCACGGGTCCGGAAAAGGGCAGGCCGGCGAGGGTGAAGATCGCCTGCGCTGCGATTCCGCAAAGCGCGCCGAGGGCGAGTCCGCGGAGGGCCGTCAGGGCGATCTGCGCGGGCCGCCGGGGCGTGGGAGGCTGGCGCAGGTAGAGCCACTGGGCGAAGAACAGCCCGAGCGGCAGCAGCGCGCCGAAGACGCCCGCCCACAGCGCCGTCACGAGGAACGCGCGCAGAATCCCGGTCCGGCGCGGAGGCGCCGGCTCCGCCCGGGGAGCAGGATTGACGGAAGTGCCGCCGAGGTCGCTGGTTTGGCCGGTTACGGTAAAGGCGTGGACGGACACGAGCTGACGCGGATTGATCACGCCGTTGAAGGTCCGCCGCTGCCCTTTCGCCAGGATCTCGACCTGGTAGGGAGTCGGGTTAACGCCCCCTTGATTGCGGAAGTGATGGACGTAGACCCGGTACAGGCCGTCCGGCGCCATCCCCTCCGGCCAATAGATGTTCTCGATAGGTTCGCGCGACAGCGGGGGGCGGACGTTCATGTCCACGTCCAGCACGCCGCCGGTCCGGTCTCGCCGCCGCCCGAAGAACAGGATCTGCCCGGCGGGGGTGCGGCAATGCAGGTCGAGGTCGTTGACGTTGTCCCACGTCAGGGTGAGCTGAATGTCGCCGCTGCGCGCGCCCTCGCGCCGCTGCCGCTGGGCCGTCTCGACCGACGGGGGCGGCGTCACGACGGCCACCGGCGGAGCCGGCTTGGCCGCGAACACGACCGGCGGCTCGTCCCGTCCCGCGGTCAGGGAGCGCCCAACGTCCATGAGGGCGAACAGAGGCTCGCAGAGAAGGGCCGCCGCCACAAGCCCCGTCAGCGTTCCGGCGAGGCCGAACCACAGCCGGGATCGCTGCACGGGGTCGTGGAAAAACTTGCGCATCGCGGGCCTTACCGGCGGCCGGCCGGAGCTCCTTGGGGCCGCGCACGGCGGGAAAGCGGGTCGTTCGGATTCTCACGCGCGCCGGGGAGCGGGTCGACCGCGGTGATAAACTCCATGACCATCTGGTGCAGAAGCGCGCTCTCGCCCCTGGCGGTGGCCGTCGCGTAAACCAACCGGGCCCGCCACTCGGCGGTAAGGCCCGCCTCGCCCACCGCCGCGGGCGGCGGGCGCAGCGCTTCGAGCCCCAGGTCCCGAGCCTCAAGCCTTCGCCAAGCGCTCGGCGCGGCGCGCGTGGCCCAAGGCGGCCTGCACGTCCGCGTCGCGGCTCGCGGAGCCGAGTCGCTGGAGGCGGCGATGCTGGAGCCAGGAGAGGCGCTGCGTGCGCTCGCTCTCCTTCCAAGCCTTGGCCGCCTTGTAGAAGATGTAGGGGCCGCTGATGAGGGTGCCGACGATCATGTACAGCGCGAGCGGCATCAATCCGCCCTCCGCGCTCCCTCCGCCTCCCCCGACGCGCCGCTCCGAAATCAGCCGCTGGAGGTGCAAATCACGCAGACCGAGCGCTTCCGCCACGATCTCGGCGACCATGAACAGAAGGGCGGAACTAAGCAACACGATGACGACCGCGAGGCTCCGCAGCCTCGGCGAAGGTCCGTCGTCCGCCGCCCGGGAACCCTCTTCCAGGTACTGCGCGAGCGAGCTCACGGCCGAATGGACGAGGCCTCCGATCAGGGCGACGATCACCGTACCGAGCACGAACGCGAGGAGCAGGACGATCGGGCGGTCGAAGTTCCGAAGGTCGGTGAGGGACAGGAGGCCGGTTAGGGTACCGATACAGAGGGCGAGCATGGTGCCGCTCGCGAAGGGGGCGACGCCCTCAAGAAGCGCGGCCCAGGCCCCTTCGAGCCCTCTCCCGGGGGACGATGCCGCGCTCGCCAGCGATCTCATCCAGCGTCGGCGCCGCGTCATGAAGGGCCTCCTCGACGTGGCGCGGCCCGATGGCGGCGTCGTCGGGTTGCCCGGACAGTCCCGCGCGGCGCAGCGCGTCGGCGTAGGCGTCGGCTTCGTCGTTAAATCCCTTTTCCAGGTCGGGGCGGGACTTCTCCAGCCGCTCGATCTCTTCGTCGAGCCGCCCCTGGAGCACCCTCATCCGCCGCGCGCGCTCCTCCGTGCTCTGCCGCACCTGGCGCTCCGTCGTCGACAGCTCCTCGGCCGCCGCCCGCACGCGGGTGTGATAGGTCCAGCTCAGATACTGCTGCCATCCCTTGTGCCCCTCGAGCGTGCCGGAGACGCCTTCGAGGAGCCCCTCGACCTGGCCCGCGCGCTCGATCGGCGAAGGCACGGCGGGCGAGTACCAGCGCAGGTCCGAGTCGCGCTCGGCCAGCCCCACGTGGCGCAGCAGCGGCTGGTCGCCCTCGCTCACCGCCACCGACGCCGCCTTCGGAAAGGTCTCCTCGAAGACGGCATAGGCCGGCTCGTGCGGCTTCGGCGCGCCGTTGCCGTTGGGACTGGCCTCACCGACCGAGGCGTCGTCGAGCGGGGGGATGATAGGGTCCATTTTCCTCTGGGTCTGCTTCTGGGGCTGCTTCTGGGGTTACTGTTGCCTCACGCGCGTCCGGAATTGGCTGAGGCCTTCTCCCGTGTCGAAACGATTCGTGACGATCAGCCGTTCCCCGAGCGCCGAGAGCTGGCGCTCGACCCGCGAGCGGGCCGTGGTGTCTTCCGTGGGCACTCCGACGACCCAGACGGCCTTCAGCGTGTCGATGTCGGCCAGCTCCTTGACGAGCTTGATGGTCTCCATTGGCCGCTCGTCCTCCGCATCCCAGAGCAGCAGGACCGCGACGGGCTCGCCGTGGGAAGCGCTCCTCTTCGCCGACAGGATGATCTCCGGCAGCGTGCTCGCGGGCGAGGTGCCCGTATTGCGGGACGAGTACTCCATGATCGCGTCTTGCACCTGGTACAGCTCGCTGGGGGTGCGGGGGTGCCCGGTGTACAGCTTGCCCGCGCGGGAGTCGAACGACCAGAGGGTGAGCCCGCTGCCCGGCGGCATGGCCTCCTCCACGACGGCGTCGAGGACGTTGCAGTAGGAGCGCCGCTCGGCGGGCGACTGGCTCATGCTCACGTCGGCCGCCACGAGCAGCGAAATGGGCGTCCCCGCCGCGCCTCGCGTCCAGGCGATCAGCCCCAAGACGGCGAGCGCCCCGAGGGCCAGCAAGCCGAGCAAGGGGGCCAGCTTCAGCCCGCCGCCTCCGCCGCTCGCCGGAGCATTGCCGCGCGATGCGGGACGGACTTCTCTTCGGTGACGAACCTCTCTCATCGGCGGGCGTGCTCCAGATCCTCGACCGGCGTCTACGCACCGCGCGTGATCGGCCTCATTGTAGCGTAACCCTCTAGACGTCCCACGGGTGGCGGTTCAGACCATGTTTTACGCGAATGCCGGGACTTTCGACCCCCGTCGGACTCACCGCGCGACGGCACCTTAGAGATCTTCTGGCCGAAGACCCGTCTTCTTGGCGATGCGAGCGAGAATCCGCGGCACAAGCTCCTCGCCGTCATGATGGGCAAAGACGTAGTCAGGAAAGCTGCCCTTGGCCAAAGTGCGATGCGAGCCGGATTGCCTCTTCAGGCTCCATCCCGCTCGCAAGAGGGCCGCGTATACCTCCTTCGCCTTTTTTGGAGGGCCAGTGGCTCAACGGGCTTAAGCCGCGCGGAAGGACAGCGAGACTAGCTCACCCCCCTCTCCATGCTCAAGTCGATCGGCGATCACGCGAAGGGCGAGCGCCTGAGCCTTCGCGACCGCTTCCGCTTCGTCACCTCCATAAACCAGCACCCCAGGCAAGTCGATGACTTCGGCGATCCACCGTCCGTCGACCTCTTGCTCCGTCTCAATGGTGAAGTTCACCCAGTGATCATACGACAAAGAAGGTAGCGGTTCGTGCCTCCTGCACACGAGCGCGGTACATGTCGCGTCGGATCTACACACCTGCTCCGGAGGGCCGGTAATCCGGGTGCATGAATTCGGTTCGGGAGCACCCACGATGTCATGGGAGCGGGCTCAACCTCTGAGCCGCGCTGCCAGGAAATGGAGGCCCTACTTCATGACCGCTAAGGAACCATCGCCAGCCCCTATGGGGCAATTCCCTATTGGGCAGGCACCGTCCAAAGCATCTTGCCGAAGACGTAGCCCAGGCGCTTGCCGTTTGGGAGCCACCGTAGACTGTGGGGCTGCGACAGGGGGCGCGATGACCGCAAGACTTCACGCGGAGGAGCATCCGGACGGCGGAACCCACGGGGCGACCGCTCCCGCACGAACCCCAGGGAGCGCATCCGGCTGCCGTCGAGGCGGCTCGTCCAGAGGCTTGCCGTGGCGCCCCGCTTGAACGAGAACACCCACGCCACGCGCCGTCCGTCCGGGGAGAACGCCATCTCCTCGATCTCTCCTCCCGCCGGCGCCTTGACGCGAAGCCGGCGGCGTGGTCGCGCCTTCGCCCCGAGCGAGGTCTCGAGAATCTCGACCTCCCGGAGGTCGGGCTCCCCGTCGACCCGGCGCCAGGCGGGAGTCAGGATGCGGCTCTCGGACAAGACCAGGGTGTAGTCGTCGTCCCCCAGCGGCCTAATCCCGCTTTCCTTGGAAACCGGCACTTCCCGCCTCTCTGCCATCGGCTCTCGGACGTCCCCCAAGATGGCCCGGGTGTAGAAACCTTGGGTCGACCAAACGAGCACCATCCACTGTTGGGATCCCGGCAGCCAGTAGCGGCGCGAGTTACTTATCGGATGGCTCTGCATCTCCGAGCCATCTTGGGACGAGACCACCACACTGTCTCGGGCGCCCTCCCACAAAAGCCACTGCCCTCCCGGTGCTATCTTCAGGGAGTCATGCGACGATAAGGTCGATCTCAAGCGCTGGCTAAGCGCCTCCAGCTTCTTTTCGTGGCGCCGGCGAAGGTCATAGAGGGCAATATGGCCCGTGAAGGCGTCGATCCGAGTTACGCCGTTCTCCTCGGCCTGCGAGATGCGCCAGAGCAGCACTTCGTTCGGCGAGGCCCACTCGTAGGTGAGAAAAGCTTCCGCCACCTGCACCACCTTCGCGGACCGCTTCAAAAGGTCGAGCCGTGAAGGATCGGCGGGCAGGCGAGGCGGCGCCGCCCCCTTTGCGCCCGATTTTCGAAGCAGGAGGACGACATCATCCTTCCCCTCCTCAGCCGCGATTGTGAGCGCCGTTCTACCCCCGCGCTCCTTTCGGTTCGGATCGGCCCCACGGTCGAGCAGAGATTTGACGAGAGCCGTCCTGCCGTGGCCCGCCGCCACCATGAGCGGAGTCACGCCCCGGTCGTTCGGCACGTCGGACTTTGCTCCCCGCTGCAGGAGAAGCCCCACCACCGCCTCGTGGCCCTCGTCGACGGCTCGCATCAAGGGGCTCTCGAACCGAACATCGGAGGGATTGGGAGACGCGCCCACATCCAGCAAGAGCCGCGCGACCGCGACATCGCCGGTTGAGGCGGCATGAAAGAGGGCCGTGCTACCCATGCCGCTGACCGTCCCGACCTTGGCTCCCCGTTTCAGCAAGAGGCGGACCATCTGCACGCGCCGCTCGCTCGTGGTGTCTCCCTCTCCGGCGGCCGCCATCAGCGGCGTGGTGCCCCAGATCGTGTGATCTTCGAGACGGGCGCCGCAATCGAGGAGCAGCTCCATCGCCTTCACATGCCCGCCGTAGATCGCCCACAAAAGCGGTCTCTCGCCGTCCACCCCACGCGCGTTGGCATCCGCCCCGGAACGTATCAGTTTAAGCATCGCCGGCAGATTGCCCTTCCGGGAAGCGGCAAAGAGCTGGCCGTCGAGCTGCTTCTGCTTGGCGTCCTTCTGAGGCAACGCGCTTAGCGCCACCGCGAACAGCGCGAGGAAGAGACAAAGCAGGATGAACGGCGGACGGCGACGCATGGTTTTTTCTCTAAGCGCCCCACAGACACTAAAACGGGCGGGAAACGCTTCCCGCCCGTTTTACACCAGAGTAGGTCCGCGAACGAAGCCCCGGCGCTACTTCGTCAGCAGCGAGGCGTCCACCGGGATTCCGGGGCCCATGCTGGCGCTGACGGTGACCGACTGGATGTACCGGCCCTTCGCGCCGGCGGGCTTGGCCTTCACGACCGCGTCAAGGGCGGCGCGGAAGTTTTCGCCAAGCTGCTCGTCGGAGAAGTTCACCTTGCCGATGGCCATGTGCACGACGCCCGCCTTATCGGCGCGGTACTCGACGCGGGTCGCGCCCTTGATCTCGCGGACGGCGGCGCCGATGTTGTTGGTGACGGTGCCGTTGCGCTTGTTCGGGGTGCGGGGGCCGAGGAGGCGGCCGATCTTGCCGATCTGGGGGGCCATCTCTTCGGTGGCGAGCAGCACGTCGAAGTCGCGGAAGCCGCCCTGGATCTGCGCGATCAGCTCGTCGCCGCCCACCGTGTCCGCGCCGCCTTCCTGGGCCTGGCTGGCGAGGTCGCCCTTCGCGAGGACGGCGACCTTGCGGACCTTGCCGGTACCGTGCGGGAGGTTCGTGATGCCGCGCACGTTCTGGTCGCCTTTGCGGGGGTCGATGCCGAGACGGATGGCGAGGTCGATGCTCTCGACGAACTTGGCCGAGGCGGTCTCCTTCACCAGCGCGAGCGCGGCATCGGGCTCCACGGGCACATCGGGGTTGACCTTAGCGGCCTGGGCTTCGTAGCGGGGCGAGTGCGGGTTCTTTTTGTTGTTCGTGCGCAAGAGATTCACCTTGTGGTGCAGTCGGCCGATTAAATCGGCCTCCCACGGGAGTTTGTCAGTGTACCTCGGGCTACTCGGAACGTTCGTGAAGCGCGAGGGCGCCCGACTAGAGGCGAGTGGCCGGAAATAGCGGGTGGAGTTCTGTTGACTTCGTCTTGGGAGGGTTACGCCCGGAGGGCGTGTAGTCGTCGCGCGCCGCGACCCCTGGGTGTTTCTCCCCGCACGACACCGTCTGCGGAGCCTCCGGTGCATGCTTCGCAGGACAGTGCGTGCCGATGACGAGTCCAGGCGTCGCCGGGCGCGACGACTACACGCCCTGCGGGCGTAACCCTCCTAAGACGAAGTCAGTAGAGCCCGCATTTAGCAAAGACTAAGGCTGGCCCCCAGCGAGCATCAGGCTACCGGCGGTAAGTGAAATGGAATCATCCGCAAGCGGGGCCGAGTAGGAAGTGACGATGGTGGCGCTTCCCCTTCTCGTCCTTCTCCTCTCTCTCGGGTTCGGCCGCCGACCGGAGCTACGCCAAGACGTGGGACGAGGCCGCGGCCGCCATCCGCACGCGGTACTACGCGCGTAAGGAACGGAAGAGCAGATGGACCGGCTCCTGGGCGCTTACGCGCCCCGCGCGAAGGCGGCGAAGACCCCGCACGAGTTTAGCGCGACCCTCAACGCGATGATCCGGGAGTTCGGCGACTCCCACTTCGCCTATTTCACCCCGGACGACCAGGGGTACTACCTCATGGACAGCCTCTCCCGGCCCAAGGAGCCGGAGGAGATGCCTCACGTCGGAGCCTGGTTCCGCCCCGGCCCCGACGGCTACACCGTGCAGATGGTCACCGAGGGCGGCGGAGGCGCAGAAGGCGGGGCTTCGAAAGGGCGACCTGGTCCTCCGCAAGGTTCTGAGCCGTTCTCGCCCATTGGCTCTCTGCGGGGCTCGGAGAAGGTCCAGCGTGCGCCGTCGCGGCCGAAACTGGACGACGCCGGAGATGACGGTCCGCAAGGAGCCCGCCGGGGAGATGTTCCTCGACGCGACCCGGGAGAGTGCCCGCATCATCGAGCGGAAAGGGCGCAAGTTCGGCTACTTCCACCTCTGGACGCAGGCTTCCGAGGAGTTCAAGAGCGCTCTCCTCGGCGCGGCGCTAGGCAAGCTCTACGAGACCGATGGATTCATCCTCGACCTGCGCGACGGCTTCGGCGGTCGTCCCGAAGGGTACGGCGACCCCTTCTTCCGGCCCGACATCACGCTCGAGTGGGGCTTCGGCGAGCAGAGCCTCCGCCAGCCCTACGGCTACGGCAAGCCGCTGGTGGTCTTGATCAACGAGGGCTCGCGCAGCGCCAAGGAGGTCCTCGCCTACATCTTCAAGAAGAGCGGCCGCGCCACCCTCGTCGGCTCGCGCACGGCGGGCCGTTCTGGGCACGTCGCCCATGCGCCTGAGCGACGGCTCGTACCTCGAGATCCCGATGGTGCGCGTCAAGACCGACGGACAGACGCTCGAGAACAACGGAGTCCATCCCCACGTCCGCGTACTGCGGGAGTTCGGCGACGCAGGCAGGGACCTCACGTTGGAAGAGGGGCTGAGGCAGTTGGAGAAGGCGACCAGGAAAGGGTTTTAGGTGTTGGGTTTTGGGTATTGGGGAATCAACACCCAACACCCAACACCCAACACCCAACACCCAACACCCAACACCCAACACCCAACACCCAACACCCAACACCTAAGACCCTTTCTTCGCCGCCTCCGCCAGGGCCTCCAGCACCGGCTCTGTTTGATCCAGGGCGAGGCAGGCGTCGGTGATGCTCTGACCGTACACCAGGGATGGGCCAGGCACGTAGTCCTGGCGGCCTTCGACCAGGTGCGTTTCGAGCATCACGCCGAAGATCGGCGAGCCGCCCTCGCGGATCTGCGCGCAGACGTCCGTGGCCACGTCGAGCTGCCTTGTGTGGACCTTACCGCTGTTGCCGTGGCTACAGTCCACCATCACCCGCGGGGGCAACCCTTTCCTCGCGAGCGCCGCCGACACCTCCGCAACGTGGCTCCGGTCGAAGTTCGGCCCGCTGCGGCTGCCGCCCCGCAGGATCACGTGGCACTCGTCGTTGCCCACGGTCTGCAGGATCGCGGCCACCCCCTGCTTCGTCGCACCGGGGGAACCAGTGGGGCGAGCAGGCGGCCTCGACACCGTCGATGGCGGTGCGCGTGTCGCCGTCGGTGGCGTTCTTAAAGCCGATGGGCATCGAGAGGCCGGACGCGAGCTCCCGGTGGACCTGGCTCTCGCTCGTGCGCGCGCCGATCGCGCCCCACGCGACGAGGTCGGCGGTGTGCTGCGGCACGTTCAGGTCCAGAAACTCTGTGCCGGCGGGCAGCCCCGCTCCGCGATGTCGCGCAGCAGCCCCCGCGCCAAGCGCAGCCCCTTGTTGATCTTGAACGACTCGTCGATGTCCGGGTCGTTGACCATCCCTTCCAGCCCACCGTGGTCCTCGGCTTCTCGAAGTAGGCGCGCATCACGACGATGAGGCCCTCCGCGTAGCGGTCGGCTAAAGGCTTCAACCGCTCGGCGAACTCGAGCGCGGCGGCCGTGTCGTGGATAGAGCACGGCCCGACGACCGCGACGATTCGACGATCCTCGCCCAGGATCGCTCGGCGAACCGCCTGCCGCGCCGAGGCCGACGCTCGCCACCTCTTCCGAAGCAGGAATCTCCTCATGCAGGATCGCCGGGGGCAGAAGGGGTCGGACGGCACGGATACGAAGATCGTCGTTCGGCTCGTTCGGCATGGGGGATTATGGGCGGCGGGGGAGAGGGAGTTAGCCGTTAAGGCGTTGGGCGTTGGGGCGGAGAGGTGTTCGGGTGTTCAGGTGTTCAGGTGTTCAGGTGTTGGGGAATCTAGCCCAACACCCAACGCCCAACACTCCCAGAAGACGCCTATCCCCCCCGGGACCTGCGGGGGTTCCGCCTTCGCCTTCGTCCTTCTTCTGAGGCTTGCCTAGCGAGGGGTCTTCCAGGCCGTCGAAGTCGTCGCGGTGGTTCCCGACCTGATTGCCCCGGCGGGTGCCCCGCTCCTTGCTCTGGGCGTCGTAGCTCGCCTGGATCCTCCCCTGATCCGAGTTCTTCTCGTCCCGGGGCTTGGGCGGCCGCGTCCCAATCTCGTTGGGCGGCAACCCGCCATCTTCCGCCGGCAATGCGTCCCTGTTGTCAGCGCCCATTTTCTCGTTGCCTCCTTTGTCACCCCAAGAGGGCGTTACCTGGGGACGAAGCAGAGGCCGTAGCGGTTCGCCCAGCGCTCGTCCTAACCCGCGGGACGGGGCCGAACCACATGGACCTCCATCTCCCGCGTCTCCTCTTTCGTATGGATTCCGAGTTCGCGAAGCGCGTTCCGCAGCGAGGCGAGGTCCCCTTGCGTGAACTTGAGCAAATAGTCGTACTTGCCCGTGAGGTTCGTCTCGTCCACCACGATCCGGTCGAACTGATTCTCCAGGTAGCCGTGCATCGACCGAAGCGGAGCCGACTGCACGGCAAAGATGCCCGGCGAGCTGGAGGCGTGAAAACCCTTGTCTTGGGAGACTTTGAGTTCCGGGCCCGATCCGGAAGGAGCGGTGAGCACGATGACCGGCAGCCGACGGGTTTCCTTGCGAATCTCCAGGCTGAACGTGGTCTCGACCATCTGCCTCAGCGTCGGGAACAGCGTGTCGGCGACGGCCTTGGGCACCTGAGCGTTGACATTGAACTTATCCGTCGGCAGGGCACCCTCGAGAACCAATCGCTTGGACGTGGTCTGAAGGACCGTCTGGAGGATCCCGCCCAGCGACTGGGCTCCCATTTGGATCACGCCTTCACCGGGGTTGGTCATGACGAACCCGTTGACATCCGTCGTCGGGCGGATCTCCATCTGGTACAGCGGCGCAGCGGGCTTTGGGGCAGCGGGACCGGTCGGCGCGGCGTCCGGAGGCGCGACCGGCGCCGCGACGGCAGGCAAATCCGCCAGGACACGGTCCAACATTTTCTCATCGACTTGGGTCGGGTACGTCATGGCGGCGATTCGCCCTTGCTTGTCGATGACGATCGTGCGCGGGATGGACCGCACGCCGTACGCCTTGAGCAGCGACGCGTCGGCGTCGATGCCGACCCACGACTTTAGCAACCCCCGCTTCAGGAAGCCCTGCACCTTTTCGGCTGACTCGTCGCTGACCGACACGAACCGCACCGGTTTGCCCTCGTACTTCTTCGCAAGCTCGTTCATGTGCGGCATCGCCGCGATGCACGGCGCGCACCAGGTCGCCCAGAACTCCAGCACCACGACGTTCCCCCGGAGCGAGGCAAGGTCCGTCTTCTGTCCCGAGGGCGCCTGGAGCAGCCGCTCGATATTCATTTCGGGAGCCGGATCGCCGACTTTCGGACCGCCCGCCTGGCCGGCAACCGCTGGACGAGCCGCAAGCACTACGAGAGCAAAAGCAAAGGAGGCCGATAGCCTTGACATGTCGATCCTTACGGGACGATCAGGGGGCCTGTTCCCGGATCAGCGAGACAACCTCTCTTTGCGCCCCGTGTTGGCTCTACCGTAAGAGGTGATTCTCGGCAATCCTCATGGCACATAGCC
The DNA here is from genome assembly GCA_030447945.1 of Fimbriimonas sp. The sequence continues at coordinate 12,151 of JAUJNV010000024.1, read as the reverse complement.
GCCGAGAGGCGCGGCGGCTACGTGCCCTGCAGGTGTTCGCCGTTCTCGAAGTACAAGTGTCGGTGCCCGGTGCAGCCGGGGTTGAAGAGAGCGTGGCACCGAGGGCATTGGGAGTCCGAGGCCAGGTACTCGTTGATCGTCATCTCCGCGCCACAAGCGCCGCAAAGGATCGCTTTTTGGTCGAAGCGCTCCCTCGGCCACACCTGCGGGGCGTGGCTCGCGACGGCCCGGTGGCACTCGAAGCAGGGGTAGTACGCGCCGCAGCAGGCGAAGCGGATCGCGACGATGTCGAGTGCGGAGCGGTAGTGAACGCACTCCGTACGCGGACCCACGTCGAGACCGTGAACCTCCACTCCGTGCACGGCTCGGACCACGCTCTAGATCGTCATGCCGATGGCATCGTCGTCCTTGCCGAGGCCGTCGCCGACGGCGGTGCCCGCGTCGGCCAGATTCTCGTCGTAGGCGTGCACGTCCTCGGCGGTCAGAGGGGCGTCTTCGGGAGCGAACGCGGCCGCCGTGCCACCGGAGAGGAACTCGCGCGGCGATACGATCTCGCCCTGCGCCTCGTCGCCGGCTCCCGCGCCGATTAGTCCGCCCGTCCCCTCGTTCCCGGCCTCCTTCAGCCCCTCTTCCAAAGCCCCGACCCCCGCGCTCGGCCGGTCCGGATCGCTCCCTTGCGTCGTTAGATTTTTGTTGTCCATCATAGGTCCTTGATCCTTCTTCAGGTTAGAGGTTAGAGGCCAGAGGAGAGAGATCGGAGAAGGGCTGGTACCTCAACCCTCTCCCTTTTAATCCCTAACCTCTCCCCTAGGCACTCCGGTCGCTCGTGCCTCCCGTTCCCGGCACTCCCTGGGCGTCGGGAAGGCCCGCTCCGGAGGCCCCGCCCGAGACTTCGCTCCCGGCGGCCGCGCCGAGGTCGCCTCCGCCGGTGCCCCCGTAGCCGGCGTCCGCACCTCCGCCCGTGGCTCCGCCGCCGTATACCGCTCCGGCGTCCAAGCCGCCAATGCCGCCCGCGCCGCCGGCCGTGAGGTCGCCTCCCCCCAGAGCCGCGCCGTCGGTGAGGCCGCTCTCGTCCTCGATCGGCCCCGCGTCGTCGAGGGCGGTTCCGCCAAAATCACCCCCCGTGAGGTCTCCGCCGCCGCCCAGATCGCCGTCCGGGCCTCCGCCCACGCCGCCTGTGAAGCCGGGGGTGGAGGCCGTGTCTCCGACGCCGCGCGCGTCGAGCGTGTCCTCGCCGAGGTGCGGGCCCGTGTCCTCGGCTCCAAAGCCGAGGTGGTGCGGAAGAACCCCCGCTCCGAGCGAGCCGCCGCCCAGGCCGCCCCCGGTGATGTCCTCGTTCGGTTCACGGTCGGGCTCGTTGCCACCGCCGCCTGCCGTCAGGTTGTCGTTCTCGATCATCGCTCTGCTCTCCTCCGTTCTCGCGCCACGGCCGCCTGCCGGCGCTTCTCCCTCTACGACCGCCCTAATCCGCCGCAGGTTGCCTCGGCATTTTCCGCGCGAAGGACGTGCTAGGATGAGCCTCCCCTCGGACATGGAATCAAGCTCGCTTTTCGATCGGTACCTGGAGGCCTACAATCGCCTCGACGGCTTCCTCCATCGGGCGATGCGCGAGGATCGCGGCACGCCGTTTAAGAGCGTCCTGCAGAACTACCTACGGCGCTACCCGCGCCGAGCGGGCGACGAAGCCGCCCTGCGCGACCTCGCGGAGCTGCGCAACGTGCTGGTCCACTCGCACGGCTCGCAGCCCCCCTTCGTGCCGTCGGAATTCACCGTCTCGCGCCTGGAGGCCGCCGTGGAGCGCATCGTGAATCCCCGCCGCGCCGAGGCACTGCTCGGGGAGGTCGTGACGCTCGACGTTGATCAGCCGCTGGGCGAGATGCTCGCCCTCGTCGACGGCTCGTCCTACTCGCAGTACCCTCTGGTCGAGGGACGCGCGCTGCGGGGCGTGCTCACCCTGAGCGCGTTCGCCCGCTGGCTCGCGCACGAGCACCGGCGGCGCGAGGGCTGGTGGATCTGGACATCGGAACCGTGGGCGATCTGGTCCCCTTCGAGAAGCGGCTCGACCGCTGGGCCTGCGTCCGCCCCGACACGCCGCTCGGCGACGCCGCCCTCCGGTTCCGCGAAGACCCGCTGCTCCTCGCGCTGTTCATCACGCCCAGCGGCAAGCCCTCCATCAAGATCCTCGGCATCATCACCGCCGCCGACATCGCGGCAGAGCCCTGAGCCCCTCCGACTTTGAGTGCGGTCCTTCAGCGCCGCTTTCTGTAGCGCCCTCGCGCGCGTGGAGCTGTTCGAGAAGCTGTAGGTGCAGGACAGCGTCAGGCCGCCTTACGAAAGCGGCCCTTTCTCTAAGGGACAGGGTCGCCGCACTCCAAAGGATCCGGCGGGGGCGGCGCTGACGTCGCGGAGAGGGGATGCACCGTCCTATTGCTCCACTTCCTCCGGAGGGTCTTCCTCAGCCTCGTCCAACAAGTCCGCCACGTTGCCGCTGCCCCGGACTTCGTCCTCGATCTTCACCGACTCGGATCGGCGGATTCCCCGCCGGACGGCTCCGCTTCAGCAAGATCACCGGTTCCGTCCGTGATCACATCGTCGCCATAGCCCTCGTCCGGCGCATCGCCCTGAAGATCGTCATCACGACGGATCGGATCGTAATCGGTGCTCATAGGTTTCTCCGTTCTCGTTTGACCTTGCTCTAGGTCTGGGGGTTGCCTACGCCCTCGAATACCATTCATTCGAAAGCCTGTCCTCCCGTGGCACCGGCAGGAGTGCCGGTGCCACGGGAGGATTGGGCTTTCGAACGGCCCTAGGCTCTACGCGTCGGGCAGGATCATCACTTTGATCCGGTCGGTGGCTTCCATCGCCTCGAGGGCTTGGGGCATCTCGGAAAAGGGAAGCGGTGGGTGACGATCTTCGAGGATCGGCCTTGCCGCGCTCCATCAGCCGAAGGCTGTTCATCATGGCGCGGGGGGTGACGGAGAAAGAGGCGTCGACCCGGTCTCCAGCCAGTGGACCTCGGCCGGCGAGATGGGGATCGTGCCGGGGACGATCACGCCGAACATGTTGAGCCGCGTGCCGCGGCGGGCGAGGGCGAAGGCGTCTTCCGCGGCGGCTAAGGCTCCCGCGGCCTCGAACACGATGTCCGGTCCCTCCGGCAGGATGTCCGCGACCCGTGCCTTGAGGTCTTCCGTGCGTGAGTTGATCGTGTGGGTCGCGCCGAGTTCGAGGGCCTTGTGCAGCCGCCAGTCCTCCACGTCCACGCAGACGAGCCGCCCCGCGCCGCCGGAGGCCGCGACCTGCGTCAGCAGCAGCCCCATGCTCCCCGCACCAAGGATCACGACGTCCTCCGGGCACCGAAGCTGCGAATACTCGATCATCCCCTTCCACGACCCCGCCAGCGGCTCCGTCTCGGCGGCGGACTCTGGAGACGCTCGCAGGTTTCCGGTAAAGCGCTTGGACCGGCACGGCAACGTACTGGGCGAACGCGCCGTTCCGCTTCGTCGGCTGCCCTCGCCGCCGATCACCTGTCCATTGAGGCAGTAGTGCTCCATCCCCGGCGGCAGTTCGCGCACTGCCCGCAGTGGACCACAGGGCTCACCACGACCTCGTCTCCCACCGCCCAATGGTTGACATCCTCCGCCGCCCCTTCCCCAAGCTCCTCCACGACGCCGCGAACTCGTGCCCGAGGATCGATCCAGCCTCCCAGTCCATCCGCCGTCCGTTGTAGGCGGAGTAGTCCGTCATGCAGATGCCGCACGCCTTCACCCGCACCAGCACCTCCCCCCGCGCCGGCACCGGCACCGGCACCTCGCGCAGAGGCATCTTCCCAATCTCCTCGATCACGGCGGCCAGCATTGTCCGGGACATGGGGGCGTACCGCTGTTCGTTGGTCGTTGGTCGTGACTCGTGGACCGTGAATGCTGACTCAGCTCACTAGGGTCCAAACGACTTCTAGTACGGACAACGACCAACGAACAACGACCAACGACCAACGACCAACGATCAACGGCCCAGCGGCTTCTCAAAGTGCTGATAGTCCTTCTGCTTCCAGAGGCCGCCCCACTTCCAGCCGCGGCGGAGGAAGGCTTGGACGACGGGGCTCTCGCGGGTGAAGGTGCCCTTCACCTCGGGACGGTAAGGCTCGGACGAGCGCCCTACGTACGGATTCAACAGGGGGTTGAGATCGAGCGCGCGGCCAGTGGCGTGGCGGGAGAAAACGCGGGTGCCCTCGACGCGGCGGTAGTTGAAGCCGGAGGTGTTGTTGTCGGCGACGGAGCGCTCGTCGGACCAGCCGTATCGCACGATCGGGACAACCTTGGCCAGGGGAAAGCGGCTTTCGCGGATCTCCTCGAAGATCTCGCGCACCTCCCGCTTCGAGGTCTCGGTGAACGATCAGTTGGCCCTCATGAAGCTTCTCATCGAAGCCGTAGTAGCGAACCGTCACGAGCCGCTGGTCCTCCAGAACGCTCCGCGGGAAGTCGTTCTTCCCCAATGCCTCGGGGAGGGTCATCGCGCTGTCGACCACGAGGGGCCGGGGCTTCGCGAGGGACGGTGCGCTTCTGGGTAGCGTCTCCCGTACGACCGGGGGTGTGGGAGCACGATCGACCTCTGGTGACCTCGTGCAAGAGACTCCGGCGATCGCGAGCAAGGCCAGAATGGGCACACATCGACATTCCGGACCCCCTCGCCTTTTGCTCCGGCAAAGGGAGAGGGGCAGAGGGTGAGGGTTCCGGGAAGTCCCTCAGGCCGGTGAGTTTTACGCAAAAACGCCAAGCCTTCTCCACCCTTCGCGCCTCGCCTGCAGCTGCTCACCAGACGAGGCGCAAAGGCGGAGGAGTCTTTGCGCCTCGGCGAGAAACTCCGGGAAGTCTCGTCTACAAGCCGGGCGTGGTCGGAGCAGGCAGCGCCCGGAACCCTCACCCCCTGCCCCCTCTCCCGTGACAACCACACGGGGGAGGGGGTCCGGATTTGATCTCACGCCCCTACCCTTTGAGCTGCTCGGCTTCGTCGGTTCTTTCCCAGGGGAAGGCGGGAGTTGCCGGGGTGCCCGTTCTTGGCGGTCTGCAGGTAGATCGGCCGCCTCAGCTGCGGGTGCTTTGTGATCCCCGACGGGGACAGGTCGAACGCGTCGCGCACCCACGCCGCTCGATCTCCGCCGGGTCGATCGTGGGTGCCGAAGGTCTCCACGTTCAGGGCCACCGGCTGCGCCACGCCGATCGCGTACGCCATTCGCACTTCACCGCGCGCTCGGCCAGCCCCGCCGCCACAACGCACTTCGCCACGTGCCGGGCCATGTAGGCCGCCGACCGGTCGACCTTCGTCGGATCCTTGCCGCTGAACGCGCCGCCGCCGTGCGGGCACATGCCGCCGTAGGTGTCCACGATAATCTTGCGGCCGGTGACGCCCGTGTCGGCCTGGAGGGCCGCCGATCTCGAAGGAGCCGGTGGGGTTGATGTGGTACGTGATCTCGCCGTCGACGTACTGCCCGTACTCCTCGAGCACGGGAGCGATGATGTGCTCCTTCACGATTCCCTTGATCGCCTCCTGCACCTGGGTCCGTGCTGCGTGGAGACCATACGATCGTGTCGATCCCCGTCGCCCTTGTCGTCGTACACCACCGACACCTGGCTCTTGGCGTCCGGGCGCAGGCCGAGCGACGGATGCTTGCGGCGCACCTTCGCCGCTTGGCGCGTGAGGGCGGGCGATCGAAATCGGGAGCGGCATCAGCTCCGGCGTCTCGCGCGCCGCCATGCCGAACATCATCCCCTGGTCGCCCGCGCCTCCCACGTCCACGCCCATGGCGATCTCGCGCGCCTGCTCTGGATCGCCACGAGCTACCGCAGCTATTCCCGTCGAAACCCAACTCCGTGTCCGTGTACCCGACCTCTGCTCGCCGTCTCGCGCACCACGCGCGCCACGTCCACGTAAGCCTGGCTGACACCTCCCCGCCACCACCGCCACACCGCGCGTGAGCAGGGTCTCGATCGCCACGCGAGAAAGCTCGTCCTCCGTCAGAAAGGCGCCGAGCAGGGCGTCCGAAATCTGGTCCGCGAGCTTGTCAGGGTGCCCTTCGCTGACGCTCTCCGAGGTGTAAAATGCGCATGTTTCCGAGAGGGCAGTCTACCTAGGAGGAGTCTTCGACCGGCGTCCGGCTGACGGCGAGCCCCGACGACGAGCGATCGGTGCAAGATGAGAACGGATGTCAAAGGCGCCGCCGCCTAGGCGCGAGCACACTTCCCAACGCCTATGGGCAACGAGAGCGAAATCGAAGACGAATGGCACGGCTCCCTCGATCCTCTACTGACGGGGCTCGACACGCCGACGGGCGCTCAGTCACTGGCGGGACGGGGCGGGTACAGCGTGGCGCAGCATACCGCCAGCGCTTTGGGCGGGGACCTCCGAGCGTCCGCCCTCCGACGCCGGCTGCGTTCTGGAGCGCGCGGCGTACGAGCTGATCGCCACCCGAAAGACCGTGTCGGAGATCGGGATCGACGCCGCGTACGAGAGCTGCGAAGGGTTTTCGCGGGGTTCGCGGCTCTTACGGACTCGCTCCTTCGCATTACCGCCGCCTGGGGCCGAGCGACTACCGCTTGGATCTCACGGATCGGCTCATTACCGCCCTGCCCCTTCCCCTCTCGCCCGCCGGCAAGGAGAAACGACCATGACCTCATCGACTTTCTACTGGACGACCACCACCGGACGATGCACAAGGCCCTCGATCGCTGCTCCGCGCTCGACGAGGCGCAATGGGAGACCGTCCTTCCAAACTCGAATCCGTTCCCATGGATGGACTGCCGGAAACGGTTCGCGAGCTCGTCAGCCGCAACTGCACGTACGCCGAGCCCTGGCTCCATGCGATCAACGGCGTGAGCCTCGGTCCGAACGATCGGTCGATCCTCGAGATGCGGCGACGCCTCGACGAGAACCATCGCCAGTTCAAAGAGCTCGCGCACACCATCGAGCGAGAAGGCCAGTGGGATCTCACGTCTGCCGACGCCGACTGCGACCCCGCAGGTCTTCAGCTACGGCGGCGTGCTGGCCCATCTGGATCGTCTTCAACTCCCACGGCCGCGTCACGCTGATCCAGACCCTCCGCCGGTTCGGCTTGAACGATCTGGCTTTCGGCGATCCCGCCGACAACAGCCAATTGATGCCCTAGGAGCCATCCCCAAAACAGTGACAGGTGCGTGGGCTTCGGCCCGCACAAGGCTGCTAGGCCGATAGTCATAGGCGATCAGAACTGGTCCGTAAGAAACATCTGAGGCTGGCCGGGCACGCCCCGACCCATGAGGATCAGCTCCACGCTCGGCGCGCTCGCCAAGGGGAGTTCCAGCGTATCGGCCATGACGGCGAGACCGAACCACTCGCAGCCCCGCGGCAGGGGCAGGGCGGCGGCGGGGGTGTCGTAGATCGCCTCGCGCAAAACGCTCGCCTCGGGGCAGAGGTAGCCGTCCACGTAATCGAAGCAGACGCGGTAATGCCACTGCCAGTAGCCCCAGCGCCGCACGTCGCGGCGGAGGCGGTCGGGGTGGGCTTGCGACCAGGCCGTGTAGCGGGCGACTACCTCCTCGAAGGGGATCGGCTCGCCCGAAGCCGCGTGCGGCTCGACGCGCAGCTCCGCGCGCACCGCGCGGTCTAAGGACTGGAATCCGTTGCGCTCGTAGAGCTTGGTGTCGCGGGCGAAGAGAAGCGCTCCCGCCTCCCCCCGGCGCTCGGACTCGCGAAGGACACGCTGGAGCAGGCGCGAGGCATGGCCCTCTCCCTGGCGCGCGGGGCGCGTGCAGACTCCCGCGACGCCGAAAGCGCGGCCCCAGCCGAACTCGAGGGGGGTGGTCGTGAGGATGGAGACCATCTCGCGCCCCTCGAACAGCGCCCACTTGCGCTCCAGATCGAACATCGGCTCGCTGAAGAACACGTCGTGCGCGCGGTTGAGGTCGAGCGCGAAAGCCTCACAAAGGAGCTCCAAGAAGCCTTCCGCCTCCGCTGCGCGAATCGGCCGGATCTCCGTCACGGCGTTCCGGCCGCGCCGCCTTTCGGCGCCTTCGGAGTGCGGGACGCGTCCGCAGGAGCGGCGCGCACGAGGTAGCGCACGGTCACCGTCCGCTGGCGCACGGTCTTCATTCCCCGCGGCACGATCAGTTTCACGCGGAACTCCGTATCCTTCCGCAGGCCCTCCACGTTGATCTCCTCGGTCAGCACCTTCGTGATCTTGGCCAGGGGCAGGCTCTCCCCCCGGAGGGGCACCTGGGTCGGGTCGAGCTCGTATCCCGCCGGCACGAAACCCGCGGCGGGCGTGCCCTTAAACTGGGGCACTACGAGTACCTGCTTCTCCTCCGGCGCAGGGTTGAGCGCGGGCGTAATGCTCACGAAGAGAGGGTCTGTGGTGATTCCCGGCAAGGGCCCCTCCTTCGCGTCCAGCGCCTCGAGGCTCACCTGATAAGGCTCCGACCGATTGGGGTCCACCTCCGAGAGGTCCAGTACCGCCCGCACCTGCGCGAGGCGGTCCACTTGGGACTTGGGACCGGCCACCCTAACCTGCGAGGGCTGCACCAGGGTGTTACCGAGCCGGTAGTCCGCGAACTCCGGGCGCAGCTTGCCTCGTGTGTCCACCACCACCGCCGTCATCTTTCGCTCCAGCGCCTCGATCTCGACGACCGCCGTGGGGGTGCCGCCGGTGAGTATCTTGCGAAGCGGGTCGGGGTAAACCCGCGCGGGATAGAGCCGCTTCCCCGGCTGGGCGGTGGCGAGATCGATCAGGGCGACGCGGTCCTGCTCTTGGATTCGCTCGAGCGCGTCCTCTGTGCCTTGGGCTTCCACGGTCAGCGTCGGGGGAATGTTCACGATGACGAACTTGCTCTCGTTGAGGTTCTGGGGCTCCAGCTTGACGAGGATCGGCCGCGGCACCGTCGGCGGCAGGTTGTTCGCGTAAACCACGAGCCAGAGCATAAACGACAGCACGAGCGACGCCACAGCGATCGGCACGTTCGCCCGACCGGCCTGCCGCTTGGCGGCGGAGGTTAGAGATGTGAGATGTGAGATGTGAGATGTGAGATGAGGTACCTGCCCTTCTCCAATCTCGGATCTCTCATCTCTCATCTCTGATCTCGGATCTCTAACCTCTAACCTCTTCCCTCTAGCCTTGCGCTTCATCTCCCCGCCTCCACGCCTTTGCGCTGTCGGCGCGGGCGCTCGGGGAGATCGCCGTCCTCGGTGACGCCCCGCAGCTCGCGGTGGAGGAGCTGGCGGAGGTCCTTCGCCGACGCCTGCCGACGCAGCCTTCCCTCTTGCGCCACGCTGATCGTGCCGCGCTCCTCGCTGACCACGATGGAGAGGCAGTCGAGGGCCTCGGTGACGCCCACCGCCGCGCGGTGGCGCATATGCAGCACAGGGTCTAAGCGCGACGACTCGCTGAGGGGCAGACGACAGGCCGCCGCGAGGAGGGTGTCGCCCCGGATCACCACCGCACCGTCGTGCAGCGGGTTGTTCTCATAAAAGATCGTTTCGAGCAGCGCCGCGCTCACATCGGCGTCGAGCCGGACACCGCTCGCAGCGATCTCGCTCAACGGCGCGCCCTTCTCGACGACGATCAGCGCCCCGGTGTGGCTAGCGGCCAGCTTCGAGACGGCGGTGACGATCTCCTCCACCGTGTGCGCCTCCAATCGCTCCTCCGCTGCGCTCGCCGCGAGCCGCTGCGGCCAGAGCCCCAGACGGCCCATTCCCTCGATCGCCTGCCGCAGCTCGGGCAAGAGCAGGATCACGAGGGCGACGGGGCCGAGCAGCGTGGCCTTGTCCAAGATCCAGTGCAGCGTGTTCAGCCCGGCGACGTCGCTCAAGTAGAGCGCGAAGACGAAGATGAGGACGCCCACCAAGATGCGCCAGGCACGCGTGCCACGCACGAGCATCAGCAAGCGGTAGATGAGGAACGCGACGAACGCGACATCCACCGCATGCACGAAAATCTCCCGCACGTTCAGATCGTGCAGGCTCGTAAATGGGCGTAAAAGGTCTTCCAAGGGAGGGGGCTTCTGTTAAGTTAGTCCGCGCGGGGGCGAAGAGCGTTCCGACATAATGAGCATTCGGCCGTAGGGCCATAACGTGCTAGGGCTTCTTTCCTACCGCCCTATGCCTTAACCGCTGTACGCCTTAACGCATCGACGCCAATGAACGAGCCCCGCTCTTTAGACGAGATTCGCAAGGACATCGACGCGCTGGACGACAAGCTCGTAGAGATCCTGAACCGCCGTGTGGAGCTGGCGCAGGAAGTGGGCCAGGTCAAGGGCACCGGCGGCCAGCCTTTTTTCACCCCGGAACGGGAGCGTCAGATCTACGAAAAGCTGGAGCGGACGAACCCCGGACCGCTGAAGCCCCGGCAGCTCGCGGCCGTGTTCCGAGAGATCATCTCGGCGGCCCGCGCGGCGGAGATGCCCCTCTCCGCCGCGTACTGGGGACCGCCAGGAACCTTCACCCACCTCGCGGCGATCCAGACGTTCGGCACCAGCAGCGAGTTCAAGGCGCAGGACTCCATCACCGACGTCTTTCTCGCGGTCGAGCACGGTGAGGCGGACTACGGCGTGGTGCCCGTGGAGAACTCCGTCGCGGGCGTAGTGCCCGAGACGCTGGACCTGTTCCCGCAGACGAATGTGAAGATCTGCGCCGAAGCGTACGTCCCCATCCACCATCACCTGGTATCCACCGCCTCCTCGCTGAACGAGGTCGAGCGCGTCTACGCGGGGCCGCAGCCCGCGGCCCAGTGCCGCCGCTGGCTCCGCGCGAACCTCCCGAACGCGGAGATCGTGGAGACCGTCCCCACCGCCCGCGCCGCCGAACGGGCCCTCGGAGACCCCCGAGGCGCGGCCATCGCGAACACCCTCGCCGTCGAGGTCGTGGGTATCCCGCTTCTCGTCGAGCACATCGCCGACAACCCCCACAACCGCACTCGGTTCCTCGTGGTCGGCTACAACGAGCCCTCGAAGACGGGCCGCGACAAGACGAGCGTGATGTTCAACCTGCGCAACCGTCCTGGAGAGCTTGTGAAGGCGCTCGGCGCCTTCGAGAGCCACGGCGTGAACCTAATGATGATCGAATCGCGCCCCGCCCAGCGCGCGACCTTCGAGTACATCTTCTACTGCGATTGCGCCGGCCACCGTCACGACCCGTCCCTTCAGGCGGCTTTGGACGCTCTGCGCGGCCTGGCCCTTGAGACGACCGTCCTCGGCAGCTACCCGACGCGAGATCCCCTCGACGTCTAGCGGTAACGCTACAATGAGGGGGATGGACGCGCCGACCGCCCTCACGGTAACGCTTCCCGCCGAGCTGGCGCGCTTCGTCGAGGAGTCCGTGGCGAGCGGCTCCTACTCCGACGCCGGCGAAGTGGTGCAGGCGGCCCTCCAACTCCTCCAGATCCAGCCCGCCGAGCGCGAGGGGAAGCTGGAGGCTCTAAGGCAGGATCTCTTTGTCGCTTTGAAAGAGATCGAGCGGGGAGAAGGCACGGAGTTCAATCCTGAAGCCATCAAGCGCGAAGTCCACGAGGAGCTCGCGCGGCACGATGGGCTTCGGAGCAGCGCCTAACGTGGCAACTCTGATCCTCGCGCCCCGAGCGAGGAGAGATCTACGCGAGATCGGCATCTATATCGGAGAGCGGAATCCGAGAGCGGCGGATCGTCTCGTCGATGGGATGTTCGAGTTATGCCAAACGTTGGCCGAGCAACCCTTCATGGGCCGACGCCGCCCCGAGCTGTCCGATGCGGGAAATATCAGGAGCCTGCCCCACGGTTCCTATGTGGTGTATTACCTTCCGGCGCCGGATGGGGTGCAAATCTTGCGCGTGCTCCACGGCGCACGGGACGTTACTCCCTCCCACTTCCTCGAAGACTCCGAAGCCTAACTACCGGCAGTCCCTGGGACCATCATCTTCTTCAGGTACCCTGGAGGCATGATCCGACACGCTCGACCCGAGGACACGCACGTTATCTGGCGCCTGGTCGAGGAGCATGCGGAGTACGAGCGGATGCTCGAGACGATGGAGGGCACGGTAGAGGATCTGCGGCGACACCTCTTCGGCCTGCGCCCCATCGGCAAGTGTCTCGTCGCCGAAGAGGAGGGGGAGGTCGTCGGGTACGCGCTGTTCTACGCGAACTACTCGACTTTCCTG
>JAUJNV010000023.1 GCA_030447945.1 Fimbriimonas sp. | reverse complement strand
GAGCAGCCAATGGAAGAAGATAAGGATGGGTCCCGCAAGCCACCGCTCTTCCGGCTGGACCGCCATCCGGATGACATAGCGGGCGATCATCGCCGCCAGGTAGACGACACCGAACCACCAGAGCGCCACGCCGAGGCCTCGTCGCGTCGTCACGGACCAGCCTCGCCCTTTGCTGAACTGCATGCAGACGACCGACAGCAGAGCGATCACCAGCACCTGGGCGACCAGCAACATCGGATACGAGAGCAGCCCAGACTGCCATCTTTCCATCGGCGGAAGGTAGGGTGCGAGGTCCAGCGCCACCAGCACCTGTCCCAAGACACCAGCACAAAACAGGATGAAGATGAGCCAAAGCCAAGGGGCGAAGCGGCGCGCGGACGTTCGGAGGTCGATCATCGGTATCCGTCACGCATCCTAGTTCTAACCGCGTCCAATAAGGTGTACCATTCTTCAGAGACGGCCTCCGGTGCGCCCGTTTCGGTGACCCTGGGGCCGCTCTCTATTAAGATTTACCTGTGTTTCTTTAGATTCGGATCGATCTGCCCGTCCCGCAAAACGCAGTTAGATAGCATCTCCTAAAGGATCGTGCGCCGGTGCAGGGACCAACACCCCTCCCACATCGCCTGCGCCTCGGCAAGAAGCGGGCGCTTAGTCGCCCTCAGTAGACGCTCACGATCTCGGGCAGGACGCTGAGGAACACGTCCACCAGATCCGGGTCGAAGTGTCGGCCGCGCTGGGCGCGGATCTCCTCGGCGGCCTGCTCGACCGGCCAGGCCTTCTTGTACGGCCGGTCGGAGGTGAGGGCGTCGAAGACGTCCGCGATCGCGGCTATCCGCCCCACCAGGGGGATCTCCTTGCCCTGGAGGCCGTTGGGGTAGCCGCCACCGTCCCACCTCTCGTGGTGAGTGAGGGCGAACGTCTCCGCCATCTCGATGAGCGGCGTGCGCCCATCGGCAAGCATCTCCGCGCCGATCGCCGCATGCCGCTTCATGATCGTCCACTCCTCGGGATCAAGCTTCCCGGGTTTAAGCAGCACTCGGTCGGGTACGCCGATCTTGCCGATGTCGTGCATCGGACTCGCCTTGAGGACGAGCTGGCACTCCTCCTGGCTCAGGCCGGCCGCCCGGGCGATGAGGAAGCAGCAGCGGCTCATGCGTCCCACGTGCTCCCGCATGTCGAAGTCCCGCCACTCCGCCGCGTGCCCCAGCCGCTGGAGCACTTCTGCCTGCGACTCCTCCAGATCCCTGGTGCGCTCCACGACTCTCTGCTGGAGGTTCGTCTCGATCTCTCGCAGCGCCCGCTCGGCCTCTTCGGCGCGGATTTTCGCCAGCCGGAGCTCCAACTCATCCACCACCATCGCAGCGAGCTCGGTGAGCACTTCGATGTCCGGAGACCCGAGAGTCCTCGGCTTCTTGTCGATGATGGAGAGGGTGCCGGGGGCGACGCCTCCATCCACCATCAAGGGGATGCCCGCGTAGAACCGGATCCCGGTCTCGCCGCGAACCAGGGGATGGTCCCGAAACCGCGGGTCCTCGCGCATGTCCTCGACGATCAGAGGCTTCCCCTCGAAGATGGGCTGCGAACAGAAGCCGACATCGCGGGAAGCCTCCGTCCAGTCGAGGCCGACACACGACTTGTGCCACTCACGCATCTCGTCGACGAACGTGACGGCGGCAATCGGGACTCCGAAAAGACGGGATGCGAGCCACGTGATTCGATCGAATCCCGCCTCGGCATTCGTGTCGAGGATCCGGTACCGGCGCAGTGTGTCCAGGCGCTGCCGCTCGTCGGACGCCGTAGTGTTCGCCGCGAGCGCAGCGGTCGTCGGGACTGCGGGGGAGCTGTCTTCGCGGTGCGCCATACGGTGGTATGACGGCTAGTACCATATTTATGATGCCTCGGGGGCCCGAGGTACGCCGGCTCTGCACCCTGGGAGCCCAAAGCGGGCCTTGCTACCGCTCCCCCTCGCCATGCCCACTCCTGCAGGCTCACGCCCGGAAGAGCTCCATCGTCCGGCGAGCATTCGCGTGCAGTTCCGCCCAGTTCCCTTTGAAGGCGCTGTAGGCCATGCCAGAAAGGCCGAGGTGGACCTCGTAGCAGAGCAGTCGCTGATCCAGTTCGGGTACTTCGAGCCCAAGCATCCGGTAGTGGTCCCTCGCCCGGCCCCTCCAGTCGATTCCCTGCATCGACGGGTACCAGGGCGCGTAGAACGTGAACATCGCCAGATCGTAAAGGAAGTCGCCGCGAATCGCGTTTCCCCAGTCGATGACCCCGACCATGGCGTCGTGGCGGAGGAGAACGTTGAAATGCAGCAGATCGTTGTGCACCACATGGCTTCCCTCGTGGCACGAGGCGATGTGGGCCTTGAGGTAAGCCAGGGCCGTGTCGTAAGGTTCGGAGGCGGTTGGCGAGGCGGCCATGCGGTCGTGCCAGCCTCCGACCCGCTTGGTTTCTTCGTCGACGCTGAGGAGCTGCTCCGCCCAGCCGGTGGCGGGCAAACCTAGTTCGCCGAACCAGACATTGAAGTCCCCTTCGCGCAAAGCATCCAGAGCGCGAAGGACGGCGGGAACGGCTCGCTCCATCCGCGGGGCGTCCAAGGCGTCGAGCATCTCTCCGAACACACGCCGGGAGACGCAGTAATGGCCGCCGAGCCCCGCGCCGATCTCCCGCACTTCCGGAATGGGTAGGTCTGCGGACGAGAATCGCGCGGCCGCACGGTCCTTCAGAAAGTCCTCGACGTACGGGCCGAATCGAACCACCAGATCGGCGCCCGCGCAATGAAACCCAAACGCCTGCGACCAGTCGCCCCCCTGCAGACGTTCAAGCCCTTCTATCTCACCGCCAAGCCGGTCCGCGAGGAACCGTTCCACCGCTTGTCGCTGAATCTCCATCGCATGTCACCACCGTGCTTTCGGCGGCCGCTCACCCAGCGACGGTGTCGTCTGACTGGACGAAGGGCGCCGACTCCTTCGAAGCGCGAAATCATCCCTGCGGCACTCTACCAACCGGTTACGGCGGACACTTTATCCCACCACCCGCTCCCTGCCGCTGCGAAGGTGGCGGGGCGCTCACCTGACACCAAAATTCAGCCTCCGTAGAGTCGACCGGCGATGTTTGGAGCGACTCTAGGTCTTCATTCCATCGGCACCTTGATGAGGCTCCACTCGCCCGTAAGCGGATCCGGCCGTTCGCGGACGCGCAGCTCCATTTCGGTGAGAGGCACGCCCGCTTGGTGTAGCTTCCGCGCGAGGCCCTGGTAGACGCGCACCTGCGGATAGGGCGGCACGTTGAGTTCGGACATCGCCCAGGAAGTGAGGTCCAGGCTGTAGCCGTCGACCGCGCTGCCCACCAGCGAGTCGTCGGCGGAGGGGATAGCCCCTTGAAGCCGCCGCGCACCCTTCTCGTTGAGCATGATCCAACCGTCCCGGTACCGTCCCGAGTAGAGCGATGCCGAGAGGTAGTCGTCCCACCGGTCGATAAGGTTCAGCGCGGGCATCACCCCCACGAGCGCGGCGATGACCTTCCCAGCGGGGGCTCTCCACGCGAGGGCGAGGATCTTCTGGCGGTTCTGCCAGAACAGGAGAAACGCGAGGATCGGCATCCAGAAGTTCCACGGCCAGACCGCGGAGTTATGGTCGTGGCCGAGCGGCCCCAGCGCGAGCAGAATGAGGCCGTGCATCCCGATGGACCCGGCCAGGCCCCAGGTCCGGGTTCTGGGCAAAAGGAGAAGGATGCCGAAGGCGACCTCCAGCACCGGCACCGACCACGCCAGGGGCCGCAGGCGATCCACGAGGCTTTCCCCGGCCACCCGCGCGAGCGGCTCGATGAGCCACGGAAAGATGTCCCGTGCGAAGGCAGGGTTGGCCTTCTGGATCCCGCTCCAGAAGTACACGCTGGCCATGATCAGGGCGCAGACGGCCCAGGCGGCTCGCGACCGCCGTGACTCCGGCTCGTCGCAGCGCGTGAGGCTTAGGGCCGAGAACATCAGCAAGTATTGGTAGAACCAGGGTTGGAGACGGTTGATGTCGAAGACGACGAGCACGGCTCCGATGGCCGGTACTGCGGCCACCGGCAGACGGGAGCGAGGAAGCACGGCCGTCAGCAGGACGCTCATCACGAGAAGCCCGACGAGGGCCAGGCAGGCGGATTGGGGCAGTTCGGGAACGGCCGGGTGAACAGGGACGGTCGGAAAGCCGCGGTTCGAGGTCCAGAGCCGCCGAGTTAGGAGCAGCTCAGACAGGAGCGCCCCCCCGAGCGCCCACTTGAAGAGGATCATTCGCCGCGCCGAACCTTCTCCCGCCACCCCCTGGACTCGCGCGTCGGTCAAGAGGGAGCGCACCGCCGGAAACTCATGACGTAAGCGCCCACCCTCGCCACTTTGTGACGCACCACGGAGCTCCGGAGTCACAACAGGAAGGACGTACACTCTTGGGGGGTTGAAGGGATACGAGTTTTGACAGGAGCGACCGGATCATAAAGCCCCGCTACCGGCTCCTGTTGGGAGGAGCGGCCCTCCTGACGGCCTACATCGGGTGGACCGCCTACCGGTCCCTTCGCTTTTCCCAAAAGTTCGCCCCGTTGCTTGACCGGGCCCAACGCTTCCCTACCGGCTACACGGTGGGTAGGGGGGAGGCGGTCACTTACGTCTCCCTCGGCGACAGCACGGCGGTGGGGTTGGGCGCCGACCAGGTGGGCGGAAGCCTCACGTACAAGATCGCCGAGCATATCGCCTCCTCGGGTTTGACCGTCGTGGTGCACAACCTCGCGGCCTCCGGCGCGCGCGTGCAAGACGTCGCGGCGGCGCAATTGCCGCGGCTTCCCCCCGGACGCATCGCGTGGGTCAGCCTCTCCGTGTCCGCCAACGACGCCACGCACGGGACCGATCCCGGCCGCTTCGAGTTGTCCCTCGACGGCCTGCTCAGGGCACTTTCCGCGCGTGGCGTGGGAACGGTCGGTCTTTCGACGACGCCACACTTCCAGCACACTCCCGCCGTGCCGTTTCCGCTGCGGAGCATGTGGCGGAGGCGCGCCCGCGAGCTGTCCGACGTCACCCGGCGTGTCGCGAATCGCTATAGCTTCGTCCGAATTGCCGACCTTTACGGGCAGGGGACTCTGGATGCGGACCGGTACGCCGACGACGGCTTCCACCCCAACGGGGCGGGGTACCGGCAGTGGGCCGACGTGTTCGCGTCGGCGATGAACGTCCACAAAGCTAGGCGGCAGAGTCCCCGCCGCGATGACGTACACTAAGGGCGTAGACTGAAGTGGCGGCCCGGGCGCCGAGGAAAAACATCATGACCAAGACGCTACTTGCCGCGACCGTCGCCGCAGCCGCGTTCAGCTTCTTGCCGGGTCCGGCTTGAAGGTGGGCGACCGGGTGACGCCGTTCCATCCTCAGCACGTGACGGGGCCCCATAGGGAACCGACGCCTGCCCTCCGTGAACCTGCGGGGCCTCCTCAGATCCAGGTCTGGATCAATAACGACGCATCCCCCAATGTAAACGCCCTGGTGAAAGTCGCTCAACACGAGCATGACTACGCACAAGGACAAGAAGCTCAAGGCCTTCGTGATTTTCCTCAACGACGGCACCAAGGCGATCGAGCCTCAGCTCACGTTGATCGCTCAGAAGGAGAAGGCGGACGAGGTCGCCCTCACCTACCTGTCCAAGAGTGACAAGGCGGTGGGCGCCTACAAGGTGAACCTCGACCCCGAGGTTAAGAACACGATCATCGTTCATCAAACAAGAAGGTCACGGGCGAAGTTCGTGAACCTTAAGGCCGACGAGAAGGGCCTCGGCGAGTTGAACTCCGGCGATCACCGCGGCCATTCAATAAGCCCGCTGAAAATAGCCCCGCCTTCCGGCGGGCGCTTTTCTGTGTGGGCACTACCACATCGGAGAGGCGGTACTACGGAAACCGGCCACGCCGTCCGGTCTTTCTGGCGATCGGACGTCTACCTGGAGAAAGTGCGGGGCAACCGAAGTCTGGTTCCTTCGGGGAGGCTCGGTTTCTAGTACGATGCTTCATCTCGTCTCCCCGGCGTCGCGCGATCCACACTTCATGAGCCATTCCAACGTTCACTCTTTCCGCCGAAACCCGCTACTCCTTTGAGAACACGCTATCGAAGGACCGATCGCCATCATTGGTTGGCTGGCCCTGCTTCGCTGGCTATCATCTTCGTCGCCGCGGTCTTGATGGCCGTGATGCGCATCGGCTACGGTGATAACGGGTCGTTCATCGAGAACTTCTGGAACAGCCTCATGCGGACCTTCGACGCAGGGGAAACATGGCGGACGAGGCGCGGGGGAAGCGGGCGGAGCGGCTAACTGGGCCGTGCGCTTTGTCGCACTGTTCGTGACCCTCGGCGGCATCCTCATCATCAGCACCTCATCGGGACGCCTAACGTCTGGCATCGAGGGGAAGCTCGGACGAGCTTCAGGAAGGCGTGGTCGCATGTACTGGAGCGAAAGCACGCTCATCTCGGCTGGTCCTGAAGGTGTTCACGATCATCATCTCAGAGCTGCTCATCGCAAACGAAAACCAGAAGAGGCCACATCGTGATTCTCGCCGAGCGACAAGGTCGAGCTCGAAGACGCCATCGCCACCCGCTTCCCACCACCAAGAACACCAAGATCATCTGCCGGACCGGAAGCCTGATCGACCTGGACGAGTTAGAGATCGCGAACCCGCACGAGGCGCGATCCATTATTATCCTGGCATGAAGTGGAGCAGCCGGACATTTACGTCATCAAGTCCATCCTCAGCTCACCAACAACAAGAACCGGAGGTCGACATACCACATCGTGGCCGAGATCCGGGAGGACGAGAACAAGGAAGCCGCCAACCTTGTGGGGAACGGCGAAGGCATCCTCGTTCGGCCCAGCAACCTCATCGCGCGGGTCACGGCCCAGCATGCCGCCAGTCTAGGCCTCAGCGCCGTCTACGCGAGCTACTCGACTTCGACGGCGCGGAGATCTACTTCACCGAGCAGCCGCCGTTGGTCGGCAAGACCTACCGAGACCGCCATCTTCTCCTTTAGTGAGTCTGCCGTGATGGGCATCTTCAAAGAAGATGGAAAGCTGCTCTGATCAATCCTCCGATGAACACCGTGATCACCTCCGGGGACAAGATCATCGCGATCTCGGAAGACGACGACACGCTGAAGATTTCCAGGAGACGCCGCCCCTGGCCGTGGACCAGTCTCTATCCGGGAGAGCAGCCCTGCTTCGTCCACGCCGAACGAACGCTCATTTTGGGATGGAACGAAAAGGCCGAGTTGATCATCCGCGAGCTGGACAACTACGTTCCAGCCGGTTCGGCGTGGCAATCGTCGCGAAGGATTGAATACGCAGAGGCTGTCGAGAGCTTGAAGACTCACGTCGCGCCAGACGATCACGCATCGCGTCGGCAACACGACGGAGCGTCGCGTCCTCGACGACCTCGACGTCCCTTCGTACGACCACATTGCTCTGCTACCCGAACATCGATGTGCAGGAGGCCGACGCGAAGACACTGATCACCCTGCTCCACCTACGCAACATCGCGGGAGGAGAACGACCAAGACCTGAGCATCGTCAGCGAGATTTCGACATCCGCAACCGTGCACTCGCCGAGGTCGCGCGCGCGGACGGCATCGTGAGTGACAAGCTCGTCAGCTTGATGCTCTCGCAGCTCTCGGAGAACAAGCAGCTCCACCACGTGTTCATGAACCTCTTCAGCGACCAGATCCGAGATCTACCTCCGGCCGGTGAGCGACTACGTCGACCGGAAAGCCGCTTGATTTCTACGCGTTGTTGGAAGCCGCCGCGCAAAGGCGAGACCGCGCTTGGCTACCGAATCGCATCGGAAATTTCCAACCCAAAGAAGGGTTACGGCGTGAACTGCAACCCGAAGAAGCCGGAAAAACTAACCTTCACGGTATCCGCGACCAGATCATCGTCCTGGCTGAGGATTGGCCCGGGTCGCGGCGTAGCGGCCTTGCTTCAGGGCTCCATTCCCGCTATGCTTGCGGTGGACGAGTTGCCGGTCGCCCAGATGATAATCGGCTGGAGCGCCTCGCTCTCACCTACGCTCTATACGTGTGGTACAAGGCGAAAGCACAGCCCAAGCGGAGGCATCGGCACAAACGGCGCAGCCATCAACGCCGTCCGCAAGATAGGCCGTCCACCGGCTCCTCCGACCCTAAGTAGAGCCTCACCAGTAGCGGCGCTCGCTGTGCGCGCAGCGTTTTGCAGTTCCGCGTCTCGACGTGTGCGTTCCCGTTAAAGCGCGGGCGGCTCCACCCCGACCACGCATGGAGCCCAAAAGACAAAGCGCGCTCTTTAGAGGCTGAATCATGCTCTGTAATGACGCGCTAGCCCGACCTCCGTTCCGGTCTGGCAGAGGCTGACAGACCGCGATAAAAGGACGACATCTAAAAGAAGCTCGCCACCGCCTTCTTGATACACCATGGACGAAGTCCCGGCTGGATTCGATCTGGTCGTGATCGGGAGAGCCTCAGTCGGTCCGATAGCCCGGTGCCCCGCCACAGCCGGCCGCTGGCGCATTCCCGCAGATTGAGGAAATCTCCCATTGGGAAGCTTCACCGGCCGGTCCGTAAAGCGGAAGAGGACTGGTGGGCGGTGGGGGACTCGAACCCGCGACCACCTCGGTGTAAACGAGGCGCTCTACCCAACTGCGAGCTAACCGCCCGGAGCAAAGGGAGTCTGTTGTTGCGGAGTTTTCCGCATCTTCCCGTCCTCTTCTTTATGCGACTGCGTGTAGACTGGGCGCTACGGCTAGGATGAAGCGATTTGCGCTCCTGATCCTGCCGTGGCTTGCCACGGCGGCGTGGGCTGGGCAGACCCGACCGGCGCGCGTTCAATTCGCGCACCAGGGTCCAGACCACTATCGAGGGTTTCGCGTGGAGGACGAGTGTTTCGTCCCCCTCAGCGTCCTGGCGTCGTTCGGGTGGAGGATCGACGTCGAGCGGGGCGAGGCGGAGGTCACGGCGGAGGCAGAGACCTTCCGCGTGCCGGTCCGCCGGCTTGGACGGGGTCCGCACCATCCCTCTGCGCCGGGCGATGGCTAAGTTAGGCGGAAGCTCGGAGTGGATCCTCAACACGGACCGTATCGAAATCTACTCCCCGCTGAAGTCCGTCGAGGTCAGGGGCGGTCGCGTAAAGATCGAAAGCCCGCTCACTCTCCGTCCCCGCGTCGCGCGGCTGGCGAACCCGTCGCGCGTCGTCGTCGACCTTCCCGGCGCGCGCCTCGTCAGGCGCACGAGGACGCGCCTAGACCGCGGCGTCCGCGCCATTCAGGTTGAGCCGAACGTGGTCCGCCTGGAGATCGAGACGTCCCTTGAACCTCGCTTGCCCCAGGCGGCTTTGGAGCCCACGCGTAGGCTCGAACTCGATCTGAATCTTCCGGGCGATCGTGGCGATAGTCGTTCCGTCGGGCCGTCGGAAGGAGATCCGGCTTCCGGCGAGCCGGTGGCGATTCCGGCGACGCCGACGCCCAAGCCGGCGCCCCCGCTCCCCCTTCGGGCGCGCTGACGGTGTCAACTGAACTCGAGGGGCCGCTCACGACGGTGCTGACCATTCGCACCGGCAGGAAGCTCGCCGGGAACCCCACGCTTCGCAAGCCGTCGCCGGACGTGATCGAGGTTCTGTTGCCGGGCGTGTCTCTCCGGCTGCCGGACGACTATCGCCTCGAAACGGAGAGCGTGAGCGACCTCTCGGTCAAGGACTCCGCCGCGGGGACGGTGATCTCCTTGAAGCTGCCCCGTCCGATGGGCGCCCAAGTCAACGCATCTCGGGATATGGTGCGAATCGAACTGCTGAAGCCTAGGGTCGGCAACGGCCGCCTCACCGGCAAGATCATCGTCGTCGACCCCGGCCACGGCGGTCGAGCCGGCGGCGCGACCTCGGGTGGAGTCAGGGAAAAGGACCTCACCCTCTCCATCGGCAAGCTCCTCGCCGCGGGGCTCGCCGAGCAGGGGGCGACGGTCATCATGACCCGCAAGACGGATATCGACGTCGGCCTGTCGGAAAGAGCTGCCATCGCCAACCGGAACGGCGCGCACTTCTTCTTGTCGGTTCATATCAACTCCACGGGACGCGTGACAGCACCTCGGGCGGCATTACGTTCCACCACAAGGGGTCGGGCGTGAGCAAGCTTAGCCCCGAGAGTATTCATATCGACAGTCCGGGGGAGATCATGCTTACGACCTTCGGGGGCTGGAGCGACGGGCGCATCCACAACAGCGGATTCTCCGTACTACGCAACACGAAGATGCCGGGCGTTCTCCTGGAGCTAGGATTCATCAACCACAGCCGCGACCGCGCGCGGATGCGGGAAGCGCAGTTCCAGCGCGCCGTCGCGGCGGCGATTGTAAAAGGAGTGAGGGTGTTTCTGGGCGATGTCGAACCGAGCAAATAGCGGACCGAGTGGAAAGGGCGTGTTCGCGCTGATGCTGCTGGCCCTCGCGGGCGTGACGGCGTTTGGTCTGTACGTGCGCTCGACCCCCGACGCCGCTAAGGTTGCTCCGGACCTGCGGCGCGAAGAGCCGAGCAAGGCCGATGCCCCCGCAGCTCAGGTCAAGAATCCAGACCCCAAGCCCGCCCCGGCCGAGAGTCGCTACTTCGTAGCCGTCCGCGCCGGCTCCGCTCTCCGGATGGCGCGCATTGAGAAGCCCGTGCCGGACGGCGAGGACCCAAAGGCGTTCGTGACGCGGGAGACGATCCAGGGACTCGGCCTAAGCACCGTTCAGTCGCGGGGCGTGAAGCTCGACGGGGGCACGGCCGTTCTCGACTTCAATGCGGCCGTCCGCGATGGGCTAGGCAGCTCGGAGGAGGGCGATCTCCTCAAGGCGCTGCAGATGGCGCTCGGACAGTTCTCCGATGTCGACAGCATCCGCATCGCAGTGGACGGACAAGTGGTGGAGGAACTAGGGCACGTCGAGGTCGCCGAGCCCCTGCCCGTCATCCGCCCGTCCGCGTCTCCCTAGACCACGCGGCGCGCACGCTCAGGCCGATCGCCGCCACGCTCAGGATGCACCAGGAGACTGCCCAGACCATAGCCGGGATGTGGCTTGCGCGGGCCATGATTGCCGCGTCGCTATGCTCCGTCCCCAGCGCACTCAGGCGCATGAGGACGTACACGGACTGGAGCGAGTTCAGGCACTGCTGCAGCCCCAGGAACTGCGCCGCGAACAGCAGCGCCCGATCCTTGAGGTACGTCGAGAGGCCCCACAGCCCCGCCACCCATACGAGGCCGGAGGCCACGCCGATGGCGTCGCCTCGGACGAACACAATCATGGAGAAGCCGAGGGTGAGCGCGAGCAGGCGCAGGACCAGTTTGGCGCCGCTCGGAGTTCGCCCGTAGAAGATCATCGCGGCGCCGATCATCGAAGCGCCCACATAACCGGAGGAAGCGAGCAGGAGCAGGCCCCCTCCGCTCACCGGCGTCATGCCGCTGCCGTCCGCGTGCACAACGATCTTTTGAACCTCGCCCCCCGTCAGCTCCGCGGCCAGAGCGTGGCAGAGCTCGTGGAGGTGCGTGTTCAAGTACAGGAGGGGCAGCATCAGGCTCCGCAAGAGGGGCACGGCCCACGCCGCCGCGGACGCCAGCCCGGCGAAGAGCAACGCGATCTGATGAGGCTTAAACCTGTCCTTGGGCATCCGGCTCCTTCCCTTCCCTTACGCGCTCGCGCAGGCGAACGAACGCCTCCCAGGTCTTTGTAACCAGTAGACCCGCGAACGCGCCGCAGAGCCAGCCGAGCAGGACCTGCCACGGATAGTGGACCCCGTTGTAAACCCTCGACAGGCCGGTGAAGAGGGCGATCAAAACCCAGACGGCTCCCCACCCCCGGAGGTAATAGACCACGATGAACGCGACCGCCGCCATGTTCGCGCTGTGCGCGCTTGCGGTCCCGGGGTTATCCGAACAGCCGACGCGTGTGATCACATCGGCTACCTGGCACGGGCGGGGCGTGGGGAAAGTGCCTTTGAACACGTCCGTCATTTCGTTCGCAATAGGGAAGGCGACCAGCGTATGAAGCGCGGCCTTGCGGTTCTTCGATCCGCTCAGGAGCATGCCGGCGAGGAGCGCGATGAGGACGACGCGGACCCAGCCGTGCCGGGTCGCCTCGCTCAAGAACTGCATCGTCGGAGCCAGCCACTCGGGCCAGTGATTGATCCACTCCAGCAGGGCATGGTCTAATCCTCCCACGCCGTCAGTCTAACCGAGGGACGTAGGAAGGGAGAGATGAGCGCCCTCGCCGCTTGGATGGCCCGCCGCCTCTGGACGGCGATGCTGTGGCTGCTGCGCCGTCGGTGGATGAAAGGGCTGCAACGGGGCTCGGCCCAAATGTTGCCGCCGCGGATGCGGCAAGGCGCTCGGGCCTCCATCGCGCGGCAAAACCGGTTCGCGCGGCGGTACGGCCTCTCGATGCTGACGGTTTCCCTCAACCTTCTCCTTGCAAGTCTCGCCCTTACCCTGGCGTACTTCGTGGCTCTTCACGTCATCGACTCCGGCGCCCTATCGCTGCCCGAAAGGATCCGGAACAAGTAGCGACAGATCACGCGGCGAACCGGCTCCAGTCGCCGAGGTAGAGCACCTCTTCCTCCAGGTCGACCTCAAACCGCTGTCGCACCTGGCGCCTCACGTAGATCGCCAAACGGCGGATCTCCGTCGCCGTCGCGCCCCCGACGTTGAGCACGAAGTTAGCGTGCCGCCGCCCGATCATCGCGCCCCCGAAGCGGTGGCCCTTGAGCCCGCAGGCTTCGATGAGGTACCCGGCCGGCACGACTCCGGCCTGCTTTAGCGCCTTCGGCAAGCCCTCGAGCGAGGCCGCCAGCTCCTTGTCGTTCACGTTCTTGAAGAAGCTGCCCGCGCTGGCCGAAGGCGGCTGCTTGCCGATCCGCTGGCGCTGATACTCGCGTGCCTCGTCGTAGATGCCCTTGGGCGAGCCCGTCGGCAGCTTCATCATCACTCTGAGCACGACGCAAGGCGGAGGGTTGGCCCGCCGCAAGACCGAATCGCGGTAGGCAAAGCCCATCAGGAAAGGCTCCACCCACTGCCGCTGCCCCGCGTGGACGATCTCAAGCCCCGTCAGAAACTCTGAAACGCTGCTACGGTACGCACCCGCGTTGCTGACCAGCGCCCCGCCGAGAGTGCCTGGAATGCCCACCGCGAACTCCAAGCCTCGTAGATTGGCCTGAGCGGTCTTCAGAAAAAGCTCCTGGAATGCGCAGCCGGTGTCCGCCAGCACTTCGCCGCTACGAGCGACCACGATCCGACGTGCGAGGTTACAGTACCAGGCCAGGCACGCCGTCGTCCGACGGCAACACGTTGCTTCCCCAGCACGCTCGTCGCCACGCCCGATTCCTGCGCCAAGGTGGCGACGTGCGCCAACTCGTCGGCGTGGCGCGCCACCGCGAAAGCCTCGACCGCGCCCCGCCCGCAGAGTGGCGTACGGTCTGAGGAGACGTTGCGCCGGATGTCGACGCCGTCAACCACCGGCGTTCACTCTCGGCGCGTAGGGTTTCTTGGGCACCGAGATGCTGGGCTCGCTCCCGTACACCGGCAGCAGGAGCTCCGGCCGCATGGGCGTCAATCGAGTCACGAGGCATGCGAACCCCGCCGCGCGCGGGTACTCCTCCCGATCCCGAAAGCCATAGCCCACAATATCTCCCCGAGGAAGCTCCGTCGCCCTCTGAGGCGCCTCGCCCGGGACCCGCGCCAGGTACTCGCCCTCTTGCTCGGGACGGCCACGGTCTGCCCTGGATCGATGAGGTCGAAGCTGGTCGCGCCGATCGTTTCGGCGCGGCACGCGAACGCGGCGCCTTCGCCGTCACCCCGACGCGTACGCCGGTGAAGCCGCCGGGTCCCAAATCGGCGGCGAAGAAGTGGGGCATCGTCCACGCGAAAGCCGACTTCGCCGCACATCCGCTCGAACAGAGAAATGCACGCGCCACTCGCCGCCCCCGGCGCGCGCTCTTCTCCTGACCAGATCAACTCGCCGGCCGGAGTCAGCAGGGCGACACTGGCCACCGGGCTGGAAGTGCTGAGGGCGACGATCACGCGGCGGGCTCGATGCTGACCGCGTTCAGTAATGCCTCCAGCAGTTTTCGGTCGGCCACGTTCTGTGGTCGGTAAGACACGAGGAAGTAGAACTCGCCCATGGCCCCGGTTGCATCGAGGGTCGTCAGGTTGCCCGACGCAGCAACCCCGGTGCGCCAGATGGCCACCACCGTGCAACCGGCCTGATTCGCCTTGGGCTCGTCTTCCTGCCGGGTGGACACCTTCTGGAAGTCCTTCAGGCTCTCGCCGGAAGCACGCAGCAGAGTGCGCATAGCGGCCTCCGAGTCCAAGGTGGAGTGCAGCGAGAGGCGTATCTGCGACGAGAGCGAGGGGTGGCGCAGCGTCATGCCGCCCCCGTCTCCGGCCTCGGCGGTCCAACCTGAGGGAACGCGCAGCTCGACATTCCGCTCGGAGACCGTGGCGGGAATCACGACCGGGGCCTTCACCAGCTTTACGGTGGGGGCGTTCGTTTCGAGCCTCCGCCGGGGAGGGGGCGGCTCCGCAGGCTTTTGCGCGGGGGCCTGGGGATCGGGACGGCGGTCTGGGTCCTCCGCTTGCGGGAGGCCGCCGCTCACCGTACGGAGTGTCTGCATGGCTGTCTCGAACTCGTACTGCGCCTTGTCGAACTCAGACGCGGGCGCCGTGAGGCGGAACAAGAGCTTTTCCGGGGACCGCGTGTAAAAGAGCCCCGTGAGGGTGTTCATGGGGCGTCCCGCTGCCTCGAACTCAATGCGCGTGAGCAGCATCGGAGCGCCAAGAATCTCCTGCTCCCACTGCCGCGTGACCCGACGCCGCAGTTGCTCGTTCAGCCGGAGCTGGGAGGTCTGCCAGATGTCCGGCGGACTGGCGAAGGCGCCCCGGTAAATCTCCAGGTCCGCCGACTCCGTAGTGCCCGCGATCGGGATCCTAACCTTCGTGCTGTTCTTTTCAGGCTTTCCGACGATCCACGTTGCCGGGTGGTCGAACGATAGCCCGAGCCGCTTGTCCGTGAAGGTGGCGGTCTGAGGGGGCGGCGCTCCCTGGAATGAGAGCAAAACGGAGGCGAGCAGGGCGAACTTCATAGTGCTTCAAGCGCATTATGGCGGAACGGAGGGCAGTATCCTGCGGAGCATGCTCGGCGAGAGGATGGAACGGGAGATACGGGAGCAGCCGGAAGTGCTGGCACGGGGCGCGAAAGGGTTCTGGCCGCCCCTTCTGCGGGCGGTCTCCGACCGCAAGCTGGACATGGTTCTCCTCGCCGCGCGGGGCTCTTCGGACAACGCGGCGCTGTACGCTCGGTACCTGATCGAAGTCCACCTGGAAATCCCCGTGAGCCTCGCCGCCCCGTCCGTGCTCACCCGCTACGGGCGGCACGTCCGGTACAAGCGGTGCCTCGGCATCGGCATCTCACAAAGCGGAGCGGCGCCCGACGTGGCGGAGGTGCTGAGCGCGCTCAGGGTCGACCGCCACCTAACGCTCGCGATCACGAACACCGCCGGTTCGCGCCTCACGAAGGAGGCCGAGTTCTCGCTGCTGCTAGAAGCCGGCGAGGAGACGTCGGTGGCGGCGACAAAGACTTACTCTTCTTCCCTTCTCGCGCTGTACCAGACGGCCCGCGCGATGGACGCCCGACTCCCCGACCCTCGGAGCCTGCTCCCTGACGACGGGTGGGTGGAAGCGGTGAGCCAGGCGGCGAGAGAGGCGAGCAGCCGCATGCTCCAAGGGGGCGGGCCGTTCTTCGCCCTCGGCCGCGGCTACGGCTTTGCGACGGCTCAAGAGGCCGCGTTGAAGCTAATGGAGTGCGCGCTGTTGCCGTGCAAAAGCTACTCTTCCGCCGACTTCGAGCATGGACCTAAAGCGCTCGCCGGACCCGGCAGCATAGTGATCTCCTTCGACGGTCCGAAGCCGGAGTTGGCGGCGCAGGGTTCCTGCATCTTGGAAGCGCCCTCAGCCCCGGTGCCTGAGGAGTTGCGTCCGCTCTGGGACGTCGTCTTTGCGCAGTGGCTCGCGCTCCATGCGGCGCGCGAGCGCGGCCTTGACCCGGACAACCCCCAGCACATCCGGAAAGTCACGGAGACTCTTTAGCCTAACGTTGCGGGCCGCGCAAGGCGGCCTACGCCCCGGCGAGCGTCACCCTACGGAAGACGACCGGCCCATGGTCGCCTTGGAGAAAGATCCGCCCCAGTGCGCCCTCGTTACTGTCCAGCGCGCCGCCCGTAATCCCGGGATCTCTGCCCGTCGATCACCTTCCGGCCGTTGAGCACGATCGTTACGGTGCGGCCCACCAGTTCGATCTCCACCCGCTGCCATTCGTCCGGCGGCAGCGCGGCATTCTCGCTGGGCGCGAGGAAGCCGTAGATCGCGCCGCTGCCGCCGACGTGAGGCGCAACGCCATGATCGTCGAGGATCTGTACCTCATACCGACCGCGCAGGTAGATGCCGCTGTTGCTCTTCTCGGGATAGCGGTACTCGCAGACGAGCCGAAAGTCGCTAAAGGCCTGCTCCGTCACGAGGTCGCTGCCGACCTTCCGGTTCACGAGCTCGCCATTCTCGACGGTCCACTGGAGGTCCAGGTGCGCGTCCTTCCGTGCCCAGCCGCTCCAGGTCGCGGCCATTAAACAGCTCGACGGCTTCGCCCCAGCGCGGCGGCTCCGACCGTTCGAAGCTGGGGGCGCGGAGCGCGGTCCATTCCACCGGTTCGCCTGCATCGGAAACCGTCGTTCCTTGCAGCCGATCCCCCGCAATGAGCCGCGAAACACCAGATCGCGCTCGCCACGCCGCTGCTCGTACTGGGGTGGAAGGGAGAACACGATTTGTTCCCCCTCCACCCGGCGTACGCCAGAGGTCGCGCGCTGCCGACGCGCCCGACGAAGTGGCCGCTGCCGTCCGCCCGGAGCTCGAGCCATGAGGGGAACCCCTCCCCCGTCGCCCACCGTGATATCCCACCTGCCGATAAACTCTTCCCGCACCATGCTACGGGGAGCGTACCGCCTCTACTGCTTGCGGAGGTCGAAGTCCAGGACCAGCTTGGAACCGTCGTCCATCGTTTGGGTGAGGCCGCCGCTGAGCGCGCTCTCCTTGTAAGTGAGCTTGCCGTTCAGCGGGTCCGAGTTGCCGTTCGTGACAATCGTGCCGCGGATCGTGCCCGAGTTCGCGAGGTGCGCGTCAATCGTGAAGTCCGCGTTCAGCGTGTCGTTGTGCCCCGTTCCGAGAATCTGTCCTTCCTTGATACGGTAATGGTGGCGGTGCCGCTCTGCTCACCGCCCTGGGACCGATACGAGCCGCTGTAGGTGCCGGCGGCGAACTGGGTCACGTCGAGCGCTGCGGCGATGCCGGCGCATCCGCTGATGAGCTGGGCGACGATGAAGGAGAGCGTGGCGAAGAGAGCGAGTCGAGTTTTCATACTGGTATTTATAATGTCGGTCGCACCGTCGCTGATACATACCGCGCCATGAGCCCGATCTTGCAGAGCACGCTGATTTTCTTCGGGGCAGGCATCGGCGCGAACCTCCGGTACTGGCTCGGCGGCTGGGCGCAGGCGCGCTTTGGGACGAGTTTCCCGTGGGGAACCCTCTTCGTCAACGTGTCCGGGGCTCTCCTCATCGGCCTCTTTCTTGGCTTGCAGGCGCGGCACGGGTGGCCCAACGGCTGGAGGTTGCTCGTCGCCCTAGGGTTGCTCGGCGGGTACACGACGTTCTCGGCCTTTTCGGTCGAGACGCTCGCGATGCTTCGGGGAAGGCGAGGCTTCCCGCGCACTCTTTACTCCCTCGGAAGCGTCACCCTTTCCCTCGCGGCGGCGTGGGCGGGCGATGCCATGGTTCGGTAAATCTTACCAGTGGCGGCGGCTCAAGCCGTCCCTTCGCGTGGCAAGATGTCCCGCACCGCAACCTCTGGCTCCGGCTCGAACAGCGGAGGGACGGCAGAGCGATCATCTCGGGAGACGATGGTTCCATACCCGGCCTCCCCCGCGGTTCTCAATACACCACCAGCCGCCGCTCAGCTTAGTACACGACGCAGTACTCCTTGATGCCCGCCGCGCAGTAGATACGCGTCTTGACCTTTTGGTCGAAGGGCAAGCTGCTCTCAGATACCTCCACGACGAGCAAGACGTGCGCTGCGCTAGGGTGAGTCGGGTAATCGTCCGGCTCTCCTTGGATCACCGCCGCATCGGGCTCCGGCACGCTGTTCTCGCCCAGAAGACTCGGCGATTGCTGCCGGAGATGCGTGCCCAGAAGAGCAATAGGGCCTAAAGCTTGATGAATTTTTGCCAAGGCAGTCGCGTGCTTGCCCCCCAGCGGCAACTTTCGAATCACCTCCCCTTGGATCAGCTCCAGCCGCTCCTCGGGTCCGAAGAACGCCGCTTCCACCAGTCGCTCATATTCCGCCCGCGTCCAGTGGCGTACCTCGTAGCCAGCGTCGGTGGACGGATCTGGCGTGGGGACCAGGAGAGGCTGAGAGGCCATGGGAAGATTATGGAAGATGTCCGCTGTTCGTCTTCCTGATGCCTCCCGCCGGCGCGCCTGGAGGCATCAGGAAAGGGCAGACGAAAAGCCCCCAGAGATGGCTCTGCGGGCTTTTGGGGGTGACGGAGAAGCGCTTACTTCTCTTCCTTGAAGTCCGCATCGATAACGTCCGGGTCACCTGAGCCGCCAGTGCGGGCTCCCGCCCCGGCCGTCTCGCGCTCCTCATCCCCCGGGCCGGTCGCGCTCGCAGCTTGGTAGAGCCGCTCCGCTATCGCGTGGGAGGTGGACTCCAGCTCGTCGTGCGCACGGTGGATCTAGACCTGGTCGTCCCCCTGCACGGCACGACGAACAGCCTCAATCTTCTCGGTGGCGCGCTGGCGGGTGGCCTCGTCGACCTTGTCGCCGGCGTCGCGGAGGGTGCGTTCGGTCTGATGAGCCAGGCCCTCGGCCCGGTTCTTCAGTTCGATCATCTCCTGCTGGCGGCGATCCTCGTCCGCGTTCATCTCCGCCTCGCGCATCATCCGGTCGATTTCATCGCGGTTCAGGTTGCCCGAGCCGGTGATCGTGATACTCTGCTTGGCGCCGGTGCCCTTCTCCTGGGCCGTAACGTTCAGGATGCCGTTCGCGTCGATGTCGAAGGTGACCTCGATCTGCGGGACCCGAGCGGGCGCGGGCGGAATGCCCGCCAGGTGGAAGCGGCCGAGACTCTTGTTGTCCCGCGCCATCGGGCGCTCGCCCTGCAGGATGTGGATTTCCACCTCCGGCTGGTTGTCGGCCGCGGTAGTGTAGATCCGGCTCTTCTTGGAGGGGATCGTCGTGTTGCGGTCGATGAGCTTGTCGAAGATGCCGCCCTGGGTCTCGACACCAAGGCTGAGCGGAGTGACGTCCAGCAGGACGATGTCCTTCCCGAACTCGCCGCCGAGGATGCCACCCTGGATCGCCGCGCCCACCGCCACGACCTCGTCAGGGTTGACGCTGCGATTCGGTTCCTTGCCGGTGAGCTTCTTGACGAGCTCCTGAACCTGCGGCATGCGCGTGGAGCCGCCGACGAGCACGATCTCATCGATCTCGCCCGGCTTCTTCTTCGCGTCGTCGAGCGCCTGCTGGAACGGGCGCTGGACGCGCTCCATCAGGCCCGCCGTCAACTCTTCGAACTTGGCCCGCGTGAGGCTCACATCGAGGTGCCGGGGTTCGTTGTCGACGGCCGTGATGTACGGCAGGTTGATCGCCGTGCTCATCTGGCCCGAGAGTTCGATCTTCGCGCGCTCCGCCGCCTCGCGCAGGCGCTGCACGGCGGCCCGGTCCTTGGTGAGGTCCACGCCCTGGTCCTTCTTGAACTCAGCGGCCAGGTATTCGACGATCTTCTGGTCGAAGTCGTCGCCCCCGAGGTGGCTGTCGCCCGCGGTGGCGAGCACGTCGAAGACGCCCTCTCCGACGTCGAGAATCGACACGTCGAACGTTCCGCCGCCCAGGTCGAAGACGAGGATCGTCTCGTTGGCCTTCTTGTCGAGGCCGTAGGCGAGCGAGGCCGCCGTCGGCTCGTTGATGATGCGCAGAACCTTGAGGCCCGCGATCTCGCCCGCGTTCTTCGTCGCGTGGCGCTGGCTGTCGTCGAAGTACGCGGGCACCGTGATGACGGCCTGATCGACCGTTTCGCCCAGGTACGCCTCGGCGTCCGCCTTGAGCTTCTGGAGGATCATCGCCGAAACTTCTTCGGGCGTGAGCTCCTTCCCCAACGCGGGGACATAGGCGACGGCGGTGCCGTTTTTGCTCTGCCGGACCGAATAGCCCACGCGCTTCGCCTCTTCCTGGACCTCGTCGTAGCGGTGGCCCATGAAACGCTTAATAGAGTAAATCGTGTTGTCGGAGTTCACGATGGCCTGCCGTTTGGCCGTAACGCCGACCAGCCGCTCGCCGTTCTGCTTGAACGCGACAACGCTGGGGAGCGTGCGCGAGCCCTCTGCCGTCGCGATAACGGTCGGCTCACCACCCTCCATAACGGCGACGACGGAGTTCGTCGTGCCGAGGTCGATACCTACTGTCCTTCCCATATTTCCTGTTCTACCTCATCGACGTGGAAGCAAGCGACTTGAGTCCCCCACGCTCAATACCATTTTATACACCAGGCCGTGGACGGAGGTTCCCACCGCCGGGACTCACTCGGGCGCGTTGGCAACCCAGAGGCCGTCGTACTCTTCGGGATCCTCGGCCAGCTCTTCGTTCACGGGGCATCGAAGACATGGCCTGCCAACGCTCCTCTCGCTCCGCTTCGTCGCGAATGATGCGGTCGTAGCTCTCATCGTAGAAGGGCGGATACCGATCGCCCGACTTCTTCACGATCGCCCGCCCGACCTTCGCTTTCGCCTTTTCCACGATTTGGGCCAGCTCGTACGGCGCGCCCGTGGGCGCTTCGCGCACAGTGAAGATCAAGTCCGTGCGTTCCGGTAGCACGCACACGATCTCCAGGTCCCAGCGCCGCCCATCGGGCTTGATCAAGGCGCGCAGCATCATCCGCCGCTCGCTCTCGTCGAGTGCGCGTCGATGGCGGAAGGTCACGAAGTAGGTGACGTCCTCGGCGCGCCAGTGCGGCAAACGCCCTCGCCACATCGTGAAGTTCTTCCAGGGCATAATCCGCTTCTTCCTACGACCCAGAACGCATGCTCTACCACTTCAGCGAGGATCCGACTATCGAGCGGTTCGTCCCCCGAGCCCCGCTCGCCCACCCAGATCGCGAGCCGCTCGTGTGGACCATCGACGAGCGTCACGCCCCGCTCTACTTCTTCCCCCGCAACCGCCCCCCGCGTGGCGTTCTGGCCGTTGCCCACCACTACCGAGGCCGACCGCGTCGCCTGGTGGCCGGACCTGACGCTGCGCATGACGATCGCCATCGAGCACCGGTGGCTCCAGAGTCTCCAGTCGACTCCCCTTTACCGTTACGCTTTCGAGCCGGACAGCGGTTTCATCGACTGCCGCGACCACGGCGTGCATGTTTGCCGCCACCGTGGCGCCGCTGTGCACATCGAGCGACTGGAACTTCCCGCTCGGACGACTGGAAGAGGCGTCCGTCGAGCTTCGGCTGCTGCCCTCGCTCGTCGCGTTAGGAGAACGCCTCGTCGCCACGAGCCTGCACTACTCCCTGATTCGAATGAGAAACGCGGCCGGCTGGCGGCATGAGCCGGGCAGCCCGGTCGGCGCGGCCCGATAGCCTAAGCCTGACTTCCAATTGCTGTAATCAGCTCGGCTTTCCGCATGCGGCTGATGCCGCCAATCTTTAGCTCCTTCGCCTGGTTGTAGAGCTCGTCGCGCGTGTGCTCTTCCAGAGGGCGATTGGGGTTGCCGGTGCCTTGGGTCCGCTTGTTCGGCGTTCGGCCTTCCTGGCGGCGTCCCTTGTTCACCGTGCGGGCCGCGATCTCCTCGGCGCGCTCCTCGGGGACACCGCGCTCCAGTTCGCTCTCCTTGATGTGCTCGTACTTTCGCTCGTCCTTTGGGTTCCACGCTCCAGGCATCGACATCGCCTCCTCAGGCTTAGACCACCTCGACGACCACCTGTTCGTTCGTAAACACGCAAATCTCCGCCGCGCGATCCGCATTGATTCGCGCGCGATGGCCTCGGCGTCGAGCGGGGTGTTGACCATAAGGGCGCGCGCCGCCGCGAGCGCGAAGAGGACCCCCCGGACCCGATGCCGGCCACGTCGTCGTCCGGCTCGATGACGTTGCCGTCTCCCCCGACGAGGAGCATCCCCTCAGTGTCGGCCACGAGCATGAGCGCGTTCAACTGGCGCAACACCTTGTCCGTGCGCCACTCTTTCGCGAACTCCACCGCCGCCCTCCGCAAGTTGCCCCCGAAAGCTTCTAGCTTCGACTCGAACCGGTCTTGCAGCGCCTGGGCGTCCGCGACGCTCCCCGCGAAGCCGCAGACGACCCTTCCTCCGGCGAGCCGTCGCACCTTGCGCGCCCTGTGCTTGAGGATGGTCGACTCTCCGAAGGTGACCTGCCCGTCGGCGGCAATCGCGGTCCGGCCGTCGCGGCGGACGCCAACCACGGTAGTGGAGCGGAACATGGGGCGCACGTTACCCCCTGGCAGCCCACAGAACATCGACGATGAGACGGCAGCCTTTGCCACGTCCTAAACGTTAGTGTTGGCACGCACGGTGGGATGGACGGCGGCAGTCTGCTGGGCTCTCGCGGCGGCCCTCGCCGCGGTGGCCGTCGCCGGGTTCCTCGGAGCCGCCGGGCCAGGCCTCGGTTGGGCGGCGGCTTCGGTCGCGGTGCTGCTCACGCTGGCCGGCCTTAGGGCAGGAGGCGAGTTGCGGGAACGGAGGAGCGCGCTCGACATGCGCAGCGCCGAAGTGGAGGCCCTGCGGGGCGATCTGGAGGACCAGAGGCAGGCGGTCGACGCGCTCGCGGACGGGCTCGACGTCGCCCTCTTCGTCTGCGACGGCCAAGCTACCGTTCGGTACGCGAACCGCCGGGCTCAAGAGGTATTCGGTTTCGACCGGCCCGCAGGGCGATTGCTCCTTGAGGTCACCCTGTCACCACCTCTGGAAGCCCTCGTCCGCGCCGCAGCGACAACGGGAAGCGCCCAGCCGGCGGAAGTGAGTTTTGGATCGACCGCCGAGCGAGTCGGCCAAGCGAAGGCGTGGACGCAGAGCCAGCGGGACGGCCGTGTGTTTCTCTCGCTCTACGAGATTACCGACCTCCGCCGACTCGAGCGGATTCGCCAGGACTTCGTTTCGAACGTGTCGCACGAACTGCGGACGCCCCTCACCATCATCCGTGCGCAGGCCGAGACGCTTCTCGACGCCGAGGAGCCGGACCCTCCCCTCTCCCAGCGGTATTTGTCCAACATCGTCGCCGAAGTCGACCGCCTCTCCACCATGTCCCAGGACTTGCTCGTTCTCAGCGCCGCCGAGTCGAACCCGGTACGCAAGCAGGCGTGTAACGTAGCGGAAGTTCTCCGGGAGGCTAGCTCGGGGCTGCAAGGACAGGCGTCTGAAAAGGGGCTTCGCCTAACGCTCGAAGCGCCCGAACGGTGCATGGTGGAAGCGAACGAGGCGCAGATGCGGCAGGTCGCGCTCAATCTGGTCGAGAACGCCATCAACTACACCCTCCGCGGCGACGTCGAGGTCTCGCTGAAGTGCGGAGGCCAGCGCGCCGAAATCAAGGTGAGGGACACGGGAATCGGCATTGCGGCGGAGCACCTGCCGAGGGTATTCGAGCGGTTCTACCGCGTGGATAAGGGCCGCTCCCGCTCCACGGGCGGCACGGGCCTCGGCCTCAGCATCGTGCGCCACATCGTGGAGGCGCACGGGGGGAAGGTCCGCGTGGAAAGCGCCCTCAACGTGGGCTCGACCTTCACAATCTCGCTGCCCGTGGGAGACCCACCCTCCGGCGAGTCGGCTTAGAGCCTCCAACAGAACCTAAACGAAGCGCGGGGCTTCAGCCCGCCGGAAGCCGGCATCGGTTCCATTAGAGGCTCTTACTGTCCAGGAAGCGCGACTTGCGACATGTTGCCCGAGCGGTCGACGGCGGCTACGCCGACGTAGTCGAACGCCCTCCGTCCGGCGCTGGCGATCCCCAGGGAGCTCCGGTTGCCCGGCAGCACCGTCGTGTCCCACTCGCCGCGGGCGCGCGTCCAAACGACCCACCACATAGAGGGCTCGACGCCTTGCTGCTCCCAGTAGACTTTGCTCGTCGGCGTGCCTCGGCTCAAGCTGACGGCCGGCGCTTGAGGGGGCTTGCCGTCCAGCCAGGTGGAGGCGGGCGGGATCGCGCCTTCGGCGTAGGGACCGTCGCGCAGCGCGTCCGTGATCTTGTTGTAGTTCCCTTTGAAGGCGCGCATGCTAAAGTGCACGTTGCCCGTCGCCCCCGCCATCCGGCGCGTGATCGCGATCTGGTCGAGGACTTCCTTGGCCTTCCAGTTGCCTTCCCAGGGCATGGTGCGCCCCGTGAAATTGCCCGGCCAGAGGTGGCGGCGCTTAGGGTTCTGACCGGTCCACCACTTCAGGAGCACCGGGTAGCTTTGCTTCGTTTGGGCGATGGGCCAGTAGAGCTGAGGCGTGTAGTAGTCGCACCACCCCTCGACGAGCCACTTCCGGGCGTCGGCGTAGAGCTCCGCGTACTGGTCGATCCCGGCGGCGATGCCGGCGGGGATTCCCGGGCGGTAAATGCCGAATGGGCTGATACCGAACTTCACCCACCGCTTCTCGCGCTTGATCGTGGCATAAAGGTCCCTCACGAACGTGTCCACGTTGCGCCGCCGCCAATCGTCTCTGGCCAGCTTGCCGCCGCGCGCCCGGAAGGCGGCATAGCTGGGTTCATCCGGGAACTCATGGCCCTTAACCGGATAGGGGTAGAAGTAGTCGTCGATGTGGACGCCGTCGATGTCGTACCGCCGCACGACGTCCTGCACCACCGCCAGACTGCGTCGCTGGACCACCGGTTCGCCGGGGTCCATCCAGAGCATGTTCGCGTACGTCTTGACCACCTTCGGGTGAGTGTTGGCGATGTGGTTCGCGGCGAGCGGACCCTTGGCGCTCGGGTGCTTCGAGCGGTATGGGTTTAGCCAGACGTGCAACTCCATCCCGCGCTTGTGCGACTCCTCGACCGCGAACTTCAGCGGATCCCACGGAGGGCTGGGCGGCTGGCCTTGGCGGCCCGTCAGGTACTCCGACCACGGCTCGATCTTCGACGGGTAGAGCGCATCCGTGGCCGGCCGGATCTGGAGGATGATGGCGTTCAGCCGCATCCGCGCGCAGAGGTCGATGATGTCCAAAAGCTCGGACTTCTGCTGGGCCGCGGGTAGGCCCCTCTTTGAGGGCCAGTCGATGTTGTCGACCGTCGCCACCCACACGGCTCGGAACTCCCGGGGCACCGCGGGCGGCGCGGGAGGCGGCGCGAGGAGCAGGGCGAGCGCGAGGGTCGTCATCGCCTCCCATTGTAACCGGGTAGCGTGCACGGGTGAGCGAGACGCTGGAAGTAGGAGGACTCGAGGCACACCTGAAGGGCGTGGTGCTGCCGATGGGGCTACGGCTCGACACACTCGACCTGTGGGGCGAGGGCCTCCGGTTACAGAAGACGCCCTTCCACATCGCCGCCACGCAGCCGGGGCGGCTGGAGGCGACGGTGAGCGAGAGCGCGCTAGCCGCGTTCCTGGAGTCGCAGTCGCCCGGAGGGCTGAGGAACTTCGTGGTCCGGGTCGGGGACGAGAGGGTCCACATCCAGGCGACGAAGACCATGTTCATCGAAGTGAGGGCCAACGCGGTGTGCCGTCTCCGGATCGACGAAGGCAAGCGCCTATTCGTCGACCTCGAATCCGTGGAAGCGATGGGGATGAACCCGACGGCCCTCGTCCAAGGCCAGCTCGATCGCATCAACCCGGTGTTGGACGTCCGAGATCTCCCCGTAGCCGCCCACCTCACCTCCGTACAAGCAACCGGAGGGAAGGTCCTTCTCAAGGGAACCGTCGACCCCCGCTGAAACAAGCAGGACCCGCCCGCGGACTAACGGGCATGGAGCTACGTTCCCCCTTCTTCAAGCTAGGCGCGAGCGCCGCGCTCCTGCTTCCCCACGCGATCGTCGCCGCACAGGACTCGCGAATAGCCGACCTGCTTAGCGGGGGACGCTTTCCCGCGACAATGAAGGTGAAAGAGCTCCCGGAGGGGTATCAGGCCGTCCGGCTCAAGGTGGGAGGATCGACCGGCCCCGAGTCTTTCCTCGGCGCGATCATGCCCGCCATCGTGAGCGGCATGATGGGGGACGGCTCAGACCCGCGGGGGCGGGCCGCCGTGGAGCTCTTCGGAATGATGGACATCGTTTGGACGAGCGGCGAGGAGATCTCCATGGCCGAGGGCACGTACCTCGTCACGTATCGTCTCGATACGGATCTCGCCGCCGTAGAGCGCCTTTCTAAGCCCGGCGGCGCGGCCACTCCTCTTCGGCTCGATCTCGTCCGCACCAGCGCCATCACGAGCATCTCGCCTCGGCCGGACATCACGCGGGAGTCGTGGCTGAAGGCGATCACTCCTCCCGGACCGGCGACCGGTGCCGGCAGCCCCCAGGAGCGAACAGTCGCCAACGCGAAGCAGCTTGCCACCGGGATGATCATGTACATGACCGACTGCGACGACATGATGCCGTACGTGAACGACACGAAAAGCGCCTTTTACGTCGTGCAGCCGTACGTGAAGAGCCGGGAGGTTTTCAAGACCTACAATCCCAAAGGGGGAAGCTTCCGCCTCAACATGGCGGTGAGCGGCGTGCTGGCAGCCGCCGTGCCCGATCCCGCCAAGACTCCGCTGCTGTACGACTCCAAAGCATGGCCGGACGGTACGCGGGTGGTCGCGTTCATGGACACTCGGGTGCTGGTAGTCAGCGAGGAGGAGTGGCAAAGGCTCCAGCCTTACCTTCGGCTGAAGATTAAGCGTCACGGGCCGCCTCTTCCGTCGTCGTACGGTCGGGAGTTCGACAAAGGAGCCGGGGGTAATCTCCCCGGAGGCAGCGGGTGAGTGGCGGAATTGGTAGACGCGCCGGATTTAGGTTCCGGTTCCTCACGGAGTGTGGGTTCGAGTCCCACCTTGCCCACTAGGAGTCGCGAAGCAAGGGCCTGAGCGGATGGCGCCGCGGTACGCGCCAGCATTATCGGACCCCTACTGAACAGCGCGGGTTCTTTTCCGTCATGGCCTTCATAAGGCCGCGTGCGGCCAGGAGCGAGAATGAAGAACGGAATGAAGTGCCTCGTCATATTGACCCTCTGGTCCCTCGTCTGCTTCGGATTTGCGCAGGAGCGCCAGGGCGGCGATCAAGGTGGCGGCCAGGGCCGGGGTCGCGGCGGGTTCGGGCAGGGCATGATGCGCGGCGGCTTCGGCCAGGGCGCGGGCTCGAGCCTCATGCTCCTGCGGCGCACCGACGTCCAAGAGGATCTCAAGCTGACCGACGACCAGAAGGCCAAGCTCCTCGAGATTCAGCAGAGCATGCGAAGTCGGTTCACCGGCGGCGCAGGCAGCGGAGAGCAGGCTGATCGCCAAGCGATGCGAAAGCAGAGGGAGGAGGCGATGGCGGAGATCGCCAAGAGCGTCGACGCGGTCCTCACGCCGGAGCAGCGGCAGCGCCTGAAGGAGATCGCTATCCAGCTCATGGGCAACCGGTGGGTCCTGAACAAGGAGAACGCAAAGACCCTGGGGATCACGGTGGAGCAGCAGCAGAAGCTAGACGGCCTCCAGGAAAGTCTGCGGATGGCCAACCAGGGCGTTCAGGAGAGACAGCGAAGCGGCGAGATCGAGCGGGATGTCGCGCGCGGGATTATGGAGAAGAACAACGACCATCTGAACGTCGAGATCGCCAAGGTCCTGACCGACGCGCAGAAGGCCAAACTCAAGGAGCTCGGCGGGCGACATTTCGAGGCGAAGCCGCAGGAGCGGGGCGGGCGCCGTGGAGGCGGCGGCACTCGGCGAGGCGGAATCGGCTAGTCGATCAGGCCGGGCCAATCCTGAAAGAGCCGCCACCCACTGCCGGGGTGG
The DNA here is from genome assembly GCA_030447945.1 of Fimbriimonas sp. The sequence goes on along the minus strand of JAUJNV010000023.1, from coordinate 47 downwards.
CGGCTCTTTCAGCGAGTCGAAGTAGTGGGGCTGCCTTTAGCAGAAGC
>JAUJNV010000022.1 GCA_030447945.1 Fimbriimonas sp. | reverse complement strand
GGAGAGTGATCCCACCGCCCAACGCCTAACGCCTACTTGGCAAGATTAGGATTCGCCGCCAAGTACGCCTCCGCGTTCTCCCTGGTGATCTTTTCCGTCGGCAGGACGACCCGCTTCTCCTTGGGCATGTTCCCCTTCAGGATTTCCGCCGCGATTTCGATTCCCTTCGGGCCGGGGACGGGATACTTGAAGGTCGCGTCGAGCTTGCCGTCGCGGATCATCTCCACGACCTCTTGCTGGCAGGCGTCCACGCCCACGAAGAGGGGCTTCTTGCCCTTCTGCGCCTGGGCGTCCCAGGCGAGGAACGCGCCGATCGCCATCTCGTCGTTGTGAGCGTAGACGGCGTCGACCGCCTCGCCTCGTTGGAGGAAGCTCTCCATGTACGCGCGGGCGGGTTGGCGCTGATACTTGCAGTCGTTGCCCTGGATCACCTTGATCCCTGGCGCCTTGGCGAAGGACTCCATCGCGCCCTTGCGCCGCTCCTCCGTGGCCGTCGCTCCCGCGAGGCCCTGAATCATGAGCACCGTGCCCTTGCCCCCCAGCCGCTCGACGATGTGCTGACCCGCCTCGCGCCCGATCTGAACGTTGTCGCCGCCCACCAACGCCGCGTACTTCTCTCCCGGCACCGCGCGGTCGAGTAGGATGACCGCCACGCCCGCATCGTGCGCCTTCTCCACCGCGCCCTGGACGGTCTCCTTCGCCGGACTGATGAGGAGCACCTTGGGGCTCTTCAGCATGTAAGTATCGATCAGGTCGATCTGGCGGTTAGGATCGTCCTTCGCGCTTTGCGCCTCGTACTTGAACTCGCTCGCGTGCTTCTGGGCCGCGGCGGCCGTCTCCGCATCGAAGACTTGCCGCCATGGGTCCAGGCTGTTCGCCTGCACAAAGGCCACGAGGGGCAAAGCCTTGTCCTTGCCGGCGGGAGCCGTCCCGCCGCCTACGCCGCCCTTCGCCGTGTCCCCGGCCGGCCCGCAACCGGCGACCGCGCAGGCAAACGCAAAAAATACGCCCGCTTTCCAACTCCTCATCGTCACATCCTCCTTCCCAAGTTCTGCAGATACACCGCTACCAGGATGATAGCTCCCTTCCAAACCGAACCGAGGTGCTCGTTGACGCCCTGCAGGATGAGAAGGACGTTCAGGCATACGATGAAGAGCGCGCCGACGAACGCGCCCAAGGCGCTGCCGAATCCGCCGAGCAGCGACGCGCCGCCCACGACGGCGGCGGCGATGGCGTCCAGCTCGTATCCGACCCCCGCTTCCGGAGCCCCGCTGCGATTGCGGGCCGTATAGACGAGCGCGGCGATCGCGACGCATAGCCCGTTAAAGGCGTAGGCGCCGATTCGAACGCGCACCACCGGCGCGCCCGAGAGCCGGGACGCCTCCTCGTTGCCGCCGACCGCGAATATGCGGCGGCCGAAAACGGTGCCGCGCAGCAACCCGTGCGACAGGAGTGCGACCGCCAGCAGAAGCCATCCGGAGACGGGGAGACCGTGCCACGGGGCGACCAGCCACTCGAGCGATTGCCCGAGACCCGCCACGCTCCCTTCTCCGGTGATCACGAACGCGATCCCCCGCAGGCTGACCAGGGCCGCGAGCGTCACGACGAACGGCTGCAGACGCGTCACCCCCACCAACGCTCCGAGCAGACCTCCGATGGCGGCGCCGAGAGCGAGCGCTGTAGCCCCGACCGCGGCCACGGGCCAGCCCCGCGCGAGCGCGAGCGCGATCACACAGTTGAGCAGCGCCAGGTGAGAGCCGACGCTCAGGTCGATGCCTCCCGTGAGGATCACGAACGTCATCCCGATCGCCAGCACTCCCGGCACCGCGAGTTGGCCCAGCACGTTGCTGAGGTTCTCCCCGGTGAAGAACGGCGCGCGAAGCATCAGCGCGACCATAAACAGGAGCAGTAGTCCCACTAAGCCCTGGTACCGCTGGAGGATCGGAAGCCAGGGCCGCGCTTGCATGAGGCTATGTGTACCTCCTTCGACGGGCACCGGCAGCGGAAGGTAAATTTTCCCGATGTCCACTTCCCCACGCTGGTACACCGGGCTGAGCCGGTACCAGTGGACCGTGCTGCTGATCGCGTGGCTCGGGTGGGTCTTCGACGTGATGGACGCGGCGCTGTTCAACTTCGCCAAGGTCCCCATGCTCACGGAGATGCTGGGCGGCGAGGAGGGGTTCAAGGCCCATGGGCTGGAGGTCGGGGGCAACATTCAGTCCTTGTTCTTCCTGGGCCAAGCGGTGGGGGGGCTCGCGTTCGGCATCCTGGCGGACCGGTGGGGCCGGACTCGGACGCTGGTGGTCACCATCCTGTTCTACTGCGCCTTCACCGGGCTCACCGCGCTCTGCCACACGCCCGAGCAGGTAGCGGTCGTGCGGTTCCTCGCCGCGATGGGGATCGGGGGGGAGTGGGCGGCGGGGGTGGCTCTCGTCGCCGAGGCGTTCCCCGACCGGGCCCGCGCACCGGCGGCGTCCGTCCTCCAAAGCGCCGCCGCTTTCGGCCCGGCCCTCGCGGCGCTCGCGAATCTCGCCCTGGCGGGGCAGAACTGGCGCTGGCTCTTTGTGATCGGCGTGCTCCCTGCTCTCCTCTGCGTAGCAATCCGCGCGATGGTTCGCGAGCAACGGCCCGTCTCGTCCGTGCGGGAGGGCCCGGCGCCCTTCCCCCTCGCCGAGCTTTTACGGAACCCGCTCTGGCGTCGCCACGCCCTCGTAGCCGCGATCGTCGGCACGGTCGGAGTGGCGGGGGCCGGAACGGCGACCTACTGGCAGCCGGACCTCGTCAAGGCGGCCAGCGAGGGCTTGCCGAAGGCGGTTGTGGACGCACGTACGAGCTACCTCGCTCTGGTGTCCCACATCGGGACGCTTTTAGGGGTGATCGCCGTGCCCGCCCTGTGCGAGCGGTTCGGTCGGCGGCGGACGATCGCCGCGTTCTTCGTCGGAAGCCCCCTCACCGTGCTGCTCGCCGTTACGGGCGGTGCGACCTACGAGCGGCTTCTGCTGGTAATGCCGTTGTTCTTGTTTTTCGCCGTCGGCGTCTCTGCGGCGTTCGTGCTCTACTTCCCTGAGCTTTTCCCGGGCCGCGTGCGCGCTACCGGGGCGGGCTTGGCCTACAACGTCGGGCGCACGCTGGCAATCCCCATGCCCGTGATCACCGCCTCCTTGGCCGGTGTTTCCGGTGGCTCCGTGGCGTCGGCGATCGTCCTCTCCGGCTGCATTTACGTCTTCGGCCTGATCGCCCTCACGTTCGCCCCGGAAACCCGCGGAAAGCCTCTACCGGAGGATTAGCCCCTCGCTGCCAGCGCGAAAAGCCTGGCACCGCGCCCGGCCGCGCTCTACAATGTGACCAATGAGAGGAACCTTACTGGTCGTCGTCCTGTGCGCCTCGGTGGGATGCAGGGCACCGACCCGGCAAGCGTCGCCGCGCGAAGCCCAGCCTGGAGAAATCCTGAAGACCCTGGAAGCCAAGGACAAGAGCTGCACCATCGGCCTCCCCCGGATTGGGCCGAGCTCAACCTGAAAGACCCGGCTTTCCAAGCCGGGGATCGCGGAAGTCGCCAAACGGAATCCCGGCCTCGTGGGGCAGCTCGAGAAGACGATGAACCAGAGCCAGTTTCCAATCTCGCGGTCGACACGAAGTCGGTAGGCAAGGAGTTCATGGATAACGTCAACGCCGTGCATCGCAACGTCGGCAAGCTCCCCGGTCGATGACAAGTTCATCGAGGGCCTGAAGTCGGGGCTCCGAGCGCAAGTACCCAACCTCGGCGCGCTCACGGCGAAGAAGGACAAGCTGCCTATCGGCCAAATCGCCCCACCTGACAGGCGAGCACTCGCTGAACACCCCGAGGGCGCTGGATTGCGCCATGCACCAGTACTATGCCTTCCATGGCGGAGAGATCTACGTCTTGACCTTCACCACCCTGAAGTCGCGGAAGCGCAGCTGGCGCCCCTGTTCCGCAAGATGGCCGAGACCTTCCGCATCAAGAGTTAGGGGCCGCATCAAGGGCTAAGAGCCTCTCATAATACGGACGCTGGCTTCTGTCGGGCTGAAGCCTGCGCTCCGCTTTGAGTTTTGTTCCTTAGAGGCTGTATAGCAACTGGGACAGCGGTCCCGACCCCCTCGCCTTTTTGCTCCGGCAAAGGGAGAGGGGCAGGGGTGAGGGTTCCGGGCAGTGGCTCTACGTCTATAGCTTGGGGAGAAGGCGAGACTTCCGGAACCCTCACCCCCTGCCCCTCTCCCTTTGCCGGAGCAAAAGGCGAGGGGGTCCGGAATCGCTGTCCCAGTTGCTATACAGCCACTAAGGTACAAACCTTCTCTGCGCGACACGGGCAAGGCGCGCGGGGAGGTGAACCGGCGGCCCCTTTGCCCTGTCAAGGTGCGGGGCTCCGCCCGGCACACTTCTCATGAGCGCACTCCCTCCCCCCGACCCAAAGGCATCCTGTACTCCTCGTCCTCCCCGCCGCGACGGGCCTCGCCACGGGCGGCGCGATCCTGACGAGGCAAGGGACGGACAAGAAGCCGAACGACGTTACGATTCAGACCCACGTCTACGAGCTGCCCAAGCTCGAACCGACACCCGAGCGCGCGTTGCCGGCCTCAAGCTGCCGGAGGGCTTCGCGATCGCCAAGTTCGCCGAGACGCAGAACCCGCGCATGATGGCCGTCGCCCCTGACGGCACGCTCTACGTCAGCCAGCGAGAGATGGGCAACGTCGTCATGATGCGCGACACGGACAACGACGGCGGCCGTGGACGTGCAGAAGTCCGTCCTGCAAAAGAAGAACGCGCACGGCGTAGCCATCCGCGACGGCTACCTCTACGTGGTGAGCGTCACGGAGGTGATCGCGCGCCGATCCTGCGGGACGGCACCGTCGGCCGCTCCGAGTTAGTGCTCCGAAACCTTCCGGGCGCGGGGCAGCATCCCAATCGCACGATCGCCTTTGGGCCGGACAAGATGATGTACGTCTCCGTCGGCTCGACCTGCAACGCCTGCGAAGAAACGATCCGGATAACGCCACGATCATCCGCGCCGGAGCCGACGGCCGCGGGCGGAAGATCTACGCAAGCGGTCTTCGCAACACCATCGGCTTCGGCTGGCATCCCACCTCGAAGCGGATGTGGGGCATGGACCACGGCATCGACTGGCTGGGGGACGACGACCAGAAGGAAGAGCTGAACGAGATCCTGCCGGGCGCCCGCTACGGCTGGCCGTACGTGTACGACAACTCTAAGTTCAATCCTGCCGACGAGCCTCCGGCCGGTTACACGAAAGAGAAGTGGGCCGCGATGAGCAAGGAACCGACCCTCCTCTACACGGCCCACTCCTCGCCGCTCCAAGGCGCCTTCTACACGGGCGGCATGTTTCCCCGGGAGTACCGGAACGACGCCTTCTGGGCCATGCGCGGCTCTTGGAACCGCAAGCCGCCGAGCGGCTACGAAGTCGTGCGCGTGCGGTTCGACGAGGGGGCCGTCCGACGGCGTTCGAGCCGTTCCTCACCGGCTTCCACGTGAAGGAGGGGGAGACGGAGGGTCACATCGGCCGGCTGGCCGGGCTCGCGGTGATGAAGGACGGTGCGCTCGTGGTGGGCGACGACACGAACGGCGTGATTACATCACCTACGGCCGCCAGGGTCCCGCGCTGCTGAACAAGATCGACGCGCGGCGCGCGCGGACGACGCTGCCCGAGACGGAAGCGGCCGGGGACGCTCGTCCGCTCCGAGTCCTTCGACCCCGACGCCTGCGATCCCCGAGCGGAACTCCGCCTACGGCGACGACGCCCTCACCCGCCATCAGTTGGTCGGGCGTTCCCACCGCCGCCCAAAGCCTGGTGCTCATGGTGGAGGACCCCGAAGCGGGCAGCCCCGGCCCTTCGTCCACTGGCTCGTCGCGAACATCCCCACGACCACGACGCGCGCTCCCGGCCAAGCTTCCCCGGGGACAAGGTGAAGGGCATCGACGGCGCAATCCAAGGCTCGAACCACACGTGCAACACCGGCTACTTCGGCCCCAAGCCCCCGCCGCCGATGCGGCCCACCACTACCACTTCCAGCTCTTCGCGCTGGACACCGTGCTCGACCTCAAACCCGGCTTCAATCGCCATGCCTCCTCGACGCAATGCGCGGGCACGTCTTGGCCAAGGGCGAGGTGGTGGGGGTGTATAAGAGGGAGTAGAGACGGTGTTGCGGTATTGCGGTGTTACGGTATTCCGGAGCATCAATACCGTAACACCGCAATACCGCAACACCTAATTCCATGAACAACACCAGCATCACCAAGGTCAGCAGCGGGGCTTCCCCGCACGGCAAGATGGGCCAGACGTACCTCGCGTCGGGCATCAGCGTCTCCATGCGCCTCTGGGAGGACGCGGAGCCCGGCGATCCTAAGCACGCCGCCGCGCGGGAATACGAAACCGTCGGCTACGTCCTCAAGGGTCGCGCCGAGCTGCACATCGCGGGCCAGGTCGTGATCCTCGAGCCCGGAGACTCGTGGGTCGTGAACAAGGGGCAGGAGCACGCGTACCGGATCTTGGAGCCGTTCTCCTGCGTCGAAGCCACGCACCCGCCGGCCCACCTTCACGACCGGGACGATCCGTAAGGGCCTGTGACGAGGCTCCGTTGCGCTCTTCTTCGGAGGACCGCCCTGGGCGCGCACCCTTCCGACGAGGAGCGCTCCCCGCTCACATTCTGATCATTTTTCGATCGATTTGCAAGAGGATGCCTTCCTAGGTTCAACACGAGGATCTCAATCGCACGTGGACGCCTGACGATCCGGTAGCATCTTACCTACGTGCCTCGACCGAGGCACAGTATCCGCCTGTCGACGACGGCAGGTGGAAAGGAGAGCAGTTTGAAAATGTTACGCGGCAAAAGATTAGCCGTCCTCGCCCTCGGGCTAGGCGCGGCCGCTGCAGCACTGATCGTTCCGGCCATAGGCTCGGACCACGCCGACACTCCCGAGAACGTCCGGACTCCCGGAGCCGACCTCACGGACGTATTCGTCTTCCCCAGCAAGGAGAACGCCGACAACGTCGTCTTGGTGATGACGGTCAACCCCCTCATCACGAGCTCCGACGGCGGCAACACCCGCTTCGACCCGAACGTGCTCTATCAGTTCAAGATCGACACGAACGGAGATTTCGTGGAGGACAAGGTCATCCAGGCCAAGTTCGGCCCCAAGACCGAGTTCCAGACCGTGCAGATTTCCGGACCGGTCAACCCCCGTCTCACCGGCACGGTGTCCACCTTCGAGGGCGCGTTCCCGACCGCGGGCCGGTTCAATGAGGTCTTCAGCCCCACGGAGGGCATGAGGGTGTTCGCCGGACGTCGCGAGGACCCGTTCTTCTTCGACCTGGAGAGGTTCTTCGAGATCTTCCCCGACCGCGCGACGCCGCTCGGCGCACCGGCGCCCGCAAACCCGAACCAGCCGATGCAGACCTCGTGGAGGCCGCCCGGACAGGCGAGGGACTTCTTCGAAGTCGGAAGGTACAACGTGCTCGCGATCGTGGTCGAGCTGCCCAGGTCGAGCCTGGCGGCGGGAGGATAATAATGGTAAGGAAGAATGCATTCTTCGCTTCCGCAGCGGTGCTCGCTCTAGGCTTCGTAGTCCTGGGTGGGTGCAGCGGCAACAATGACCGCGGCGGATTCGGCACCAATGGCGGCAGTGGCGGAACCGGTGGTACCGGTGGTACCGGCGGTACCGGCGGCGGTGGTGGCCGTCTGGGCGTCATCGGCGTCTGGACGACGACGAGCGTCGACGCGGGCGGCGGCTCGTTCCGGCAGATGGACCGTCTCGCTCGCCCCGTGGTGAACGAGGTCCTCGCGACCGTCGCGAACAACCGCCACAAGGTCAACAACGAGATTCCCCCGACGCAAGATCCGCAGGAGCTGGCTCGGGACATCCAGAAGTTCTTCGACGAAGTCTTCAGCTTCGCTCCGAACGGTCGGCGGTCCCAAGCGACGGTCGATGTCGTGAAGGCGGTGCTGGTCCCCGACGTCATGAAGGCCGACCTCTCCGTGCGGGGCGTCCAAGGCGCCTATCTTGGCGTCGAGACGGCCGGCGCGACGGGCAGCCGCTTCGGCGGACGCGAGCTGAGCAACGACGTCGTCGACATTTCACTGAACATCGTGTTCGGAACGACGATCTCGGACCTTGGCCTTGCTCCGGCGGACAACAAGCAGATCCCCACGCTCACGAGTGACAACGTGGGTTCGGACGGGAAGGGCTTTACGAACCGCTTCCCCTATCTGGGCAACCCTCAGTAGAGGACTCGCCCGCCCGGCGGCCCCGTGCCGCCGGGCTTCCTTATTTATGAAGAAGATTCCGCCTTCCCTGCTCCTCGTCGCCCTCTTCGGCGCCGGCTGCGTGCCGGACGCCAAGACGATAGCAGCCCCTGCGCTCGCCCAGGTCGACACCCGTGCTCCCTTCGATCCCCAGGCGGACGACAAGGAGATCCAGTTGCGAAAGGCGGCCGTCGTCCGAGATCCTCAGGGCGCCATCGGCTGGTCGATGCTGTCCGGAGCCCACCTGCGCCGGTCCCGGGCGAAGGACTCGATGGAAGATGCGGTGGCGGCGGAGCAGGCTGCCCGGAAGTCTCTGAAGCTACGCACCGCCGGCAACCCGCGGGCCGCCTGCCGCCTCGTGCAAGCGCTCCTTGAGCAGCACCGCTTCCGCGACGCCCGCGAGGCGGTCCGCCTCGCACGCAACATCGCCCCGGGCGATCCGCAGGCCTGTCAGCTCGAAGCCGAGATCATGATCGAGATGGGCGACTACGAGGAGGCGGAGAAGGCCATTCGGGAGGGCAACCGGTACCTCGACCGCCTGAGCCGTCTCACCACCGCGCGCGCATCCTCGAGATTCGGGAGAGAGAAGGCGCTCGAACTCCTGCTGAAGGCCCAGAAGGAAGCGGACGCGAACCACATGCCACGCGAGTCCGTGGCTTGGTACCACGTCCGGGTCGGGAACCTCCTCCTGGCGATGGGGCGGGCCGGCGAGGCCGAGGCGTTCTATCTCGGAGCCCTCGACATCTACCCGCAGAGCTACAAAGCGATGAGCGGCCTGACCAAGGTGGCCGCCGGACGCGGCAACTGGAACGCCGTCGTGAAGTGGGGCCACAAGACCGAGGAGATCGTCGCGATGCCCGAGATCCTGGCGCTGATGGGCGACGCCTACGCGGAACTTGGGGACAAGAAGATGGCCCAGGAGCACTACGGTGAAGTCGTAGCCCTCGCGGCTCCGGCCCACGCGCACGTTCCCAAAGCCGGACACTCTCACGCCCCCGGAGACAAACCGCACTCCCACGACGAAGCGAAGCCTCACGGCCACACGCTCGACCGTCAGTACGCCGCCTTCTGCGCGGACCACGGGCGGGCTCTGGAGGGTCTGGCGGCGGCGCGCCGAGACATCAAGGAGCGGCCGGACGTCGTCGGCTACGACACCCTCGCCTGGGCCGCGTTCCGGGCGGGACGCCAAGCGGAAGCGCGGGCGGCGATCGCCAAGGCCATGGCCCACGGAACGCAGGACGCCCGCACCCTCTACCACGCTGGTATGATCCTGCTGGAGTCTTCCGAGAAAGCCAAGGCCAAAAGGCTCCTCCAGCGCGTCCTCGCTCTCGGCCCCGCCATCGAGCGCCGGCACGCCCGCGAGGCGGAACGCGCGCTTCAAGCGGAGTAACCATGAACCATACCGATCCCCCTTACGACCCACCTTACGAACAGGGCACCGGTCCCTCCGGCGACACTCCCTCGGGCGGCAGCACCGACCCGCACAGCTCGCTCCAGCACGAGGACAGCGGCAACCTGAACGTGAACATCCAAAGGCCGGGTATCGCCGACACGGATGCGGCGTCCGCCGAGTCGGGTGGCGGCAATGACTCCGGCAACCCTTCCGGCGCCGATGCGGGTGTTCGCAGTGTCGACGAGAGCAGGGCCGTTACCGAGAGTGGCGGCATCGCCATCGAAGGCGGCAGTCTCGCCGGGAACAAGGACGACTTCGAGGGTGACCTGGGCGGCGGCCAGCACCAGGAGCCGGGCGCGGGGGACCGCGCTAAGAAGGGCGCCTAGCCGTGCGCATCCCCGACGGCGACAACCCGAACGCGGTCCAAGACGATCCGCATCCGCCGGGGGGCCTGAAGCAAGAGGACATCGGAAACCCCGAAGGCCCCCTGGAGGACGACACCCGGGGCGCGAAGGGCACGACAGGCGGGGGCAAGACCGGCGTGGAGAACCTCCGCCGCGGCGGCCCGGGCGGCGTCAAGGGTGAAGGGACCGTGGCGGACGCGACTTCCGACGGCTCTTAAGGCGGCCCTTCCGAGGGCGCTTTGCCCCGGTGGGCTTGGCAAGCCGCTTTCGCCACTTCCAGGGGGGAATCGGCTTGTCATCCGCCCACAGACCGCGCCGATAGTGTCGTGCCACCCACTCTATGTCCTCGTAATCCTTTGCCTGCGGCCCCGGTTGACGATCCCACCAAGCTAGTCCCGCACGGATCAGGCTCTCGTTAAGGTTGGGCTCCGTAAAGAGAAAGGCCGAATTCTCCGGATCGCTTTTCGCCGCTTGGATGTAGAACGCATCGACGAAAGCCCAGCCGTCCTTTTTTACTTCCACCACCCTAATGCCGCTTATGGTCCGTTCGGCAAGGTATCTCCTCGCTTCCTCGAAGAACCGCTGCTCCCGTTCCGGAGCGTCCACGCCACGAAGGCGGACCTTGACCTCCTCCTGCCGGCGGTTGTTGTAGAACCGACGAACGACCAGCTCGTCTCCACTCAAGGCCTTGAACGACTCCGCGGAGAGTCGCTCTCCGACCTGTAGTTTCAATGGCGGACGATAAGAGGGTTGCCGGCCCCTTTCCTGGATGAAGGGATGCAACAGGAGAAAGGGCAAAGACCAGAGCAAGCGATGCATGAGCCTGGGTTTAGTGTACGCCTGATTCCGGGAACGCCCCGAGGGGCGAAAGACGCGGTGGCTTTGGCAGAACCGCTGCCCCGCGAGCTCGATCCGATCTTCCCAAAGAGATTGTTGAGAGACCCCCTCCCCTTGCCCGGATGGCTCGTGCCGGGGAGGGGGTCTCTACAGTCTCTAAGAGCCCGTGGCCCGAAGGCTACTGGGTCTTGTCTGGGCTTATTGCCCATTCGCCGGTCGGCGGCTCGCCCGTCTCCTCCAACTCCTCGGCGGGCCTTGACGAGCGGAGCTTCGCAAGCTTCTCCTCGAACGTCGCCAGCGCCCGCCCCTCGAGTCCCGCCTCGCCGCCCGCGAGCATCTTGGCGAGCGCCTCGCTCTCCGCGCGGGAAAAGGTTAGGGACCCCAGGATGTGCTCCTCAAACGCCTCATAGGCCAGCGGCGCGACGGCGCGCGCGCACTCGGCCATCGCCTCGGCGTAGGCGCGGATCTCGTACTGCGCGTGGGGGTCGAGGCGCAGGCGCAGGAAGTGGAAGAGGTTGTGCAGGTCGATCTGCCAGTACCACTCCGTGTAGAGCGAGAGCGGGAGGTTCGAGCGGGCCAGCTCGCGAGCCACGTTCTGATCCAGCAGGCCTTGGTAGCTCGCGTACACTTGCCGCTGCTCCTCGATCATCGTCTCGATCACCCGGGCGGCTTCATGGGGCGGAAGAGCATCATCCGAGCGCCCCTGCTTGTTCGACTCGCTCTGGTAGCGAACCTGCTCCGGCGAAGGGACGTAGAACTCGTCCTTCATCACGGAATATCTCCCGCTGATTTCATTAACTTTCGCGGTGCGATGCCTGACCCACTGCCGGGCGACGAAGATCGGCATCTTCGCGTGGAACGTGAGCACCACCTGCTCGAACGGCGAGGTGTGCCAGTTGCGAAGCAGATAGTGGATGAGCCCCCGGTCTTGGCGGTAGGTTTTCGTGCCGGCGCCGTAGGAGACGCGGGCGGACTGCACGATCCGCGCGTCGCCCCCCATGTAGTCCACGAGGCGCACGAACCCCTTATCCAGCACACGAATTTCCTGGTCGAGCAGCGCCTCGGCGGCGTCCACGGTCATGCGGGGCATGGGCGCGAGCGTACCGGGTGGGCGAGGGTGGAAAACGTCGGGAGGGTTGCAGGTTAAGGAGGGAGGGGTGCAGGGGACAGGGAAGGGCTTGTACCTCAACCCTCAACCCTCAACCCTCAACCCTCAACCCTCAGACCCCCCCGTCTCAACCTGCAACCTGAAACCTTCAACCTGCAACTTTCACCAATGCCTAGCCCTTCTGCCGGCCTTCGACCGCCGCCAGCATGACGGCCGTGGCGAGGACCATACGACGGTCCATGGTGCCCTGGGGGTCGGGGCTGAGGTCAATGTCCAGGTGGTACACGAACGGATTGAACGGCTGCCGCAGGTCGGCGATTTTGCGCCCCTGGAGAACGATATCGTAGGACTGCGGGATGAGGTTCGTGGCGAAGCGGCGCAAGAGGGCGAGGAGCGTGCTGTCCTCCACCACTTGTCCGACCTCACGGTCCGCGGGGTCCATGATGATCCACTCGTCCTTGAAGAAGGTGGACTTAAGCCCCTTGCGCTTGAGCGTCCCCAGCCTCTGCCCGGTGGCCTTGTCCGTCACGTCGTACGCGGCGGAGAAGTCCATGATGGAGCGCGCGTGGATGGAGAAGAGCTCGTGGGTCATCTTCTCGTCCGTGTACGCGTGGATCTCCATCTTCAGCTGGAACCCCTTCTGGTGGACGTACAGCGCGAGGTTGCCGCCGGCGTCGTAGATGAGGACACCGCCCGCGATGATCGTGTGGAGCTGCGGCTTCAGCGTGTCCTTCTCCTGGCTGAAGCGCGGGTCGGTCGCAACGAGAGTAGCGGGCGGAGCCTCTACGGATTGAACGGGAGGAGGAGGAATTTCCATGGTGGGGGTTGGGAAGCGGGCCTTGGGCGTTGGGCGTTAGGGTTGATGCAGCAGTATGACTACATTAGCCCAACGCCTAACGCCCAGTTTTCAGTCATCGATTCTGGAGAAATAAATCACCGTCACCCGCTGCTCCGGGGTGATGAAATCGCCGTAGATCCGGGAGAGAACGGCGATCACGTCGTCGTGGCTCCAAGCTCCGGGTTCTCGCGCTCGATGTCGCGCGGCGATAGCTCGCCCACGGTCTTGACCTCGACGCGGTCGAGGATGGCGGAGAAGAGCTTTCGCCGCCGCCCGAACCGGGCGCCCACCGTGACCCAGACGACCATCCCCGTCTTGTACTTGTCGGTCTTGTCGCCGAGGCGGATGGTGACCGTCTTGCGGTTGTTGCGAAGGACGTCTCCGTAGAGGTCGGTGTAGAAGTTAAGGGCGTACATGGGGATGCGTGTCCCATTTTCCACAGAAATGGCGCACAAAACAAAGGGGAGCAGAATGGCTTGGTTTCTGGGCGCGTTAGGGGTGTATCTGCTGATTCTGGTGGTGGTGGCGTGGCTCAGCCTGCATCCGATTCGCATCCCGATTTTCCTCTCGCCGGGCGTCATGGGGGCGCCTCAGGAGGACGTCGAAGTCGGCGGCGAGACCGGCCTGCGCGGGTGGTGGGTCAGGGCCGAAGGGGACGGCGCCGTCGCGGTGCTCGCGCACGGCTACCTGATGAACCGCGCCGAGCTGGCGCCCGTCGCGTACGCCCTCTGGAAGCGGGGCGTCTCCAGCCTCCTGCTCGACCTTCGCGCGCACGGCCGGAGCGGGGGCAAGAAGTCCACGATGGGACTCCTGGAACGGCACGACGTGGTGGCCGGCGTGGCGTGGGCCCGTGCGAGGCGGCCGGGAGCGAAGATCATCCTCATCGGCAGCAGCATGGGCTCCGCCGCCTCGGCACTGGCGATGGGCGAGAACCCTGGACTCGCCGACGTCCTCGTCCTCGACAGTTGTTACTCCCGCCTCAGCAGCGCGATCCTCGGGTGGTGGCGGTTCCTCGGCGGCAAGGCGCTGATGGCGTTCCTCGCGCCGAGCGTGGTTGTCGCGATCCCCTTCGCGGGGATTCAACCGTTCCGCGTCGACGTCGCGAAGTCGCTCCAGCGACTGGAGGGCGTTCCGGTGCTACATCTGCACGGCGCGAAGGACGATCTCGCGCTCCCCGGCGAGTGCCGCCGCAACTACGAAGCCTGCCCGGGCCCGAAGGCGCTCGTGTGGTTCGAGGGCTGCGGCCACAGCGAAGGGCGCTGGGAGCAGCCGGAGCGATACTTCGCGGGCCTCTTCGGCTTCGGAGCGGAACGGGATAATGGGGAAGGTGTTCAGGTGTTCGGGCGTTCGGGTGTTCAGGCTTCTGGGTCTTCAGGCGGTCCGGACCCTGAAGACCACAACACCCGAACACCCGAAGACCTGAACACCTGAACACCCGAAATGCGCGACGTCCTCTTTGAACTCGGCCCCGTTAAGATCCGGAGCTTCGGCGTGATGATCGTGCTGGGGTTCTTCGCCGCCCTGTGGCTCGTTCGGCGGCGCGCGCGGGCGTTCGGGTTCGACCCGAACAAAGTCGCCGACCTCTGCCTGGCCGTGCTCTTCGCCGGCGTCATCGGCGCGAGGGTGGTCTTCATCCTCCAAGAGCTGCCTACCTATATCGCGAACCCGCGCAGCCTTCTCACTCTGGAGTTTGCCGGGCTCACCAGCTTCGGGGGCTTACTCTTCGCGGCGGGGCCGTGGCGATCTGGGCGAAACGGCATAACGCTGCTTCCTGAAGATCGGCGACCTGCTTGCGCCGCCTACCTGCTGGCCTACGCCATCGGCCGGGTCGGGTGCCTGCTCAACGGCTGTTGCTACGGCGGCGCGTGCCCCACGGACCTGCCCTGGGGCGTCCAGTTCCGAGGCACCCAAGGTCCGCACCACCCCGCGCAGATCTACGAGGCGATCATGAGCATCGCGGGGCTCCTTATCATGCTCCGGTTCGAGAAGCGTCTAGCGCCGGGCCAAGGCATCGGCCTGTTCTTCGTGGTGCACGGCCTCGCACGCTTCATCTACGAGTTTTGGCAGGCGGGCACTCGCCTTCCAGGTCGAGCGCGAGCGAAGCAACTTCGACCTACTGGGAGGCGCGCATCCCGTGCCGCTGACCGAGGCCCACGTGGTGGCGGGGGCGATGATCATCTTGGGGGCCGTATTGCTCGTGTTTTTCGGGCGGCGGGCCGCGGCGCAGGAGCTGCTCGCGGCGTGAGCCCGGGCGACCTGCTGGCGTCCTTTCGCGGCCGGCGGGCGCTCGTGGTCGGCGACGTGATGCTCGACGTATCTCTACGGACGCGCCGCTCGCGTCTCCGTCGAGGCCCCGGTACTGATCCTGCGCCACGAGCGCGTCGTACTCCTGCCGGGGGCGCGGCCAACGTCGCACGGAACCTCGCGCGGTTCGGGGCGGAGACGACCGTCGTCGGCGTCGCGGGGTGCGACGAGGCCAGGGGATGCGCTCGACCGCGCTCTGAACGAGGATCCGGTCCGGGGCGTCATCGTCCGCGATCCAGGACGTCCACCACCCGCAAGACCCGCGTGCTCGCCGATGCCTCCCACCAGGTGCTGCGGATCGATCACGAGTCCCAGGAGCGGGTCGGCCCTGAAGTCGAGAACGCCCTGCTGCGGACGGTCGAGGCGGAGCTGGACGGGGTGGACGTGGTAGTTCTCAGCGACTACGTGAAGGGAGCGCTCACGCCGCGCCTGATCGCTGAGATGGTGCGGGCCGGTCGAGCGCGAGGGGCGGCGGTGGTCGCCACGCCAAGCCCCGCTCGTTCGGCGGCTATGCCGGGGCCTCTCTCGTGAGCCTCAACCGTCCGGAGGCGACGGAGGCGCTCGGCTTGCCCGACACCTGGTCGCCCCCGAAGGAGCTCCCGACGGCGGCGCGGCTCGCCGCGAGCGGCGACGTCGACGCCGTGCTGGTGACCCTGGGCGACCAAGGGATGGCCGCCGCCAGCCGCACGGAGAGCCTGCACGTGCCCGCCCAGCGACCGGAGGTCTTCGACGCCACCGGCGCGGGGGACACGACGATCGCCACGGTCGCCCTGGGCATTGCATCGGTCGGATTCCGACGGGACGTCTTCCAACTGGCCGCGCACACCGCCGCCGCCGTGATCGCCCACGCAGGCGTCGCCGTGCCGAGTTCGGCCGACCTCCACCGCATCGCCGCCCTCTCCTTCTCCGAAGGCTAGCTGGGCATTCCTAAGGCTCATCCAAAATCCTCCCCCCGTGGCACCGGCACTCCTGCCGGTGATCTGGAAGAGAGGGATCACCGGCAGAAGAGGAGATCACGCAGAAGAGGGATCACCGGCAGGAGTGCCGGTGCCACGGGGAGAGGTTTTGGTATTCGAGCCTCGCCGGACGCTCGCTAGGTATCCTTAGCGCCAATGCGCATCAAGAACAAGGAACTCCGCCAGCGACGGCATCGCAAGCAGAAGCAAAGGACGCCGCGCGCGAGCTACGCGCCCAATACGCCGACAAGAAGCCGGCCCCCGCCGCCCCCGCCACCAAGCCCAAAGCCCCGGCGAAGCGGGCCGCGCGAAGACGAAGCAGGCGTAGATGCAGGGT
Source organism: Fimbriimonas sp. (assembly GCA_030447945.1). Next base: position 19,406 of record JAUJNV010000022.1, on the reverse strand, counting down.
TGAGGGTTGAGACTGGACACTCCCGACCCTTAACCCTCAACCCCCAACCCCGAACCCCATGAATCTCGGCGTCGTCGGCGCGGGCATCCACGGGGCCAGCGCCGCCCGCGCCCTGGCGGAGCGTGGGCATCGGGTCACGATATTCGAGCAGTTCCCCCTCAGCCATGCCCGGGGCAGCTCGCACGGCGCGTCCCGCATCGTGCGGCGCGCGCGGACCCCTTCTACACGGAGTGTATGGCGGCAGGCTATCCCCTTTGGCGCGCGAGCTGGAGGCGGCTTCGGCGCGGCGACTCCTCAATGAGTGCGGGCTGCTTTACTTTGGCGACCCGAACTCGCCCGCGCTTCGTTCGACCGCGGATGGCCTCGCCGCCCTGGGTGTGCCCGCACGAACTGCTCGCCGCCTCAGAAGTAGGCAGGGTCTTCCCCGCCCCTGCGCCTCCGGAGCGACGAGATCGGCGTCTGGACGCCCGAAGCCGGCTGGGTCGACGCGCCCGCCGCCCTCCCCGCGCAACTCTAGATCTGGCCCTCGCGGCGGGCGTGCGGGTGGAGGCGCGCAAGGTGGGACGGGCGGATCTGGAGGCGGGCTTCGACGCCTTCGTCGTCTGCGCAGGGGCGTGGATCGGAGAGTTCGTGCCCCTGCCCGTGCGGGTGACGCTCCAGACGGTGGCGTATGTGCAGGCAAGCGTCGAGGGACCGGTGTGGATCGAGGACAGCCCGGAACTCGCCTACGGCTTCCCTTCCGACGCGACCGGCCTGAAGATGGGCGTCCACCGCCAGGGCCCCGAGTACGACCCCGAGCAGGCCGAGCGCACGCCGCTACCCGACGACCTGGAGATCATCCGCGACGCCGCACGCCGGCGCTTCGGAGTGGCGGAGCCGGAACTGGAGGGCGCGACCGGCTGCCTCTACACGAACGCCCCAACGAAGACTTCCTCCTCGGCCGCCTCGGCGAGCGCGGCTTCTTCGCTTCCGCGTGCAGCGGCCACGGCTTCAAGTTCGGCCCTTGGGTCGGCCGTTTGCTGGCCGACTTCGTGGAGGGGCGCGACGGGCCGGAAAACCATTCTCGATTGACAATTGACGGAATTGACGATTGAGCGAATTGACGATTTACAATCGACGATTGACTATTAATTGGGCTGGATTCCCAAGTCGTCCATCGTAAATCCGGTCAATCGTCAATTGTCAGTCCCCTGAATCCTCCTGGCTCGGGGGTCGGCGGCCAGGGGGTCTCGGCAGCGGTGACGCGGAAGACGAAGCGGGCGTTGCCGAGGGCGACTTCCTGCCCGTCCTCCAGCTCCTCGGCATCCTGAATCCGCTCGAAATCGCCGCTCTTCAGCACGAAGGTCCCGTTCGAGGAGCCCATATCCTGCACGCGCCACACGCCGTCGTCGTAGGTGAACTTGGCGTGGCGGCGTGACACGTACGACCCTTCGGGAAGCAGCGCCAAATCCACGTCGATGGGGCCGACGGCAGGATCGAAGCGGCCCACGATCGCCGGCGGGTTCAGCGGGTACTCGATGTCCGTCTCCGCGCCGGCGCGCTTGACCACGAGCTTGGCGAACTGCGCGTGAGGCGTAGCGATGTCCGCCTGCGGCGTGCTCCATCCTTCCTCCGCGATTCCCGCATGCGGGTGGTCTACCTGCGCCGCGTGGTCGTCCGTCGTCAGCGAGGGGACGCTGGGCGCGTCCGTCGTGGCCATCGTGTCGTTCAGCTCGTCGTCAACCATTTCCTTGCACCGTCCTGCGGCCTTCCGCCCCGGAGGTAGACAGCCCCACAAGGGCCCTCGGTTCGCCGCGCGCTCCATGCTACTCCCAAACCGCCCCGCCTTCGGCGGCGATGAACAGCAGCGCCGCTCCCGACGCCAAGCGGATCTCCGCGCGGTCGCCCAGCGCGCGGTTCGAGAGGCTGGTCAGCCCCAAGGGATCGAGCACGGCGTCCTCCAGCTCCCACGCCAATCCCCGTAGCGTCACGCCCTCGCAGGGCACGAGCGGCAGGAGGGACACCCTCTTCCCGGCTCCCGTCGCGATGGAGCCCGCGAACGGCCCTCGCAGGACTCTCCCGATCCCGCGCCGGTACGCCAGCCGGACGTCGAGCGACGCGCGCGCGGCGCTGTGGAGGGTGCCGAGGACGTGGTCCGGGAGGTCGCCCTCCACGCCGCAGAGGGTGATTGAGCGGCACCCCATCCCCGCCGCCAGCGCCAGCAGCTTGTCGCAGTCGCTCGTGTCCTGGTCGGGATCGTGCAGGATTTCCCGTTGCTCCGACTGCGCCAGAAGGCTGATCGAGTCGAGGTCGCCCACGACGAGGTCGGGCACGATCCCGACCTCTAGAAGCCGGTCCGCGCCCGAGTCGGCGGCAAGAATCATTCCCGCCGATCGCGCCCATTCGGCGAGCCGCTCGGGCGGCATATCCGCCCCTGCCAACACCCCCAGCACCCTTCCTTCCGCCGTCACGATAGCACCGTCATACCCTTTAGCCTGAAGGGTTATACGTTGCTCGCCCCAAGCATTGGGAAACGTGGGGAAAAGGAGCTTCCTCTTGTAGACGATTGTCAAGCATATTCGAGGAAGTTTTCCACACTGTGCTTAAACCGTCGAAAAACGGTGGAAAAGGTCTATATTTTCGTCTCTTCGGCTCACCGTTTGGCTCAGGATGATTATTAGCGACTTTTCGCGGTCCCGCACGGTCTTGGCACCGGGGAAAACCGTGTGTATAATCCGTTCCCCTGGGGGAGCCTTTCCCCCACTCCCGGCGCCATGAAGGACCAGTTTACGCTCGACGACCCTGACGACCACGTGCGCCTCAAAAGTGCCTGGGACGGCGTCCTGCGACGTCTCGGCCCGGAGGTTCCCTCGGCCTGGTTCGAGCGGTTCATCCGCCCGCTGACGCCCGTCGGACTGTGCGACGGCACCGCCGTCATCGCCGCTCCCGGCCGGTTCGTGATGGAGTGGGTGCGCGAGCGCTACCTGCCGACCGTTCAGAACCTCCTGGCGGACGAGCTGGGCGAGCCGGTAGAGATTGAGCTCCAGACGACGGCGCGCGAAAAGCCCGCTCCGCCCCCTGGCATTGCCTCCGCGCCGATCCCGGTGGCCCCCGAAGAGGGCCGGTTCCGGCCGTCGGAGAAGTTCACCTTCGACAACTATGTCGTCGGCCAGAGCAACCGGCTCGCCGTCGCCGGCGCCAAGGCGGTCGCCACCGAGCCCGGCACGAAGTACAACCCGCTTTTCATCTACGGGCAGTCGGGTCTCGGCAAGACCCACCTGCTGCATTCGATCGCGCAGGTGATTCTCCAGAACAACCCGCGCTTCCCTCTCGTGTACGTGAGCGCCCAGCAATTCGCGGAAGAGTTTGTGAACGCGCTTCAGAACAACCGCATCGAGCAGTTCCGCCGATCCCAGCGGGGCGTCGCGGTCTGGCTGCTGGACGACGTGCAGTTCATCGCCGGCAAGGAGCGGACGCAGGAAGAGATCTTCCACACCTTCAACTACCTCCACTCTCTCGGCAAGCAGATCGTCCTCACATCCGACCGTCCGCCGCGCGACCTCTACCTGATGGACGAGCGTCTGCGGTCCCGCTTCGAGTCAGGCCTCGTCGCGGATGTCCAGATGCCGGACACGGAGACGCGCTGCGCGATCTTGCTGAGCAAAGCCGTGCAGGAGAAGGTGGGTCTCGACACCGGCGTCGCGATGTACCTCGCGGAGAACGTGCCGGGCAACATCCGGATGCTGGAAGGCGCCCTTACGAAGCTCGTCGCGCAGTCCAGCGTGGACAACGCCCCGCTCTCCATGGATCTCGCCCAGCAGATGGTCGAACAGTACTACCGCGCGGGCTCGATGGCCAAGCCCGGCTTCGGCCAGATCGTCGACGCCGTGAGCAAGCACTTCAAAATCCCCACCGACGACATCAAGGGCATCTCCCGCAAGGCGCCGATCGTCCACGCCCGCCACATCGCGGTCTATATCACCCGCGAGATCACCGGCGACTCCTGGAAGCACATCGGCTCCCTCTTCGGCGACCGCGACCACACCTCGATGATGCACGGGTACCAGAAGATCTCCGAGATGATGCACGGCGACAAGGACCTGCGGGCGACCGTGAAGATGCTCATGAGAAACGTGTATCCGGAGGGATAGCCCTGATTGGGGTGGAGCACGCTCTGCCGCTACAATGAGAACATGGCTCAGCCCCTCTCCGCACCGCGCGAGAAAATCTCCTTCAAGGAGTTCCTGGAAATCGACGCCGAGGGCAAGGTCGAATGGGTTAACGGGGAGGTCCTCTACTTAGGCGTGGTCACGACCGAGCACGATGTGGTCCGCCGCTTTCTGGAAGGCCTTCTCGCCGCGTACGTTGAGGAAAGGAAGTTGGGTCGGGTCTTTGGCGAGAACATCGTCATGCGCCTCGCCGGAGCGCAGACGGGCCGGTGCCCCGATGTCCACTTCGTCTGCGCGCAGAGACTTTCCATCGTTCGAAAGACCCACCTCGAAGGCCCCGCCGACCTCGCCATTGAGATCGTGAGCTCGGAGAGCCGTAAGCGGGATCGAGGTGAGAAGTTCTGGGTAGCGAACCGGCGGGTGTGAAGACGTCGACCCGGAGTTTTATGTCCCACTGGACGAGAGCGGACGCTATCGGCCGATGCACCCTGACGACCAGAACCGTATCTATAGCCGCGCTATCGAAGGCCTGTGGATCGACGTAGTCTGGCTCTGGGAGCGACCGAGCCATATCGCGGTCCTGCGCCTCTGGGGCTTGGTCTAACGCCGTGATCCTCTCATCCCTCACCTGGCCCGAAGTCGAAGCCCTCAGCCGGGAGGTGGTCGTGCTCATTCCGACCGGCTCTCTCCTGGAGCAGCACGGCGCGCACCTGCCGCTCTTCACGACTCCCTGATCATCACCGCGGTCGCCGAAGCCGTCGAGCGCAATCTGCCGGAGAGCGTCCTGCTCACGCGGCTCGGCGCGAGCGGACATCACCTTGCGTTCGCCGGCACCCTGAGCGCCACCTTCCCCGCCTACATCGGCGCGCTGCACGACTCCCTCGTGCCTCACGGATTTCGTTTTACGCGATCAACGGCCCCGCCGAGCCCAACGGCGTGGCGATGCGCGAGCTCAAGGCGCGCCACCCCGAGTGCCTCTTCGGGCACTCTGGGTGGCGATCGAGGAGGAGGTCGCGCAGATCATGGAGGGGCCCTGAAGGGGGATGAAGCACGCCTGCGAGGGCCGAGACGAGCCTCGTGATGCACCTGCGGCGATCTGGTGCGCGAAGCCCGACTCCGCGAAGACGGACTGGTGCCCGATCCGCCCATACGAGGGATGGTCCACACCTTCGGCGAAATGACGGAAGCCGGCGGCTTCGGCTACGCCACCTTCGACCGCCCAAAAGGGCCGCCGCATCTTCGAGGCGGCCGTCGCGGCGGGCGACGCGGGAGATGAGCACGCTTTCCGAAGGGTACGTGCTTCGCGGGATGGAAGAGACCTCGTAGAGGCGGCTGGTTCCACTGCCCCCTCGAAGCGGAGTATCATGCGCAAGACACAGGAGAGTGGATGGGGATGAACATGAAGTGGTGCGTCGCGATGTGCGCTTTAGCTTTGACGGGCTCGGCGCTGGCTCAGACCAACAGGAACGGAAGACCGATGCTGGGGGTGGAACTCGGCGTGTACCTCCCGCAGGACTCCCTGATTCGGGACCGGTTCGGGAGTAGCCTGCTCCGCGTCGGCGTCGGCCTCTGGCGAACCGACGGTCGTTGGCGCGAAAGTTCACGCCGGAGTTCGCTTCCTGATCTCGGCGAACAACAACGGCAATCGCCTCCCTGATCATCCCCGTGACCCTGGGGTACGAGTTTCACTTCACGCGCCCCGGCGACGAGGAGCAGAACACGATCCCCTACGCGCGCTTGGCGGCGGGTCTGGCGTACTACGACTACGACGTTAGCGGTCCCGGCACGAGGGCACGCTCCTCGCGCTTGGCGGCAGGGGGCGGGCGTACGGCGACAACCTGCGTCTCCCGCCCGGTACGTGGAGACGTTGAACTTCCCAGCGGCCTGCGGTTCAGCCTTACGTACGGATTCATCCGGATCTAGTGGAACCGAGGACGGATTGCGACCTTCCCTACGGCCGTAATACCGCCGACCAGACCGCAACACCAGGGCGGACTGATCATCGGCGACAAGCGGCCGTACTCGTCTCGGACGTGAACGAGGGCCTTACGAGTCTGAGGATCGCACGGTATTGCGACCGAGGAGGAACACCGCATGTCAAAAGGCCACCGAATCTGCTCCTCCCGAAGCGGCGGGCGTGGAGCCCTGAGATCTCGCCGAGAGAGGCCTGATCCGCCAGCGCCTGGACTCACCCCCACAAGAAGGCCTTCGTCGGCAGCGGCAAGGTCAGAGTCGCCGAGCTCGTCCGCGAGACCGGGGCGAGCCTCGTCATCGTGGACGGCGAGCTGAGCGGCATCCAGGGGCGCAACTTGGAGGAGGCGGTCGGTGTGCGAATGGTGGACCGCACCCAACTCATCCTCGACATCTTCGCGCGCCGAGCGCGCGCACTCGCGAGGGCATGCTCCAGGTCGAGCTCGCAGCTCTCCTACATGATGCCGAAGCTCATGTCGGTCTACACGAAGTTCGAGCGCCAGAAGGGCATCGGAATGCGTGGCCCCGGGGAGACGAAGCTGGAGTCCGACCGGCGCCTCGTCCGCGACAAGATCTCCCGCCTGAAGGACGAGATCGAGGAGCTCGGGCGCAGCCGCGAGCAGCAGCGGACGAGCCGCCGCCGGCACCCGTTCCCGTTCGCCAGCATCGCCGGCTACACCAGCGCGGGCAAATCCAGCCTCATGAACCGCATTGCGGGACGGATCTGCTCGCCGACGCGATGCCGTTCGCCACTCTCGATCCTACGACGCGCCTGGAGGAGGTCGTCTTCTCCGACTTCCTCCTCCACGTCATCGACGTATCCGCCCCCGGCTGGGAGGCGCAGCGGGACGCGGTCGTGGACACCCTCACCACCCTCGGCGCGCAGGACAAGCCGACGGTGACCGTGTTCAACAAGATCGACCGCGTCGAGGACAAGGCGATGCTCCGCCGGCTCGTCGCCGAGTTTCCGAACTCGGTCGCGATCTCCGCCACGACGGGCGAAGGCATCTCCGACCTCATGAACGCCCTCGTGCGCCAGGTACGCGACCTCCTCAGCCCGGTCAAAGCGCTCGTGCCCTACTCCGAATCCGGCCTGGTGCAGGACTGTTACGACTACGGCCGGGTCCACAAGGTGGACTACCGGGACGAGGGGATCTACGTGGAAGCCGACCTGGTCGACGAGATGCGTCAAAAACTGGAGCGCTTCGCAGTCCCATAATGCGCTTTGGAGTGCGGCGATTCATCGCCGCACTCCAAAGCGCTATGCGCATGAGACTCGAACACTGGCTCGCCACCGCCGACGCCCGCCTCGCCGCCGCGGGCGTGGACTCGGCACGCCTGGAGGCACAGTTGCTCGCCGCCCACGTTCTGGGAGAGGATCGAACGTGGGTGCTCGCCGATGGGGAAGCCGATTTCCCCGAGGTTCTCGGTGAGCCGCTGCTCCAGCGAGGCGAAGCGCGGGAACCCCTCGCCTACATCCTCGGGTGGCGTGAGTTCTACGGACGTCCGTTCGGTGTGGACCCGGCGGTGCTTATTCCGCGCCAGGAGACGGAGACCCTGGTCGAGGCGGCGCTGGCGTACGGGGAAGGAGAGCGGCTATCCGCTCTGGACGTCGGCGCGGGATCGGGTGCGATCGCCGTGACGCTGGCCCTTGAACGGCCGGCGTGGGAAGTGACGGCCGTCGACGTCTCGGCGGAGGCGCTGGCCGTGGCGGGGGCGAACGCGCGGTTCCACAGCGCCCGCGTCCGGCTCGTCCTCTCAGACGGTTTCGGGGCGCTGCTCGGGGAGTCCTTCGACCTTATCGTCACGAACCCTCCCTACGTCGCCCACCACGAGCCCCTACCGCCCGACGTCGAAGGGCACGAGCCTCACGTCGCGTTGTACGGCGGCGAGACGGGCCTGGAATTCTACGAGCGCCTGGCGCGCGAGGCGGCGGACCACCTGAACGACGGCGGCTTGCTCCTCATGGAGGTGGGGCACACGCAGGCGGAGCCGGTGCGGGTCCTGTTCGAGAAAGGCGGCTGGCGGCACGAGAAGACCGTGCGCGATCTCTCTGGCATCGAGCGCGTCGTCGTAGTGCGGCCGGTGTTCGAGTGCGCCCTCCCCTCCCCCTGGACCATCTGAGTGGCATAATCCAATCTATGCATATCGTCGTCCCGGACGAGTACAAGCGTCTCTACGTCCAGAGCCCCGAGCGGCCCGTGGTGAAGATCCCGGCGCCGGTTCTCAAGCAGACGGCGTTGCCGGTGGAGAAGATCACGAAAAAGACGCAGGCGCTCATCGATGAAATGGTCCGTGTGATGAAGAAGGCGAACGGCATCGGCCTGGCCGCGCCTCAGCTCGGCGTGCTCCAGCGCATCGCCGTCATTGCCCCCGAGGGGCTCAGGCCCACGACGCTCATCAACCCCCGTATCCTCAAGGCGGAAGGGGAGCAGGTGGGCGAGGAGGGCTGCCTGAGCATTCCCGGGCTCTACGGCGACGTGACCACCGCCGCCTAAGTCGAGGTAGAGGCGATCGAACGGCAGGGACGGCGGGTCGTAAAAGAGTTGGAAGACAGCAGTCCTGGGCTCTTCGGCGTCGTGACCCGCGCCGCCTATGTCGAGGTCGTGGCGATCGACCGGCAGGGACGGCGGGTCGTCTACGAGTTGGAAGGGATGCCCGCGCGGGTCGCGCAGCACGAGCTGGACCACTTGGACGGCGTGCTCTTCATCGACAAGGTCGACCCCGCCACTCTCCATTGGATGGACCCTGAGGGAACTTCCTCCCGCGCCGAATGAGGCTCGTCTTTTTCGGCACCGGTCCGTTCGCCGTCCCGGCTGTGCGCGCCCTGGCCGCAGATACGGCGCTGGTCGTCACCCAGCCTGACCGGCCCTCGGGCCGGGGAATGAGGATGCAGGCGTCTCCCGTCAAGCTCGCGGCGCAGGAGCTGGGCCTCCCGGTCGAGACGCCGGAGAAGAGCCGGGCTCCCGAGTTCGTCGCCCGTCTGGGTGCCGAGGAGGCCGATGCGTTGGTGGTCGCCAGCTACGGCCAGATCCTCTCGCCGGCGTTGCTCGACAGCGCGCGCCGGGGCGGGATCAACCTCCACGGCTCCATCCTCCCGAAGTACCGGGGCGCCGCGCCCATCCAGCGCTGCATCCTGGACGGCGAAGCGGAGACGGGCGTGACGCTCATGCAGATGGATCGGGGCATGGATACGGGCGACGTCATCCAAATCGCTCGCACGGAGATCGATCCCGACGAAACCTACGGAGAGCTCCAAGACCGCCTCGCCATCCTCGCCGCCGAGTTGGCGGCGGCCTGGATACCCCGAATCGTCTCAGGCGACTACCTTCGCATCCCCCAAGACCACGAGAGGGCTACTCTCGCGCCCAAAGTCGAGAAGGCGGAGGCCGAGCTCCGCTTCGAGCGGCCCGCGAAGGGGGAATACGACCGGTACCGAGCCTTCACCCCCGGTCCGGGGGCATTCCTCCGAACGAAGGACGGGCTCCTCAAGATAAGCCGCGCCCGGAGGGGCGACGGACAGGGCGAGCCAGGTACCGTCCTCGCGACGAGCCCCGCTCTCACCGTGGCCTTCGCGGAGGGCTCTATCGAGCTTCTCGAGGTGCAGCCCGAAGGTAAGAAGCGGATGTCGGGCCGGGACCTCGCCAATGGGGCACGGCTCGCCCCGGGTACGCTTTTGCTTTTGTTGTGGGGTTGGGGGTTGGGGTCTAGGGTCTGGGGCAGAGTGAATGCCCCTGTACCTTCCCCAGACCCCAACCCCCAGACCCCAAGAAGACATGTCAACCTCCCCCCAGCCCAAGATCGCGCAGAATCTCGCCGTGCGCACGCTCGGCCTCCTCGTCGCCGTCGCCGCCGTCTTCGGGGGCTATCGTTATTGGCAGGGGCTCAGCGAGGACGTGGGAGGCATCGGAGCGGCCGACTCGTTCGGCATGATTGCGGCCATCGAGCGCAAGGGCGGGGAGGGTCAGGAAGCCGTAATCTTCCGGCCCGACGGCAGCATCCTGTGCAACAAGGGGTACCAGAAGGGAGACAACGACCGGGACCTCGCCTGGCAGCCGGACGGCAACCGCCTGTTCTTTGTGAAGGACCGGGAAGGGGAGGGCTCCAACGTCTATCGCTGGAACCCCGCGAAGGACGAGCCGGCGGAACGGAAGACGGTCGGCACACGCAACCGCGGCAACATCGCCTTCGGGACGGAAGACATAGAGCGGGACATCGCGCTGCTCACGTCCGGCGGGTTCGTCGTAGAGTTCGACCCGAGATCGGCCAGCACGCGCCAAGTCCTTCCGCCCGTTGCCGACGAGATCGCGAAGGAGGAGGAGGGGGGCTCTCAGGGCCAGTTCGGCGCTCTCTACTCCCGCTTCGGAGAGAGCTTCCGTTTGGCCCGCTGGTGCAAGGGCAGGGACTACATCGCGACGGTCATGCGTCGCGAGGGAGGCGATGGGGAGGCGCTCGTGTTGCAGAAGATAGAGGGCTCTCCCGAGCCTCCGGCGGCGCTCGTGGCGGGCGAAAAGATTGAGATCGATGTCAACCCGAAGACGGGCGACATCGTCTTCGCCGTCCAAAACTTCCAGTTCACCGACCCCCAGAACATCCCTGAGGAGTACAAGAAGGACAACCGGCAGGTCGTTCCGTTCCGCCACGCCATGTTCGTGCTCGACCCCGCCAATCCGAAGGCTCCGGTGCTTCTCTTTAGCAGCAAAAACGACAAACATGTCCTCGGCTCTCCCTCCGTAAGCCCCGACGGCAGTACCGTGATGGCCACGGTCGGAACGTATAAAGATGGGTCGCTGCTCCCCTTCGGGCTCTTGGCGATGCCGGTGCGCGACCGCGGCTTCGAGACCGCTTCGCCTCTGGCGCGCGGCGAGATCTACGAGCCTTCCTGGAGCCCCGACGGCGGGACCATCGTCTTCGCCCGACGCAGCCCGGGCGGCAAGAGGGACATCTTCACGGTCGCCAAGGACGGCCGTGGCGAGCGCAACCTCTCGGGCGGCCGGGGCGACTTCGCCTCCCCACGCTTCAGCCCGCAGCTCGCTCCGCCGGGCACGTAGGTTTCAGGTTGAAGGTTTCAGGTGGGGAGGTGAAGGTTCAGGTTAGTACCCCTTAGACCTTCAACCTGAAACCTTCAACTGTAAACCGTTTCGAGCACCGCTCGGAACTGCTCGCGGTACAGGCTTGCGTAGCGGGCGTCGTTGCGTAGCAGCTCTGCGTGGGTGCCTCGCTCGACGATCTTGCCTGCCTCCATGACCACGATGAGGTCGGCGTCCACGATCGTCGAGAGCCGGTGGGCGACGACGAAGCTCGTGCGGCCGCGCATGAGAACCTCCAAGGCGGACTGGAGGGCGGCTTCCGTCGCGGAGTCGAGGGAAGAGGTGGCTTCGTCGAGGATGAGGACGCGCGGGTCGGCGAGCAGGGCGCGGGCGATGGCGACGCGCTGCTTTTCGCCCACCGAGAGGCGGATACCCTCCTCACCGATTCTCGTGTCGTACCCCTCGGGCAGGGCCATGATGGAGTCGTGAACCGACGCCGCACGGGCCGCGTCGCGCACCTCTTCGTCGGTGGCGTCGAGCCGGCCGTAGCGGATGTTGTCCATCAGGCTCGCGCTGAACAGCACGCTCTCCTGCTGCACCACGCCCACCTGCCGCCGGTATGAGTCCTGCTTCACCTCGCGCAGATCGCACCCGTCGACGGTAATCCGCCCGCCAGTGGGGTCGTAGTGACGCAGGAGAAGACTGGCGACGGTCGTCTTGCCGCTTCCCGAGTAGCCCACCAGCGCCACGACCTGGCCCGGCTTCACCTCCAGATCGATGCCGCGCAGCACCAGGTTGGCCCGGCTCGTACTCGAACCAGACCCCTTCCAGCCGCACCGCGCCCGGATGGGGGGCATGTCCATAGCGTCCGGCGCGTCCTCGACGGCGTTGGGGGTGTCGAGGGTGCGGAAGATGCGGGCGAGCGCCGCCTGTGCGCGGGCCACCAGGTCCATCGCGGCCAGGAAGCGCACGATGGGGCCGTAGACGTAGCCGACGGAGAACAGCAGGAACGTGACGAGCGTCCCCGGCTGCATCTGCCCACGCAGGCACATCAGTCCGCCCACGTACAAGACCGCCCCCGTCGCCGCGCCCGCAGCGCGTCCATAGCGTCCAGAGCCCGCCACTCAGCGTGCCTTGGCGCACGTTGAGGCCCATCAGGTCGCGGGTGGTGGACATGAACGTCTTCGCTTCCCAGCGCTCCTGCCCGAACCCCTTGACCGTCTGCACGCCCGCGAGCTTTCTTGCCGCCGAACATCGCGTCCCGCTTTGCCCGCAACTCCTCGCTGGTCTGCTGAAGCGGAGTGTAGGGCAGGCGGAAGTTGAGCGTAGAGAGGCGCGATGGCGAGGCTCATCAGGGCGAGCGTCGGCTGGATCGTAAACAACAGCACGACCACCAGCACGAGCTGAAAGGCGTCGGAGATCATCGCCGAGAGGTTCGAGGTGATAGGGCCGTTCACCATGGCCGCGTCGTTCACCACGTTGCTCACGATCTTTCCGGCGGTTCTTCTCGAAGTACGCGAGGCAGCGCCTGGGTGCCCCAGCATCCGCTCGCGGATCGCGAGGAGGAACCGCTGGCCCAGCACGTGGACATGGTCACCGCGAGGCCGTAACCCAGGAAGCCTTGGGCGAGCGCGAACCCCACGACCAGGCCGAGGTACATGGAGTGTTGATCGTCTGCCCGAGCGAGAGGCGGTTCACGATGTCGCCCAGCAGCAGCAACGGAGGCACGAAGCCGAACGCGCTCTGCACCGCCGTCAGCAGGACGCAAAGCCAAACGAGTCCTCGAAAAGGCTTAAGTTCCCGCGCAAGCCGGCGCAGCCCCTCGAGGCCGGGCGAGGCCAAGGCACGTTCGTCAGGTTCGTCGGCGCGGGACACGGGCTTTTGACGAGAATAAAGCGTCAGGAGTTGAAGGTAACGGGTTCAACATTAACGACGACGCCACCTCCCTCAACGCTTCACCGTCAACCCTCAAGCCTCATCCGGTAACACGTCTTCCCCGTCTCCCGCGTCAGCTATGGGAGAGATCACCGCGCTATGAAGAACCCTATCCCCAGCCTCCTCCTATGCCTCGCGCTCACGGGCGGCGCCCTTGCCCCCCGATCACGCCCAAGGGCAAGCGGAGCGACGAGATCATGATCCGGATGCGTCAGGTCGACCTCTGAACCGCATCCTTCCGCTCCTGCTGACCAAGGCGCAGCTTCCAGGAGATCCTCCCGGCCGTCGAGAAGGCGCGGGCGAAGGAGCGCGAGATCCTGAGGCCGGAAGACAACGATCTCGCGACGGTAGCCGGAAAGCTGGACGAAGCCGTCACGAAAGGCATCGACTCGGGCGTCCCGCCCTCAAGGCGTTCCAGTTGGAAATGGCAGAGGTTCACCAATGCCCTCTACATCCGTCGGCAGGCGGCCCTGTTCGAGATGGTGGACATGGTGTACGCGGCCCTCGACAAGCAGCTCGACGCGGGCCAAAAAGAAGGTGATGGCGAACACGCTGAAGCCCAACCTTCTCGACCCGAAGGCCAAGCCCGAGGAGATGAAGGACGTGGACAAGATCCGATTCTTCATCCGCATGACCCTCCTCGGCGACGCGGCCTACGACGTCCTCAAGAAGCTCTACCTACGCCCCGAGCCTCCAACCGCGAAGGGGGATGGAGGTAGCTGGTGGCTTGTAGTTTGTAGTTTGTCATCCTGAACGATGTGAAGGACCCCGGCCACCGTCGGGCACGATGAGGGACGCTTCCTCCGTCACGAGCGTCTCGGGCCGGGGTCCTTCACATCGTTCGGGATGACGACCACAAGCCGCGAGCCACACGCTACAAGCTACCCTTCCGCACTTCCTCATCCATCTCCACCGCCAGCGCCTCTTGGGCGCCGGCCAGGCTTCGACGCGCTCTGCAGGCGGCGTCGTGGAGGGCGAGGATGCGGGACGCGAGCAACGCCGCGTTGCGGGAGTTTCAATTCCACGGTGGCGACGGGCACCCCGGCCGGCATCTGGACGATGGAGTGGAGGAGTCGACGCCGCTCAGGGCGCGCGTCGGGACCGGCCCCGATCACCGGAAGGTCGTCAGAGGGCCCACCATCCCGGGCAAGTGCGCCGCGCCCCCGCGCCCGCGATAATGATCCGCAGGCCCCGTCCCCTCGCGGCGCGGGCGTACTCGAACCTGCGCTCGGGAGTCCGATGGGCGCTAACGACGCGGAACCTCGTGCGGCACCCCTAGCTCGGTGAGCGTCGACGCCGCGAGAGCCATCTTCTCCAAGTCGCTGGAGGAGCCCATGATGATGCCGACGAGGGGGAAGCATGGGTGTTCAGGTATTCAGGTGTTCGGGTGCCCGGATTTTCGAAGGTTTATGTGTTCGGCCTGGTGCCCGACGCCTGAATGCCTGAATACCCCTCTCCCCCTACTCCGCCGGCGCAATCTGGACGCAGCGGTTCGCGACTCTCTTCACCCTCGCTGTAGGTGGTGATCCCTTTGAGCTCGGACAGGGCCTTGTGGACGATGCGGCGCTCGAAGGCGGAGCAGGGCGTCGAGCACGGCTTCCTCACCCCGCTCCTGCACCTGCTCGGCGATCTTCGTGGCGAGATCCGTGCAGGGCCTCTTCGCGGCGGCGGCGGTAGTCGTTGCCGTCGAGCGTGGCGCGCACGCCGTTGTTCAGGCGGCGGGCTCCGATGATGTTCACGAGGTACTGCAGCGCGGTAAGAACTTCGCCATTAACACCCACGAGGTGAGCCGCGTCCGCTGCCGTCCAGCTTGATCGTGACGTAGCGACCCGATACCTCGGACGTGCTCACGTCCACGTCGAGATCCGCCTTTTCCAACAGGCCACGCACCAGATCGAGGAGCGCGTTGGCGTCGTCTTCCGTCGCCTGCACGTCGCTCGGCGCGTCCCCTTCCGCCGCTTTGTCCATCGGCCAAGCACGGCGTCGCGGAGCTCTCTTCCTTCGCGCCACCCCGGCCCCGGCCACCCCCGTGAGCGGCCCCGCTTGGGCGCGGCCTCTTCGGTCACCTCGGCGGGAGGCGGCGCGTCCATGACGTCTTGGACGTCCTCCAGCACCTCGGGATCGATCGGCTCTGGCTCGGGTGCGGGTGCAGGTGCGGGCTTGCGACCGCCTCCTCGGGTAGTCGCCGCCTTGGGCGCCGCAGGCTTCGGCGCGACGGCGGGCTCGGGAGCGGCCGCGGGGGCGGCTGCGGTAGCAGGGGCCGCCGACGCCTTTCGATCCACCTCGGCGCGGATGCGCACTTGAAGTCTTGCCGAAGAGACCCTTCGTCTCCTCCAGCACCGTAACGACCAAACTCTGCGGGGTCATCGACCTTCAGCTTGCTCGCGGCGGCCTTTCTCGCATCGTCGACCGACTTACCCGTGATTTCAATGGAATCCATGGAGGACTGCACTTTACCGGAGTGGGGGCTGTAGTTTGGTTTGTGGTTTGTAGCTTGTCATCCTGAACGGAGTGAAGGACCCCAGTCTGTGCCGAGTGCTTCTGGGAATGCCCCCTGCGCCACGAGCGTCCCGCGCCGGGGTCCTTCGCTGCTCAGGATGACAAACTACAAACCGAAGCCCACAGGCTGGCTCCACCCACTACTTCCGCTTTTTCGGCTTGTGCTTCGCCGGCGTTCCCGTCTTCCGGCCGTCCAGCGCGCCTTGGCCGTTCGAGCCCGGCTTGCCGTTGCCGCGAGAGGGAGGGGCTCAGGGAAATCCATGGGAGGAACGCCGCCGCCGCTGGCGTTCACCTTCGACGGCGGGTTCGGCAGGCGGTAGGCGCGAAGGGCTTGGGCGGTCGCCAGCAGGTTCGTGGAACGTCGAGCTACAGCACGAACGCGGCGGGCACCGAGGAAGATGCCGAAGAACATCGTCACCGTGAAGAAAACGGACATGCCCACGCCCATTAGCCGTTGCGTGCGGATCTGCGTCGGATCCGAGATCGGGGTGAGGGCGTCGAGGCGACCATGGAGATGCCGTAGATGACGATCAGCAGCGCGTCGAGGCTGGCCGAGGTTCGGCGCGAAGAACCCGTTCGTGGCCGCGCTCGACACCGAGTTGAAGTCAAGGAACGTGCCCCGCGTGAAGTCGAACTGGTACAGCAGCATGCACTGGTACGGTGAGGAACAGCGGGAACTGGATGAGCATCGAGCTTGCACCCGGCCAGCGGGTTCACGCCGTACTCCTTGTACAGCTCCATGACCTTCATTTGCTTCTGCTGAGGGTCGTCCTTGTACTGGTCGTTGATGTCCTTCACCAGCGGCGGGCTGCGACATCTGGCGGCCGAACATGATCTGCTTCTGCGCAAGCGGGAAGATCACCGCGCGCACGGCGAGCGCGAGCAGGAAGCAGGCGAAGGCGTAGCTGGTAGAGTCCGCCCCGTCATCGCCACCATGGCGTCGATGAACTGCCAGCCGCCGGGGATGAAGCCCCAAATTAGGTCGGTGCGGTTTCGCGCGCTGAGCTGCTCGAGGCTGAAGTCGTGGAGGTGCTGGCCCGTCCACGAGTCCCAGCGCTTATCCGAACACCGAGGGGCGCGAAGCGGGGTCGTCGGACTCGTTCGCCACGGGGAACGGCTTGTTCCAGAGGGGCGACTTGCGCGCGGCCTCCTCGGTCGAGGCCACCTTGTCCATCAGCCCGGCGCCGAGCGCGGCGGACCTCGCCTGGATGAGACCCGTGTGGCCGGTGCGGATGCGGTGCGTCTCCTCGCGCACGATGCCCGACTTGATCTGGGTGTCGGCGACGAGAAGGGCGGCATGCAGCCTTCTTTCCCGTGCTTGCTCCTCGGTCAGCCTCTTGTTCTTGACTTCCTGATCGACCGCTTGGAGAAAGGTCGGGAAGTCGTTGTGCTGCGCGCTGTCCTGGACGATGCTTTGATCCCGGAGCGCGGCATTGTGCTGGAGCATCCCCTGGTAGATCTGATCGCTCGACCGGTTCGACGGCGTTTGCTGGCGCGAGCTCGTGAACATCTGCACCGCCAGGAAGATGGTCATCGCCCACAAGAGGGTCTGAAGGAAGTTCTGCTTGCGCGAGGGGGCGGGTCGGTTCATGGGTTTCTTACGGAACGGGATCGTGGCCACCGGGGTGGAAGGGGTGGCACCGGGAGATTCGTCGCTTACCCATCCAACTGCCTTTGAGCAGCCCGTATTTCTCTACGGCTTCCAACGTATATTGGGAGCAGCTCGGGGTGTAGCGGCAAGAGGGCGGCATCCACGAGAACCCTTTCTGATACGCGCGGATCAGGAACACTCCAACTCGCCTTCCCATCGCTCTCTCGCCTTGCCGAACAGGCTCCGGACCTCTTCCTGGATACGCTCGAAAGGCGCGTCCTTGCCCGAAAGTCCCACCAGGAGCACATAGTCGAGCCGGGGGTCCACTAGGTCGTGCAGCCGGACGGCCTCGCGGAAGCGCCGCTTGGCCCGGTTGCGGGGGGGCTTGCCGCCGATCTTTTTGGAGGTGCCGATCCCCAGGAGCCCCGTGCCGGGGAGGGCGCTGATCCTGGCGAGCTCTCCGCTCGCGCGGCGGCCGGTGGAGAAGATCTCCTCGAATCGCTGCTTGCCGGGTCCCTTCAGGAGGAGATAAGCTTGCGCCCCTTCATCCGCCGCCGCTTGAGCACGTTCTGCCCGTCGGTGGTGCGCATACGGATCCGGAATCCGTGCGTCTTGCTGCGATGCCTGTTGTTCGGTTGGTACGTGCGCTTCATCTGCCGGTCGCCCTCTGCCTCGGTTTGACGCTAAAGTGTACCCGGAAGGCCCCGTTTTCCTCAGAGCGGGCTTCCGGAGGCTTTGGAATGACGAGACGCATCCTCTTCGCCCTGCTACCGGTCCTGCTCGCCCCGAACCTGGGCCAAGCGGCCCAGGACAACTTCCCGGATCTTCCCAAGAACCACTGGGTGTCCGAGGCGCTCGCCCGTCTGAAGCGGCAGGGAGTTCTCGTCGGATTCCCCACCGGCTACCACAACCGCCCCGCATCGCGGTACGAGGTCGCCGTGGCAGTCCACGCAACCTATGTGAACTTACGCGACTTGGTGACGGACCTCGAGAAAAAACTCGCGCGGATGACGACCGTGGAGACCAAGGACGCCAATGCAGGGCCCACGGCCGAGCAGCTACGCGACGGGGTACATCGCCTCCAGGGGATCAAAGTCGAAGACCTCCGCCGCCTCACCGAGCACTTCGCCCCGGAGCTAACCAAGCTCGGGGTAGAGGTCCCGGGCATGCAGAAGGACCTCATCAGAATCTCCGCAAGAATCGTCCGACTGCACGCCCTCAAGCCGGGCCTCGCCCTGCGCCCCTTCCCCGACGTCCCGCCGGGCCACTGGGCGAGCGTAGCGACCCAGCGCCTGCGCCGGGAGGGCATCCTGCGCGGCTACCCTGACGGCCGCTACCGAGGCTACCTCTGACCATGGCGCCGCTTTAGCAGCTTTTCGCTTGCCACTCAGTCTGCAGGCGAGGCACCCTTAAAGCGGCGCTGAAGCGCCGCACTCCAAAACGCCGCCGGCGCGGGGACGATCTAGAGCAGCTCGCGCGGGTCGGCGAACTTGCCCTTGATCGCGGTCGCGGCCGCGGTCACCGGCGAGACGAGGTGAGTGCGGGAGCCTGGACCTTGGCGGCCTTCGTAGGGGCGGTTCGAGGTCGAGGCGCTGCGCTCGCCGGGACGGAGGATGTCGCCGTTCATGCCCAGGCACATGGAGCAACCCGCACGATGCCACTCGAAGCCCGCGTCTTGGAACGTCTCGCGCAGCCCCTCACTCTCCGCGACGCGGCGCACCGCCTCACTGCCCGGAACCACCATCGCCCGCACGCCCGCCGCCACCTTGTGCCCCCGTACGACCCGCGCCGCCTCGCGGAGGTCCTCGATGCGGGAGTTCGTGCAGGAGCCGATGAAGACCGTATTCACCGCCATGTCCTGCAGCGCCATCCCCGGCGTCAGGCCCATGTAGCCCATCGCCCGCTCCTCTCCGGCGTCTTTCGGCTCGGGAATCGGCTGGTCGATGTCGACCGTCATAGCGGGTGTCGTGCCCCACGTGATCTGCGGCTTGAGCGAGGTGACGTCGAGTGTCTCGTGCCGCGCGAAGAGGGCCGGATCGTCGGTATGCAGCTCGCCCACGCGCTCCACCAGCCGGTCGAACTCCGCGCCCTTGGGCGCAAAGGGCCGATCCTCGGCGGCGATGTACTCCAGCGTGGTGTCGTCCGGGGCGATCATCCCCGCGCGGGCACCCATCTCGATGGACATGTTGCAGATCGTCATGCGCCCGCTCATCGGCAACGCGCGGATCGCCT
>JAUJNV010000021.1 GCA_030447945.1 Fimbriimonas sp. | reverse complement strand
GAACGACAGCGGGGGGACCCGGAAGGTGACCTCCCCCGGCAACCGCAACGGTTCGCGAGAGGTCGTCATCACCTTGATCCCCGGGCATTGGCGCAGAAGGGTGTCGACGAGTCTCGCGGCGCCTGCCACCACGTGTTCGCAATTGTCCAGCAGCAGCAAGGCGCTTCGGTCCCCCCAGTGCTCGCACAACCGTTCCAGCGGATCGGCGCTTCCCGCGTCCGGGAGGCCCAACGTGGAGAACACGGCACCCGGCACGGCGGCCGGATCGCTGAGGAGCGTGAGATCCACCAGCCACACACCGTCCGGCGTCGCGTCCAGCATATCGGCCGCCGCCTGGAGGCCCAGGCGCGTCTTGCCGCACCCTCCCGAACCCGTCAGGGTCACGTGCCGTGTCGTCGCTAAAATCCCCCGCAGACGCGCCACCTCAGCCTCGCGCCCGACAAAGCTCGAGAGCTGCACCGGCAGGTTGTTTGGCCCCACGAAGTCCAGAGAACGCAAGGGAGGGAAGTCGTTCGGTAGGGCAGGGTGCATCAGCGCCGACACCCGCTCGTGCCGCAGGAGGTCCTTCAGGCGGTGCAGCCCCAAGCTAAGGAGGCCGGCTTCGGCGGGAAGTCGGTCGCGCACGAGCGTCTCGGTCGCTTGCGAGAGCACCACCTGCCCCCCATGGGCGATCGACCGCAGTCGAGCCGTGCGGTTGACCGCAGGGCCGTAGTAGTCCCCTTCCCGCTCCTGGGCCTCCCCCGTGTGGAGGGCGACACGCACCTTCAGGGGAGTCTGGGACGGCCACGCCTCGTGCAAGAGCAGACGCTGGATTTCGAGAGCCGCGGCGACGCTGTCGCTCGCCCGGTCGAAGACCGCAAAGTGGCTGTCCCCGTCCCCCCGCTCCTTTAGAATCCGCCCGTGGTGCGCCCCGACCGTCTCCGAGATCAACGCGTCGTGCCGCGCGACCGCGAGCGCCATCGCCTCCGGGTGCTCTTCCCAGAGCCGGGTGCTCCCCTCGATGTCGGTCATGAGGAACGTGACCGTGCCGGTCGGCAGCGTTTGCATGGTTCCGCGGGCCCTTTCGCAGCTAGAACTCTATTGTAGTACAAAGTCGCCTAAGGAGACGATGCGGCATTTTGCATCGGTCTTCGTCTTGCACTCTCTACTTCCTAGGCTCCTCCGACGAGATCTCCGCCGCGGGCATATCGCGACGCCGGGTGTCAGCGGCTCTTACGTCGGTGGGTATTTGTCCTTGCGTGGGTTTTGTGGCTGGTCCCTTTGCTCGCGCGTGAATCTCGATTTTCTCAGGGCCTTGGCCCCAGCCCCGGTTCGTCAGCCGTCGCCGTCGATGCCAAGGTCACGGCTTCCATGTATGGGCCGAATTGGGACGGGTCGCTACCTGGCGCGGCTCGCGCGGTTATAGAAGTGCCGTCGAGGTCCCTCGACGTAGGGATCGTGTGGTACGCGGGGCCGGACAACGGCACCGCGACTACGGCGTTCCGGCTCTCGGACCCGTGGATCTCTTGAACCAGTACGTCCGCCGGGCGAGGCCCGTCGGGATTCACCGCGATGGAGATATCAATGCCCGCATCCGAAGGATAGGGCCCCAGCTCCTCCAACTGCACGATAGGAAAGCCATGGCTTGAGAGAAGCTCATCGGGTTGGAGCGCAGGGGTACCTGAAATAAGGATGCAGACGGCATCGGAGAAGGCGCGCAAGCGACGCGCCATAGCACGGACGTGCAGCAAGCGCTCGTGCGGGACTTCCTCTGCTCCAGCGGTGGGAATCGGAAGTTCGAATGAGACGCTCCTCTTGCCTGCCTCGATCGTTACGTCCATCGCCTCCCCGCTTGTGTCGTTTGGGCGACCTTCGACCACTTGGCCCGTGACAAGCGTTGGCGTGACCTCGATCTTGACGTCTTGCTGTTCGACTTCGTCAAGAAATACGCAGGCCAACACCGTCTGAGCCGTCATAGGCAGGTACTCGTGCATGAGACGGAGGGAGATGGGAGCCTTGCCCGGTGGTCTTCGTTCCTTTCCCTTTCTCCCGTTAGGCGCAAGCTGGCCTGAGCCTTGATCCGTAGGTTCGACCTCGTCACCTGTCGTCTGGTTGCTCATCGTCGCCCTCCGGCCAGCACGTTGGTTCTTTCTCATCTTGAGCACTTTTCAACGTCTTACAACAGAATTACTGGGGAACCGTTCCTCCCCGCGATGCTACTCTTTGTTCCTACAAGTGTCAAGGTACGAAGTAGCTCTAGGGAGTTTTCCATGACCACCTCGATGGGAGCAGCCCGTCCCAGTGCTTGTTGCCGTTCGATCTCCGCCGTCGATAGCACTTCCGCCACCGCTTGGGACACTTCCTGCTGGATCTTCCAATGAGTGCCTTTCGGCGCATGTCCACTTGCCTCTCGAAGGCCATCGGCGGCACCGAGCAACCAGGCGCTTTGGAAGTTCTTCCCCTTCTCGTGGGCCTGTTCGGCAAGCAAGGTCAGCGCGGCGAAGATCGCCAGCTTGTTCCTAAGTTCGCGCTGAAGGATGAGAGCGGCTTCCAGGTGTTGAAGGCACTCTCGCTGGGAACCCAACTGCCGGGCGACATTGGCAAGGCAGAGAGTAGCCCCCGCTTCGAGCCACGGATTGCCGCCCTGCCTCCGCACAAGCCGCAATGCCTGCTCAATCAGAGTCATTGCTTCGGCGTAGTTGCCCAGTTCTTCCTCGCACAGCGCCACGTTGAGAGCCGACTGAGCTGATTTCCCCGGTTGCTCGAGAGATTCGTAGATGGACAGGCTCGTGCGAAAGTGTTCCCGCCCCTCCGCAACGTTTCCCTGATGCATGGCGACGAGACCGAGGTTGTTGTGGACGTCGGCCTCACCGCCGGGGTCTTCCAGAGTCTTCCAGAGCGCCAGGCTGTGCTGGTGGTGCAACTTTGCGAGCTCGGGAAGATTCTGCTTGTAGATGAGGGCACCGAGGAGGTTCAGGCTCTGAGCCCGAAGCCGGGCCGGCGCGCCCGGGACAGCCTCGAGCGCGCGCTCCACCCAATGTCGCCCTTCCGCAAGGTCGCTGCGGAACAGCCAGAAGTAGCGGAGGAGGAAGACCAGATCCAGCAAGCCACCATGGCGCGTGCGCAAGCCCCAGTCGAGGGCCTGACGCAGGTTGCTGTAGTCGCGGTCGAAGCGTTCCAGCCACGCGGTTTGGTCCTTGCCGAGGAACTCGGGTTCCGCCCGCCGAGCTACCGCCAGGCACCAAGCGAAGTGGCGGGCGCGTACGGGCGCGTCCTCGCTCCCGAGCTTCTTCAGCGCGAACTCTCTGACCGCGTGCAGATAGCGGTACCGCTTGTCCCCACGTCCCTCGTCGTTCGCGGTGACGAGGGACTTGGCAACCAGCCCGCCCAACAGACCGGGCACCGCACCGGCGCGGATGTCGTCTCCGGCGCAAACTTCTCCGGCGGCCGATAGGGTCCAGCCACCGGCGAAGACACCGAGGCGTGCGAAGAGCGCGCGCTCCTCCTCTGCGAGGAGGGAGAAGCTCCACTCGTTCGTAAGCTCCAGGGTCTTGTGGCGTCGCTCGCCTCCTCGGCTGGTCGCGCGAAGGCTGTTGAGCCCCTCGCGCAGTCCCTCAAGAATCTGTCCGGGAGTCAGGAAGCCAACGTTCGAGGCCGCTTGCTCGATGGCGAGCGGTATGCCGTCCAGCAGCCAGCAGATCTCCGCCACCGCCTCGGCGTTGTTCCCGTCCAAGGCGAACCCGTGGGATCGCAAAGCCGCGCGCTCACAGAACAGGGCCACCGCCTCATACCCAAGGATCTCATCGGGGGGCAGCCGGCAGGGGACCGACGGAAACCGAAGAGGAGGCACGAGATAAGTCGCTTCGCCGGGCAGCCGTAGACTCTCCCGGCTGGTGGCGAGAATGCGTAGGCCAGGACACGAGGTCAACAGATCCTCGCACGTTTCCGCGGCGTCTTCGATGACGTGCTCGCAGTTGTCCAGGACGAGCAACGGCGAGGAGCCGCCGAACATCGTCTGGAGGGCCCGGACCGCGTCCTGCCCCGGCTCCACGCTGATCTTCAAGGAGCGAACGATCACCTCGGGCATCGGTTCGTTCGGGGCCACCGGCACCAAGTCGATGAAGAACAGCCCGTCCGGGTGGCTCTCCGCCGCCTCCACGGCGGCTTGCAGGGCCAGGCGCGTCTTGCCCGCCCCTCCCGATCCCGTAAGCGTAACGAGGCGGTGCGACTCGATCAGGCCGAGGATGTCGGCTACTTCCTTCTCGCGCCCGATGAGACTGGTGAGCTGCACGGGCAGTGCGCCCACCTGCGTGTTCAATGAGCGCAGAGGCGGGAAATCCTTGGCCTCCGTCTCCTTCTGAAGGCTGTAGACACGCTCCGCCCGCAGCAGGTCCTTCAGGCGGTGGAACCCCAGATCTCGCAAGATCAGACCAGTCGGCGGCTCGTCCCGTAGGATCTGCGCCACCGCCTCGGAAACGAGCGTCTGCCCGGCGTGTCCGATCCCGCGCAGCCGCGCGCACCGGTTGATGACCGGCCCGTAGTAGTCCTCGTCCCGCAGTTGCGTCTCGCCGACGTGGATGGCGGCGCGCACGGACAGGCGAAGCATGCCCTCCTCGCCGTCCTCCCGCAGACCCTGATGCAGCTCGGTGGCGGCCAAGGCCGCGTCTTGGCAGCGGCGGAACACCATGAAAAGGCTGTCTCCCTCGCCCCTCTGCTTCACCAGCGTTCCGTGATGGCGATCGCAGACTCGCTGCGCGAGCCGGTCGTGGCGCTCCAGCGAGGCGCGCATCCGCTCCGGGTCCTCGGCCCACTTCCGTGTGCTGCCCTCCACGTCCGTCATCAGGAACGTGACCGTGCCGGTCGGAAGGTCATTCATGGTCCGTCTCTCGGGATTGCCGCTATTGTCGCTCTTCCATTGTAAGACGACTCCTCCGAAGTATAGGCTCGGCCCCTCCTCCGAACGTCGCGTCCGCGTGCAAACAGCCGTCCTGTATAGTGT
This sequence comes from Fimbriimonas sp., assembly GCA_030447945.1. The sequence continues at coordinate 13,730 of JAUJNV010000021.1, read as the reverse complement.
GCCGGTGAGCGATCCCTTCGACGACGATAGCCCTAATGAAGAATGCGGCGTGCTGGGTGTCGTGACGCAGGACGGCGAAGGGGCGCGCACAGCGTTCTTCGGACTCTTCGGCCTCGAGCAGCGGGGGCAGGAGTCGGGGAGAAGGGCGGTTTCCGAGGGTGCCGCGTCCGCATGCGCAAGGGGATGGGCCTGGTGAGCCAGGTGTTCGCCCCGGACACCCTCGAAGCGCTGCCTGGCCACATGGCCGTCGGGCATAACCGGTACAGCACGACCGGCGCGAGCGTGCTGCGCAACGCGCAGCCGGTGTTCTGCCAGAGCCTCGTCGGTGAGATCGCCGTTGCGCACAACGGGAACCTCGTCAACGGCGCGCGAGCTGCGCGCGGAGCTGGAGGCGGAGGGAGAGCGGTTCGACTCGACCAGCGATTCGAAATCCTCGCCCGCATTCTCGTGCGACGGATGGGCGACGGTCCCGAGGCCGCCGTCGCCGAGGTCATGCGGCGCGCGAAGGGCGCCTACAGCGTTACCGTCCTCATCACGCCCCGCCTCATGATCGGCTGTCGCGATCCGGCGGGCGTTCGGCCTCTCACCGCGGGAACCCTGCCGGGAGGCTATATGGTCGCAAGCGAGACGTGCGCGTTCGGACCGGTGGGTGGAAAGCCCGAGCGGGAGCTGGAGCCGGGCGAGATGGTAATCGTGGACGAAAAGGGGATGCGCTTCGCGCAGGGGGTCGAGACGCCTCTGAAGGCGATGTGCCTCTTCGAGTTCATCTACTTCGCCCGCCCGGACTCGCAGATGTACGGCACGCTCCTCTACAGCGCCCGGGAGCGGATGGGTGAGGGTCTGGCGCGCGAGCACCCGGTCGAGGCGGACATCGTCGTGCCCGTGCCCGACAGCGGGATCCCCGCCGCGCTGGGCTTCAGCCGCCAGAGCGGCATCCCCTACCGCGAGGGGATGACCAAGAGCCGCTACATCCACCGTACGTTCATTCAGCCCGACCAGCGCATGCGCGAGATGGGCGTGCGGATGAAGCTCACCCCGCTGGAGGAGCACATCCGGGACCAGCGGGTCGTGCTGGTGGACGACTCCATCGTGCGGGGAACCACGACGAAGCAGATCGTGCGGCTCCTTTTCGAATCGGGTGCGAAGGAGGTCCACGTCAGGATCACCGCGCCGCCGATCAAGTTTCCGTGCTTCTACGGGATCGACATGGCGAGCAAGGGCGAGCTCGCCGCCGCCCGGATGAGCCTAGAGGCGTTGGCGGAGTACGTCGGCGCGACGAGCCTTGGGTACCTGAGCATCGGCGGAGCGGTGGAGGCGGTCGGCAAAGGGAAAGACCAGTTCTGCCTCGCCTGTTTCAGCGGCGACTACCCGATCCCCGTGTCCGCCGACCTCACGAAGCACGCCTTCGACGATCCCCCCGAGGTCGGCCAGATGGCGGCGCTCTCGCACGGGCAGATGCGGCTCCTCGACACGGATTAGGGGCCACCATGCGGCGAACGATCCTTATCGTCCCTAGCCTGATCTCGCCCGGGGGCGCCGACTCGCCCCTGCGTCAAAACCTGCCGAACCTGAACGCGCTGGCGGAGATCGGCACGCTGACGAAGCTCGCGCCGCTGCCTCCCGTGGAGACGCCCGAAGCGCTGTACCTGGGCCTGAAGCCGAGCGAGGGGCAGCTTCGGCAGGGGCCTCTGACGGTCGCCGCGCTCGGGGCCGACCCTCCCGAGCGCTCGACCCACTTCCACCTCTCCCTCCTCTCCTTCGCGGACGGCGTCGTGAGCGTACCGATCGTCGAGCCTTCGGCGGAAGAGCTGCGGACGCTGATGGAGCGGGCGGAGCGGCTCCATACGAAGACCCTGACTCTCCTGGCGGGGGAGGGGTTGGATCATGGGCTGGTGTGGGAGGGGATGGGCGATCTCGGCACGACCCCCGCCACGGAGGTGGACGGCCAGCCTCTGCGGGCCCACCTACCGGAAGGGGACGGCGAGACCGCGCTGCGGCGGCTGGTCGACGACTCGGTGAACCTCCTCTCAGAGCTACCCCTCAACGATCAGCGGATCGACGAAGGGCTCCCCCGGCTGAACCTCCTCTGGCCCTGGGGCCACGGCGTGCGTGGGCCGGTGCCGAACCTGCTCCTGCGGCGTGGCGAGCGCGTGCGGGTGGATAGCGCCTCGATGCGCCTTGCGGGCCTGGCGCGCCTCTCGGGCTACACCCACGGCGACCGCGCGACGTTCGGGCGGGGCCTGAGCACGCGCCTGCGGCCGTTGGCGGATCGGCTGCTGCGGGAGGATGTGTCGATCTCGCTGGTCGATGCCTTGGAAGGGCTTCGGGCCAAGGGGCAGGAGGAGGAGCTGCACTGGTTCGTGCGGGAGCTGGACGCCGCGCTCCTGGGGCCCCTCCTGGACACCCTACGGCGGGAGCCCATGCGGCTCGCCCTCCTCGCTCCCCGTGCGGAGACCGGGCTGGCATTGACCGTCGACGGCTCGCGCCGCGCCTCGAACGTCGTGCCTTTCGACGAGCGGGCGTTGGAAGAGCGTACGCTTTCCACATTGGGGCTACACGATTCCGTGGAGATCGCGCTGCATCCGTAGCCTTCTCCGCTTGCCCGGGGGAGACGGTGCTCCGTCTTCTCGGGATGGAAGGGCGAGCTACTCCTCGGGCTGGAAGCCCGAGCCACGTTTTCCCCGCGTGCGCGAGGAGATAGAATAGAAGCTTCCCATGCGCGCCTTGTGTCTCCCGTTCGTCTGTCTCACCTCCGTCGCCGGCGCCCAATTGACGCCGATGGAGACGAAGGGGATCGAAGAGGCGCTGTACGTGGGGAACATGACGCTGAGCGACCTGGACCTTCCGCGCGAGCCGTCGACCGCGCCTTACCGGCTCCCGCTCGTGGAGCTCGCGCTGGCGAGGCCGCTGGAGGGGGCGAGCGCCCTCATGGCGATGCACGCCTCTAGCGGTGGCTCGATGGCCGCGAACCTGGCTACTTTGTCCTCCCGCGTCTTCGGCGACCGGATCGGCGAGGGCCAGCCGGCTGGCCGTCCCGCCGACGTGGGGACGAAGCTGCCGGAGCCGTTTCGCCGTCCGCTCGGGAATCTAGCGGGGGCGCTTCGGGAAGCCAACGGCTCCCTGCAGCAGGCTCTTAGCAGGCTCACGCCGGATCAACGACGGAGGCTGTTGGAGGCGCTGCCCGGATGGGTGGCCGAGGATTCGGCGCTGAAGATCGAGTTCGTCAAGCGCCCCCGGCCGCACGCTCGGGAGGTGGAGCGCCTGATCGCTCTCGTCGACCTGCCCGCAATCCGCCTTGCGGCGCGTCGCCTCGCGGGGCGGCTGGGGTCGGAGGTGCGGGCGCTCCAGACGCTGGCGCGGACCATGACGCTGAAGGAGACGATCCGGCTGAACGCGGGCGGCCTGCGCATCGAGCTCTCGGGGCAGGGAAGCGACGTGCACGCCTCCCGCGACACGGCCCTTTGCATCGACCTCGGCGGCAACGATACCTACACGGGGCGCTACGGAGCCGGAGTCGGCTACGCCTCCATCCTCCTGGACCTCGGCGGGGACGACCGTTACCGCGTTCCCGATCTCAGCCTTGGCGCGGGCCTTCTCGGGATCGGGCTGGCGTGCGATCTGGGGGAGGGCGACGACGTCTACCAGGCGCGTGCCTTGGCCCTGGGTTCGGGCCTCGCCGGCGTGGGCGCGCTCTACGACGCGGGGGGGCGCGACACGTACCGGTCGGGCGCGCTTACGCAGGGATTCGGCGCACTCGGCATGGGCGTGCTGCTCGACGCTGCCGGTGACGATTCGTACACGGCGGGCTCGTGGTCGCAGGGCGCCGGGCGGACGGGTGGTGCGGGCTGGCTGGCGGACGCCCGGGGCGACGAGACGTATCGCGGAGGCGCGCGCGGTGGTCAGGGTTATGCCTCGGGGCACAACGGCACGCTCGGGGGCGGAGCGGGGTTGTTCAGCGATCTGGGTGGCGACGACGCTTATGTCGGAGGCAGCGGATGTCAAGGGACGGCCCGCATCTCCTCAGTGGGCTCCCTTTACGATGCCTCGGGAGCGGATACTTACTCGGCCCAATCCACGGCACAGGCGAGCGCAGACCGAGCGTCCGTTGCGATGCTATTCGATCTCGCGGGCGATGACCTTTATGCCGCCCACAGCGGCACGTCCCTTTCGAACGCAGCCTCAGACAGCCTCGCGTTTCAAGTGGACCGAGCAGGCAACGACCTTTACATCACCTCCAGTGGGCCGCCCGGATCCGCTTCTGTGGGCGGTGTCGCCCTGTTTCTTGATGGATCCGGGAGCGACGTCTATCCCAGGGATCACTTCAGGGGGCCGGAGGCGAACGCGCGCGGATTATCGATGTTCGTCGATCTAGGCTCTGACCGAGAGGCACCAGCCGCCACGACAGGACGAAGGGCCGCGGACGGTATTCGGAGCGCGAGCTACGAGCAAGGGAATCGTTGCTCGTGAGGCCCACGTGGACCACCCGGTTTGCCGAGGAAGCCGGAGCCGAGACCGCTCCCCGCCCTCGGTGCTGGGTCGGAATACCGAGAGGCCGTTGCGGCGGACAACACATCTCTCGCCACTTGATAGCGGACGACCCGCTCTCCAGTGGATGCTGTCCGATGCCTTGAGGATGCGGATCGGAGCGAGCTTCGCTTCATCGCCCTGTTCATGAACGCTATCGGCGCGGAAGGACGCTCGCTCCTAACGCCCATCATCCTCGGCGACGACGAAGTGATAGCGCGTCAAGCGATGGAGGTAGCCGCGATGGCGGGAGCAGAAGAGGCACGGGGAGCGATCGTCGCCGCGCTAACCCGTCCAGCATTGCGACGCCAAGCGGCACGAGCCGCCGCTTCCGCTGCGGCTCCGGAGGAACGGGACCCGTCCTCATGTCTCTGGCCACGTCCAAAGGCTCTGACGCTGCCCTCGACGCTTTTCTCGCCTTAGCCCTCGTCGGCGACGAGACCGCCGTGGACACGGCGGAAGCGTGTCTCGAATCTCCGGTTCTGCCCGCGCGCAAAGCGGTAATCGCGTTCCTCGGCCGGTTTCCTTTACGAAGGGCTCGCCGTCGCGCGCCGGCTCCTGGCGAGCCGGGAAGAAAGAAAGGTGCGGACGGGGCTTGAGATCTTGCAGAAGATTGGAACGGACAGGGCGGCGCGGCGCGGTGCCGTTCCTCAGTCGGAGATGCCGGGGCGCGGATCGGGAAGCTCCTCGCGCTGGAGGGGCGATGTCCCCGAATACCGGCCGGAGTTCCTCGCTTTGCGCGCAGATTCGCACCGCTGGTGCGTTCGGTCGCCTTAGGAATGGACCCGAGGCGGTAGCTTGAAGGAGAGGTATGGAGCTTACGCTTTGGCGGAGAAAGGAGACGCTGGTACAGGTGGCTTCAAGGAGTTCTCCGGGTTAGACGCAAGGCCCTTGGCCCTACGTCGGCTTAGGCGTCGTGTTCGCTCTCGTGGGCGGCTATGGCGTTCGCCGCGAGGCAAGAAGCGCGTTCCGGCGGACCCTGGAGAAAGAGTCGCCTTTTACGAACGACTGGTGGTGGATCAGCCGGAGTCGCCTTCGCGATGGCGGTCCCTCGCCAACGCCTATGTGCAGACAGGCCAGTTCACCCTCGTCCCGCTGGCCTGCCGGAAGGCCGCCCAGGGTACGAACGGCTCCCGAGGACGTCGATGCCGCCTCGTGTTGGAAAACCTCGCGCAGAGGTACACGCCGGAGGCGCGCATCTACGTCACCCGTCCGGCGAGCGTCAAGCCCCGGTGGAAGCTCGCGAAGAACAGGCCGGCCGTCGGGTGCTACATCGGCGCGTTCGTCGAGCACGGGCAACCGCCCATCGGCTACGCCGACGACTACAACATCCGGCGACGGGACGGACGCGTTCGACAAGAGCCTGGGCGTGAACCACGCCCATCTTCTTTGAATTACTTCCAAGTACAGCCGGAAGTTCCCCGGCGCTGGATCGAGCACCTTAAGGGGATCGGCGCCGCTCCCAGATCGCGTGGGGCCCGAGCACCTCGACAAGGTGCGGGACGACTACTATCTGCGCGGGTTCGCCCGCGAATGCCGGCAGGTAGGTGTCCCGATCTTCCTGCGCTTCGCGAGCGAGATGAACGGGAACTGGACCTCTTACAACGGTAACCCCGAGCTGTACAAAGAAAGTTTCGCCTCGTGACGAAGGTTATGCGCGAGGAGAGCGCCGAACGTGGCGATGGTCTGGTGTCCCCTTCGAGATGCCCCAGAAGAGGATCGAGGCGTACCCCCGACGAAGAGTGGACGGACTGGGTGGGCATCAACATCTACTCCGTACCGTTCAACGACAACGATCGCCAACGCCGTGCCGACTGGCGCAATCCGGCGGACCAGCTCGGTTCTTTTACAGCAAGTACGCGGCGAAGCACCCGATCATGATCGCCAGAGTACGCGGCCTCCCTGGAAGTCCAGCCTCGAAATCAAGCAGGACCGCACGCCGTTCTGGACAAGATGACGCAGTTCTACACGGCGCTGCCTCGCCTCTTCCCGAGGGTGAAGGCGGTGTGCTGGCTGAGCATGAACGCCATCGAGCACGCGATGCCCGGCCGCCAGAAGAACGACTACTCCCTCCTGAATTCGGCGCCCAAGGCCGCGCTGTACCGAGAGTTGACCGGCTCGCCGTACTTCCTGAAGGACTACCGGAAGGAGGCGGCCCCCGTGGAGGTCGTGCCGCTAAGCGGGGCGAACATGGTCAACGGCATCGTGCGCCTGAGCGCGTGGGCGAAGACATGGGACGACCGCACGACGATCGTGTGGAGCTTGAACGGCAAGGAAGTCAGCCGCACCCGCGGCCCCAGCCCCGCGAAATGGGACCTCGACACCGTGGACATCAAAACCAACCGCGCCACCATCGGCCTGGCCGTGCTGGACGCGCAGGGACGAGTGACGGCGCGCGCCTCGGAGATCGTCTACGTCCGCCGCCCACCGGGCGTCCAGGGCCCGCAGAACAAGAAGAAGGCGCCGGGGAAGGGTTGAGGGTTGAGGGTTGAGGGTTGAGGTACAAGCCCATCCCTGTCCTCCTCCCGCCCGTCCTTTGCGCCGAGGCTGCCCCTGGAGGTACGCTTTTTCCTCCTTTGACCCCCCGCTACCTCCTCTTGGGCGACGGCGCCGTATTCGAAGGGAAGCCCCTCGGGGCCGCTGGCCACACGGTTGGAGAAGTCGTGTTCAACACGGGCATGACGGGCTACCAGGAGATCCTGAGCGATCCGAGCTACGCCGGCCAGATCGTCCTCCTCACTTATCCGCTGATCGGCAATTACGGGATCAACGAGGACGATTTCGAGTCGGACCGCCTCCAGCCGACCGGCCTGATCGTGCGCGAAGCGTGCGAGATCCCCTCCAACTGGCGGGCGACGAAGTCCGTCGACACGCTCATGAAGGAGAGAGGCATGGTGGGCATCCAGGGGCTCGACACGCGCGCCATCACCAAGCGCATCCGCACCGGAGGCGTCACGATGGGCGTGATCGCCGACGATCTCGCGGAAGGCCGGCGCGTGCTGCAGGAGGCCCAGGGGTACGACGAGACCGACTTCGTGCTCGGAGTCAGCACGAAGGCGCCGTATAAGTGGGGCCCCTCCGGCAAGGAGACTGTGGAAGAGCCGGACGAGCCCGGGCGGCTGCGCCTGGCGGTGCTCGACTGCGGGCTGAAGTTCAACATCCTGCGCCGCTTCTGGGGCGCCGGCTGCCGCCCGATCGTTCTTCCCGCGACCACCACCGCTGAGGAAGTCCTCGCGTGGAACCCCGACGGCATCCTCCTCTCGCCGGGACCCGGGGACCCCGCCCGGCTCGGTCCGGTGGTGGAGACCGTGCGCGGGCTCCTCGGCAAGAAGCCGATGTTCGGCATCTGCCTGGGCAACCAGATCCTCTGCCAGGCCGTGGGCGGCGAGACCTTCAAGCTTAAGTTTGGCCACCGCGGCGCGAACCACCCGGTGCAGGACCTCGCGACGGGCAAGGTCACGATCACCTCGCAGAACCACGGCTACGCCGTCTCCCCCGACTCGCTTAAGGGGACGGGCGCTGAGGTCACCCAGTTGAACCTCAACGACGGCACCGTGGAGGGCATCCACGTGCCGGACCTGGACGCGGCGAGCATCCAGTACCACCCCGAGGCGGCACCGGGTCCGTGGGACTCGCGGCCGTATTTCAGCGACTTCGTGGAGCAGATGCGGAGGGCGGCGGGGCGATGAAGTGTGCTCATCGTCTTGCTCGATATGAGCGTTTACGACGCCTCTTTGCGGCATGTTTAGGATCGGGCGCGATCCTCGCCCTCGTCGCGTTCATGTCGTACTTGCCGGCGGGTCCGGCAAGCCCTCGCGCTCGCACCGGAATCGATGTTGGCAATCTCGGCCTCGCGCCTTACCTGCTTGGAACAGGCGCTCTTCTGGCACTGCTAGGCGTTTGCGGCGGCTACATTCTTCAGAAGAAAATTCGGGAGGTCCAATGAGCGGCTCGAACGTCCTCGACCGCCCGGGCGGAATCATCAGGCGGCGCCGGGGTCGTGGGACCCGCGGCCGTATCAGCGACTGTGTGGAGCGGACGCGGTTGGTGCAGCGGTGAGGTGGGGTAAGAGGATCAGCGTAGAGACGCCGCTGAAAGCATGTACTTCCGTCGAGGGCTTTGACGCAGTGGCCGCGCAAATACTAGACGAGCCATTAGCCGCGCACGGGTTTGCTCACGAGACGTCGTCGACCAATGAGTGGTTCGCTTCTCGTACGTATCGTTGCGACGAGCGGTACGTGACGGTCGAGGTGAATACCCACTGGCACGATGTACCCGTCCACGGGAACGTGATCCTCGGCGTCGGGAAATCGGGCTGGCCGGAAGGCGACTGGAACGCTACGGCCTTGTGGAGAGTCGTCCGGGAGAAAGATCCCGACTGGCGGGCCGCTGAGTATCGACTCCAGGGTGTGACCCTCACCAGTTTCATTCATCAGGCTCGTCAAGACCTTCTGGAGCACGGCGCGGACTTCTTGAACGAGGAGCTTGGCCCGTTCTTTCGAGCCCGAAAGCGGATGAACGAGGAGCGAGAGCCCTATAAGGTTTGGAGCCCAGGAGAGCCGGTCCGGATTGATCAAGAGGCCGTCGAGCTCAAGGAGCGCTTCACTCGGGAGGAAGACTCGTGAGCGGCCCCAACATCCTCGACCGCCCTGGCGGCATTGTCCCCGAGAAGGAGATGCTCGGCGGCCTTCCCGGCGGGATGTAGTTTCAGGGCCGCAGCAATCGCTCGACGGTATCGGCCATGTCGGGAAGTTCCAGCACTTCGGCGTACTGCCGGACCCAGTGCATGACACGGCGACGATCTAAGTTTGGACGCGCCTCGACGATTGCCCGGATATCCGGCCAGTCTTGGTCTCGTCCTGCGACGGCCTTCATCACGATGAGGTCTTCGGGGGACGGAAGGCGGATGCTCTGGCCGCCCCGGTCCACCTGCGTGGATCGGCGAACCATCTCCTCCTCGAAAGGGGTTGCGCCAAGCGCGATGTCCGCGCTGACCCCGCTCGGCTCGTGTCGCAACAGGAGCATGCGCGTACGACGCGCGAACTCTACCGGATCGGACACGCGGGGGCGAATATCTTCCTCCCCAAAGGCGATGATTAACTGGGCGATGGTCCGCTCGCCTTGAAGCACCATAGCGTCGACGTCCTGCGTGAAACGGGGCCGAGCGATGAGCGATACCGCGAATCCCCCGATAATCACCCCGTTGCCGCCGAGCCCCTCGATCACTCTCGCGATCGCAGCGCCCGCGTCGTCGAGCTCCTCGAGGTCAGGCCGCGGCTCGCTCGATCCCATGAGCTTTGCGAATCTTTTCCCAACGTTCGGCGAGCGCCTCGTCGATGTCTGGCCGCGCCTGGTAGAAGCCGTACAGGTTCGCGCGGCGCCCGATCGCGCGCATCTCTCGCCAGCGGTCCTCCATGGTCAGCGCCCGCATCTCCTCGATACGTACTCGCTCGACCTCTTCCCATCCCGCCTTCCACCGGAGCACCGCCTCCTTGTCCATCGCCTTTCATTCTGACGCGCCGAGATGCGTAAACTCCTCACGATGGCAGGCCCCAACATCCTCGACCGCCCCGGCGGCATCGTCCTCGAGGAGGAGATGCTCGGCGGCTTCGGGGGATTCCCCGACCGACTGTATCTCATCTCCCCCGCCGAGGGGAAGTACGCCGCGAACAACGTCACACTGCCGGCCGAGCAGAACGTGGACGGCCTCGCGTGCTTCCCCAGCCCCGACGACGCGACGACCTACATGGGCCTGCTCGCCGGCCTGAGCGGCGAGATCGTGAGCAAGACGTTCGAAGAGGCGCGGGAGATCGCGCTAAGCAAGCCGAAGCTCTCGTGCCTGCTGCTCTTCGCGGGCGGGCGTATCGTGGAGATCCACTACGTGCGGTGACTTTCGGGACATCAGATCGGATCGTTCGGGAAGGCCGTAAGAATCAGACATGCCGGTTCATCGTCCAGGAGAAAACGGCGAATAAGATCCAGGTTTGCTTCTACGACTGTAAGTGCTCGCCGCCAGTGGCCGTTTCTGATCCGGAGACGGATGACCTTCGGCGGCGGTCCCTCGATCAGTGCGCGATCTGCGAAGTCGTTGTCCTTCGTCAAGATGGCAAAATCCTGCTCGATTGCCGCCCTCCAAATACGCTCGTCGGCCGTTGCGGCCAAGCCCAGACGCTACGTGAGCACCTCATCGAAAAGCTCCGGTAGAGGGGGAATGAGGCGATACGAGAGGTTCTCGTCGATGAGCAGCCTCATCCATTGGTCATAAAGAGCCTTTCTCGGTCAGCCGCGAAGGCTATGCAAGCCTAAATCTGCTCGCGGCGTAACTGGGGAAAATCCTCAAGCAACTCTTCGACCGCCATCCCACCGCCGAGGTATTCCAGGATGTCTTGGACGGTGATGCGCGTGCCGTCGATCCGCGGCTTACCGGATCGAGTATCCGGTGTGCTCACGATGTATTGCCGCCAGTCCATAGGGTCCATTCTACGCCCGATGCGTCACACTACATTCTTAGAATGAAGGTTCTGGTCATCGGCTCCGGCCCCATCGTCATCGGTCAGGCCGCGGAGTTCGATTACGCGGGAACGCAGGCGTGCAAGAGCCTGCGGGAGGAGGGGCACGAGGTCGTGCTGGTGAATTCCAACCCCGCCACGATCATGACCGACCCCGAGGTGTCGGACGCCCTCTACATCGAGCCGCTCACCCCGGAGTTCCTGGAGCGCGTGATCGCCCGCGAGCGCCCTGACGCGCTCCTGCCCACCCTCGGCGGGCAGACGGGCCTCAACCTCGCCACCCAGCTCGCCGATCTCGGCATCCTGGAGAAGTACGGCCTCCGCGTGCTCGGCACGCCCCTCTCCGCGATCAAGAAGGCGGAGGACCGCGAGAGCTTCCGGTCGCTTATGCGTGAGATCCGTGAGCCGGTGCCCGAAAGCTGGATCGTCACCTCCGAGTCGGAGTTGCAGGGCATCCTGGACGTGGTCCCTTACCCTTGCATCATCCGGCCGGCCTACACCCTCGGCGGCACGGGCGGTGGCGTCGCGAACACGCGCGAGGAGCTGTGGGAGATCGGGCAGAAGGGCCTGATGCTCTCCCTGCGCTCACAGATCATGGTCGAGCGCTCGCTTCTCGGGTGGAAGGAGGTCGAATACGAGGTCATGCGGGACAAGGCGGGGAACTGCATCACCGTCTGCAACATGGAAAACCTCGACCCGATGGGCGTCCACACGGGCGACTCCATCGTCGTCGCCCCCAGCCAGACCCTCAGCGACCTGGAGTACCACATGCTCCGCACGGCGAGTCTGAAGATCATCCAGGCCCTGGGCATCGAGGGCGGCTGCAACGTGCAGCTCGCGGTGAACCCCGACAGCTTCGACTATTACATCATCGAGGTCAACCCCCGCGTCTCCCGCTCCTCGGCTCTGGCCTCCAAGGCTACGGGCTACCCCATCGCCCGCGTCGCCGCGAAGATCGCGGTGGGGAAGACGCTGGATCAGATCGAAAACGCCGTAACCGGCACCACCAGAGCCTGCTTCGAGCCCGCGCTGGACTACTGCGTGGTGAAGATCCCCCGTTGGCCCTTCGACAAGTTCGCCACCGGCGACCGCAGCCTCTTCACCCAGATGAAGGCTACGGGTGAGGTGATGGCGATCGATCGCTCCTTTGAGGCCGCCTTCATGAAGGCCATCCGCGGCCTGGAGCTCAAGCAAAAAGACCTCCGCCACCCCAAATTCCAACGTGGCACGGGCGTCCCGCCCGTGCGTCCCCCGAGCGTCCCGCTCGTCTCCCCCGAAATAAAAAGACGCCAAGGCGCCTACCTCCCCCACTGGACCCGCGAAGGCGCGATCTATTCCGTCACCTTCCGCCTCGCCGACGCCATACCGCAGGCGACGCTGCGGGAGTGGGCCGAGGAGCGCGAGCGCCTCGCGGAGATCGAGCGGCGAGGCTACCGTCCCCTCTCGCCCAAAGAGGAGCACGAGCGAAAGCGGCTCGACTCGGAGCGCTTAGAGCGATACCTCGACTCCGGCGCGGGTTCGTGCGCGCTTCGCGACCCTCGAGCGGCCCAGATAGCCGCCGACGCCTTGGGCCACTTCGACGGCCAGCGCTACCGCCTGCACGCCTGGTGCGTGATGCCGAACCACGTTCACGCTTTGGTCGAGCCGCAGGGCGAGCATGGTCTCGCTGGCATCCTCCACAGTTGGAAGTCGTACACCGCCAAGGAGATCAACAAAGCTCTTGGCCGTTCCGGAGAGCTGTGGCAGGAGGAGTATTACGACCACATGGTCCGCGACGAGCGGGACTATGAGCGGAGCCGGGCTTACATCTTGGCCAACCCGGCGCAGGCTCGGTTGGGGGATTGGGCTTGGGTGGGGGACGGGGAGAGGGAGAGGGAGGACGGGACGGCGCGGGACGCGCCGGGGACTCATGGCCGGGACGGCCATGCCACGGGGATGGCGGACGACGAGCTGCGCGAGGCCATTCGGAAGCCGACGGACGAGCGCCTTTGGGCGCTGGCGGAAGGACTGCGGCGGGGGTGGAGCGTGGAGGAGGTCAACCGCATCTCGCGGGTCGACCCTTGGTTCTTGCGGCGGATTCAGTGCCTCGTGGACATGGAACAGAGGCTGGTGCGCGCGCGGGAAGAGGTGGGGACGAGCGAGTCATTGAAGGGCCTAGTCGCCCAGGCCTTCCTTTTGGGCTATCCATCACGCACGATCGCTGATCTGCTTCAGGTGCCGGTGGCACTCGCCTCCGATGTTGCGCGTGGTCTTCGAGCGGCGGACGTCCTCTTCAGTCCCGAGGAGTCGCGAGTGTTTCGGGAGGCGGATACCTCAGCGCTCGAAGAACTCTTCTCGAACCCAGCGTTCAGTGCGAAGTGGAAAGCCCTGAACGTCGATCCTACGATGAGTAGTGTTCTGGGGCATGTTCGGGGTGGGCAGCCCGGACAAAGCGGTTTTCTTCTGGAGGCGGCGGTACAGATAGAGCGCCAGAAGGTCCAGCCTGTGTTCAAGATGGTCGACACGTGCGCAGGCGAGTTCGATTCGCAGACGCCGTACTACTACGGGACGTTTGAGCAAGAGGACGACGCGGTGCGGGCTCCGAAGTGACCCTCAGCCCCGCATGTCCATCCCGCCGTCTACGGTGACGGTGCTGCCCGTCACGAACCCGGCGAGGTCGCTCAGGAGAAAGCAGATCGCCTTCGCGACGTCTTCAGG
>JAUJNV010000020.1 GCA_030447945.1 Fimbriimonas sp. | reverse complement strand
ATGGGGAAGTGCCGGCAGTTGCCATACCGCGCTGGCTTGCCTTCGTTGTGGGAAAGCTGACCGACGAGCAGTGGCTGCGTCTCAATAGAGGGGAGCGAGTACCGGTTTCATCTATTCCAGAGGGACCACAGTTGATCTTCGAGTGGAGCAAATCCTCTGCGAGGGCGTTGACGAGCACGGATCCCCGAACAGCGGACAAGTTCTTGATTGGTTCGACGGCTTTTCCTTCAGGCATTCCTCACGGCACTTTCCTTCAAGCAGTTGCGGAGGATTCTTTCTACGTGCAGAAGAAGGGTGAATCGAATTCGTGGGTTACTCTCGCGGCTCTAGCTGACCTCTTAGTCCTGCGCAATATCGACGGTTCTCAGGCGAGCGTGTCTACCGCCATTGGAAAGGATTTTCAGCTTGGCACAAAGCCTGGGCTTGCCATCAAAGTTCAGTTGTCGGAGTCGCTCTTCCTGTCTGGCCTGCAGCCCCTGGGCCCGATTCAGTTGTTGGCGGAGTCAGAACCGTTCGAAGCGTGGCCTCCAGTGGCACAGAAGAATCTTCTGATGTTGGTCGAGAGTGCCAAAGCACAACGACGACACGGTGAAACTCAACCTCCGCCGCCTGGACCATCCGAAAGACGCGCTGAAGCCTTCGCAGCGGCCGGTTTTGCGGTTGGTAGGTTGAGGAGGGAGTTGGGGGAAGGCCTTAGGGCGTTAAGGCGTTAGAGACTGCTTTTCCTAATGCCTTAACGCCCTGACGCCTCAACGCCTTCCCCCCGTGAGCTTCGCCATCCCGCGGCCGATGAGACTCGACAGGTCGTCGAAGATCGTGTACGAGCACGGGATGACCAGCAGGGTCAGGAGAGTCGAGAGGACGATGCCGCCGATGATCGTGATGCCGATCGTCTCGCGAAACTCGGAGCCTCGGCCGACGGCGAGGGCTATCGGCAGGGTCCCGAGGATGAGCGCGAGCGTGGTCATCATAATCGGGCGGAGCCGCGTCGGGCCCGCTTCCACCAGCGCGTCGTGCCGATCGCGGCCACGGTCGCGCAAGGTGTTCGTGTAGTCCACGAGAAGGATCGCGTTCTTCCCCACCAGACCCATCAGCGTGATGACGCCGATGAAGCCCACAAGCCCGAACGGCTTGTCCGTGATGACCAGCGCCAGGATAGCGCCCGTGATCGCCTGCGGTGTCGCGAGCTGGATGAGGAAGGGGTAGAGCAGGTTGTCGTAGAGCGCGGCGAGCAGCATGTAGACCAGCAGAATGCCGATCCCTAAGGCCGAGAGCATGAAGCCCGTTTCCCGCTGCTCAACCTCCGCCTGCCCTGCCCTCAGAGTCTGCACGCCCGGCGGGACCAAGCTCTCCTTTTTGAGCCAGGTTTCGATCTGGGCCTGCACCGTGCCCTGCGCGTAGCCGGGAAGGAGGTCGGCGGTGACCTTCGCCTCTTCCTGCCGGTTCCGCCGGTCGATTCGGCTCACGCCGGGAGCCTCCTCGATCTTGGCCACACTGCCGAGGTAAACAGGATGCCCCTGAACGAACGCGACCGGCAAAGCGGCGAGCGCCTCAGGGTCGTACCGATCCTCCTCGCGCAACTGGACCCGGATGTTGTACTCGCGGCCGTTCACGCGGAACTTCGTCTGCTCGTCCCCCTCGTAGAGCGTCCGCAAGGCGCCCGCGACGGTGGCGACGTCGACGCCGAGGTCGGTGAGGAGGGTCCGATCCGGCTTCACCCGCAGCTCGGGCTTGCCCAACTCGGCCGTAACGTCGACGTTGTAGACGCCCTTGATCGCTCCGCTGGCCAGGCCCTGCCGGATCTTGTTCAGCGTATTCAGCAGAAGAGTCCGGTCGTCCGACGTGAACGAGAGCTGGATGGGCGCGCCGAAGCCGAACGCGCTCGTGGCGGCCACGCGAACTTGCGCTCCGGGGAAGCGGCCGACTTCCTGCGTGAGCTTCGCCGCGACGGCGGTGTCCGCGCGCGTCCTTAGCCGCTCCTTGTGCTCTTTCCAGGGCAGTCGGTCGAGTATCGCCTGCTTGTCGTAGAGGGTTGCGACCACCTGCGCATAGCTCGACCCAGAGGAACTGCCGCTAAAGTTACCCACGCCCTGCGTGCCGACGTTAGAGAGGACGTACTTCACGTCCGGGTCCTTCGCCATTTTCCCCTCAACGTAGGCGACCGCGCGCTGCGTCGTGGCCAGGCTGGTTCCCGGCGGGAGCTCGATGTTCGCCGTGACCTGTCCGGTGTCACTCGCTGGGAAGAAGGCGATCTTAAAGGCCGCATCGTCCTTCCACTGCGCGAAGGCGAAGCCAAGAACAGCCGCGAGCGGGAAAACCAGCCCAAACAGGGCCGCCTGCACGAGAATCACCGGCCTGAACCGGCCCCGGATGAGGTTGATGACAAGGGTGACGATCCCAATCACGATCGCTATGGGAAAGAGCCGCAAACCGACCTCAGAGGCGGCCCCGACATCGGGCTTGAAACTCCCACCGATGAACATGAACACCGCGAGGAGCGCGATATTGCCGCTGATGAACACGAACCAGCGGTGCTGGAGAGACCACTCGAGCGCGCGGCGATACGCGTTTTCTAGCCGCGCGAACATCCGCTCGAAGGCATGCGCGAACCGGCCGTGCGGCTCCTCCATATCCTCGCCGCGCCGAAACCAGCGGGAGGCGAGCATGGGGGTGAGCGTGAAGCTCGTGAAGAGCGAGAAGAGAACCGCCGTCACGTAGGCCCACGCCATCGGGCGGAAGAACTGCCCCACGACGCCGCCCATAAAGGCGATCGGCAGGAACACGACGACGTCGGCAAACGTGATTGCCATCGCCGCCATGCCGATCTCGCCGCGACCGTTGAGCGCAGCGTCCCGCGGATCCTCACCCATCTTGAGGTGGCGGAAGATGTTCTCCAGCACCACGATAGCGTCGTCCACGAGCACGCCCACCGCGAGGATGAGCGCGAGCATGGTCATGTTGTTAATGGTGAAGCCGAGCACCTTCAGAACGGCGAAGGTCGCAAATATAGAGGTCGGGATCGCGAGCGCGACGATAATCGTGCCCCTCAGGGAGTGCAGGAAAATCCACACGATCGCGGAGACGAGCAGGATCGCGAAGAAGAGGGTGAAGTTCAGGTCTGCGAGGGACTCCTCGATCTGCTTCCCCTGCTCGAAGGTCTTCGTGATCTGGATGCCCTGCGCCGCGTACTCCGTGGAGATCTGCTTGACGAGCTTGTCTGCGGTATGGCCGATCTCCACCGCATTCCCTTCCCGGGCCTTGAGAAGCGCAAGCACGATGGTGTCGCTGCCGTTCAGACGCGCGTAGGAGGTGCGCTCTCTCGTGGCATCCACGACTTCGGCCACATCGGAGAGCACGACGCTGGTCCCCTTCGCCATTGGGTTCTTGGGGTTCGCGATGGAGATCCTCATGTTCCGGATCTCGTTCACGGTGGCGAATTCAAGAGGCACCCGCACGGTGAACTCCCGCTCGCCGTAGATCGCGCGGCCTGCCGGAACGTTCAGCGTCGCCGCCTGGATCTGGCGCTGGAGTGCGCCGGGGCCGATGCCGTACCCGAGGAGCTTGGCTCGGTTCAGCCGGACTTGGATCTCCCGCACGTCTCCGCCCTGCACCGCCGCGGAGGCAACGCCGGGGATCTGCGCGAATCGGTCCTGCAGGCGATCGTCGATGAGGTCGCGAAGCTGCTGGGAGCTCAGGTTCCGGCTCGTCATCGCGAGGTACAGCACCGGCTGCGCGGAGTTGTCGAACTTCGTGACCTGGGGCTTCTCGATGTCGTCCGGGAGCTGGTTGAGGATGCCATCGACCCGCGAACGAACATCGTTCAGCGCCTCGTTCACGTCCGTCTCCAGCTCGAAGGTTGCGACGACGGTGGAGAATCCTTCCTGGGAAGCGCCCGTAACCTCGCGCAGACCGGCGACTCCTGAAACCGCCTCCTCGATCTTGCGCGTCACGAGGGTGTTGATCTCCTCGGGTCCCGCGCCTGGATACACCGTGTTCACCGTGACGACCCCGAAGTTCACCTCGGGGTTCAGCTCAAGGCGCATGCCGCGATAGCCCATCGTTCCGAGGAGCAGGGCCGCGGCCATGAGCATGATGACGAAGACCGGCCGAGTGATCGCGGCTCGCGTCAGATTCATTCCTAAGGCGCTCCTCCTCGTGTCGGCCACGAACGCTCCGTGGCGCCCTCGACCCTCACGGGCGAGCCTTCCTGAAGTCCTTCTTGTCCCCGCACCTGACCTGCCGCCGACCGGGATCCCATCACCTGCACGAAGTTCCCCTGCGCGACGCCGAGCCTCACCGCGTACCGCTTGGCCTTCGCGCCCTCGACGACGAAGACGGCCCGCTCCTCGCCTTGGCCCACCACCGCGCCCGCCGGAACGACCGTCGGGCACGCGCCTATCGACCTGCCCACGGGCGAACATGCGGGCCGAATCTCGCCGAGCCCGCTGGCGAGGGTGACGCGTATGTTGAAGAGACGTCCGACGTCCTCGCCGACGGGGCTGACGGCCGCCGATGGTGCCCGCGAAGCTGCGCTTCGGCAGAGCCGTCACTGTACCTGCACCGGCTTCCCCGGTGTGATCAACTGCAGCCGCCTCGAGGATCTGGCCCTCGAAGTAGACGCCGGTCGCGCCGATGAGTCGCACGATCGGCGCGCCGGCGCCGACGACGGTGCCCGGTTGCACCGGCTTACCTGGGCGACCCGTCCTGCGAAGGCGCGCGGACCTGGGCGTCCGCGAGCACGCCCTGCTGGGCGATGCGGACCTGCACCTGCGCCTGCCTGGGCCTGCGCCCGCGCCCGTGTTCAACTGCGCCTGCGCTCCATTCACCACGTCCGGCGAGCAGCACGTCGAGGCGCTGACGATCGAGCCTGGCTCAGGGCCTCCTCGGCCTGCCGCACTGCCTCCGTGCGGTCGCGGATCCTCTTCCCGGTTGCCGCGGGTAAGCATGTTCCACTGCACGGCCGCCTCGAATTGTGTTTGCGCCGCCGCGTATGCGTTCTCCTGCTGATCCAGCCGGTTCGCGGCGATCGCTCCCTCTCGAACGAGCCGCCGCACGCGTTCGAGCTCCTTGCGGACCGTCTCCATGTTCGACCAGGCGCTGCGCACGCCGCCGCCTGCGCCCTCTCGGGCCTCGCCCCAGCCAGCGCCTTCTTCTGCTGGGCGCGGGCGGAGCGCGAGGCGGCCTCCGCGCGGCGGACCTCCGCCGAGGTTCGCGACGGACCGACTCGGGCGTTGGCCGTTGCCTGCGAAAGGGCGGACTGCGCCGCCTGGACGCCTCGACTGGGCGGACATCGCCTGTGCCTGCGCCGCCTGAACCTGGGACATCAGCGTTGAAGTTTCCTGAGAGCCAGGATCTGCCCCTGAGCGACCGCGTCGCCTTCCTTCACGAACACCGCCACGACACGACCCGGCACCCTCGCGCCCACCTGGGTGTCATTGGCCGTCGTGAGCGCGCCGGTGATCTCGATGCGCTCCACCAGCGTCTCTTGCCGCGCGGGCTGGACGGTGACGGGGTGGCTCGGATCGCTCACGATCCGCTCCGTCTGCCTGGCCTGTTCCTGAGAGGCTCGGTCGACGCAGCCTCCGAGGAGCAGCGTCGTCGCCGAGGACGATGGACAAGTGTCTCATCTGGGTTTAGCCTCCGGAGTCCCGGTCGGTCCGGCGGGACGAGGCGCTCCCCATGAACAAGATCGTCGCTACCCACAGCCCGTTGGAGCTCGAGTAGGCCGTAAGGGTGTCGTAGCGGGCGGCGACCAGGTTGTTGCGGGCGGTCGTCAGCTCCGCTCCGCGTCCACAACCTCTAGGAAGGTCGTCTCTCCGGCGTCCTGGCGAATGCGCGCCAAGCGGTACACCTCCTCCGCCAGGCGTCACCTGCGACTCGGCGGCCCTCGTGCCGCCCCCGGGCGCTGTCGAGGTTGTTGAGCGCGGCTCGCACCTCCTGCGAGATACCGAGGCGGAGTTGCTCGATCTGGACTTGGAGCCGCTCCTCGTCCTGCCGCGCGGCCCGTACCCGCGCCCGCGTTATACCGGCGTCGAACACGGGCAGACTGAAGGCGAACGTGCCCGTCGCCGTCTCCTCGCGACCGCCGAACCCGCCGACGGTGCCCAGGTTGCGCTGATAGCCGAGGGAGACGGCGAGGCTGGGGTTCAGTCCCCGCTCCTCCGCCCGCCGAACGTTCGCCAGCGCCTCGAGCGTCTGGCCCAGTGACCGAACCTCCGGGCGACCCTCCTGCGCCGTCCTCACGAGAACGTCCGGGCCTGCTGGCGGAGCCGGCAGGGCAGTGACCTCCACCGGCTCCACCGGGGTCTCGATGGGACGCGCGAGCGCCGCATTCAGCGCCTCGCGGGCGAGCGTGTAGTTGTTGCGGGCTTGGATCAGGTTGGCATAGTTCTGGGAGACGAGCGCCTCGTAGCGCACCACGTCGACCCGTGCGATCTGGTCGCCGGCGAACTGCTTGCGTGCCTGCTCCAGCCTCTCCAGGGCGCTTCTTACGGCGCTCTGGGCCACGTTCACAAGGCCCTGCGCCCGGAGTGCGTTGAAAAACGCGCGCCGAGCGTTCAGCCGGGCGTCGCTCACCGTCGCCTCCAGCGTCCGCTCGGAGGCCCGGAGGTTCGCGCGGTTGGCGCTGACGATCCGGCCCAAGTTCCCTGAGATGTCGATGGGCAGGCTCACCTGCGCGTTCGCCACGGTATTGTTCGCCGGTTGGGTCACGATGGTCTGAGGAGGCTCCCCCGGCGGGCCGGGAAAAGTGGCAGAGCTCTCTTGGCCGAAGCGGGTGTAGGTCGAGCCCACCGAGAGCTGCGGCCCGAGGCGGCCACGCGCCTCGGCGACGCGTTGGCGGTTCTGCTCGACGTTCGTCCGCGCGACGCGCACCGCAAAGGCGTTTCGCTCAGCGATGGCCACGGCCTGGTCGATGGTAAGTGGTCCCCCCGCGTCGGCCGGAACGGAGCCTCCCTGGGCCACCGCGACGATGGCGGTCAAACCCATTGCGAATCCGATGATCACGCTCCTTCCTCCTTCGACTGCTCTAGCCGCTCGACCTGGGCCGAAAACTCGTCGAGGAATTCGCGAACGGCTTCCATCTTGAAGATCATTAGCCCCTTGTGAATGGGATGCCGCATGATCAAAATCTTGTCTCCCGGCGCAAAGCCCATCTCGGCCCGCGCATCGGCGGGAATAACGATCTGGCCTCGCTCTCCGACCGTGGAGGTGCCATAGAATGCACCGGATAATCCTGAGCAATCGCCGCTCGTGCTTTTCATACTTTTCATACTTTATCACCGGACGTGTCTCGGGATAACTGCCGCGGGACTATTGGTCGGTCCGTCAGCGGAGTGTTAATAAGGCCTCCGACTCGGGTAGGGTTGCTCGAATGCGGAACCCGCTCCTGCTGCTCCCGCTCGCCCTCCTGGGCTCCTCTGCCGCCGCCCAGATCGAGACGCGCATCCACCGGGCGGTGTCGCTTCCCTTCCTTCGGCTCGACCCCCGAGCTCCCGTGGTCCCCCGGGGCGAAGGGACCCTGAGCGTCGGGCTCACGGCGGCGAACGACCTCCGTCGCCGACCTCCCGGCGGCCCGTTCGTGGTGCAGGAAGATTACGAGGTCGAGCGGCTATTGTTTCGCTACCGCAAGGGCCTGCCCGGGCGCGCCGATCTCACCGTCGACGTGCCGATCGTCTCGCGAGGACCCGGCTTCCTCGACCCGATCATCGAGAGCTGGCACCGGTACATCCTGCATGTCCGCAATGGACGGAGCGACGTGCCCTTCGGGAGAAGCGAGGTGATTGTGCCCGGCTCCGACCGCTTCGGATCGGCCACCGGCGTCGGAGACGTTTCCGTCGCCTACACCCGCGAGATCTCTCCCCGCCTGATGGCCACGGCCGCCGTCGAGCTACCGACCGGCAACGCCTCCCACCTGCTCGGGAGCGGCGGAATCGACGCGGCGCTCGGACTTCAGTGGCGGGTGCCGATCGGGCGGCGCCTTGACCTTCACCTGTTGGGAGGGGCGGTCGCCCAGGGGAGCAACCCGGAGCTAGCGGGCGAGCGGCGGTTGGTCTATCAAGAGGCGGTGGTGCTGGAATACCGGCCGAACAGCCGAGACCGGTGGATCTTGCAGCACCAGGGTGAAGCTTCGGCCCTCCGCTCGGGCGAGTCGCGCTCGGATTCCGACCACCGTATGCTCAGCCTAGGCTACCAGCGCCGTCTCTCCGACCGGCAGACGGTCGAGGCGTTCTTCAGCGAAGACGGAGACTTCCTGAACTATCGCGTTCCTGGCCTGGTAAATGTAGCCCCCGACTTCTCGCTGGGCCTTCGGTTCACGATGAAGATGTAGATCAAGACGGCGGGAGAGCACCACACCCGGCTTAGGCCTTGTTGCGTCCGGACCTCCTTTCGCACCCCCTATCCGTAGTGTGGTGTAGGATCGACGTCCTGTCACGGACGGCAGAAGAGGCCCGGCGGACATCTTCCGCCGGGCCTCTTGCTTTGCTAACGCTTTCGCTTCTTAAGCGGCCGCGGCTTCGACGGCCGTGTCCGGCACCTGCTGCGGGTAGACGGCGACGCGCCGCTTGCCGATCGGACCTTCGAATTTCACCTGCCCGTCCGTAAGAGCGAAGAGGGTGAAATCGCGGCCCATGCCGACGTTGACGCCGGGGTAGAACTTGGTGCCGCACTGGCGGACGATGATGCTGCCGGGCTTCACGACCTCGCCGCCGTAGAGCTTGACGCCCCTCATCTTCGGCTTGGAATCGCGCCCGTTTCGAGAAGAACCTTGTCCCTTTTTATGTGCCATATCCTTTAGCTTCCTACGCTCACTTCGGTCACGCGAACGTGGGTCTGCGGCTGGCGGTGGCCCCAGTGCTTGCGCTCGTTCTTTTTCGCCTTGTAGTTGAAGCCCCGAATCTTCGGCCCCTTGCCCTGCCGGACGATCTCGCCCCGCACCATGGCGCCCTTCACGAAGGGGGAGCCGACGGTGACATTCTGGCCATCCACGACCATGAGCACCTCGCCAAGCTCCACGGCGGTGCCGGGCTCGCCTTCCAGCTTCTCGACGATGAGGACATCGCCCTGGGCGGCCTTAAACTGCTTTCCGCCGGTCTTTACGAATACGTACATGAGGTGTCTCCGCGCCGTGGGCGCAAGAAGAGATTATGCCACGTAGGGGTTGAACGTTGCAAGTTGAAGGTTGCAGGTTGAGTCTTTCCTTCAACCTTTAACCTTGTCCTAAGCAGCCCGGCTCTCGCGCCGCAGAAGCGAGACGATCTCCGGGTCGAACCGATCGGGGTCGTCGAGGAAGGGCCGCCCGCTCTCTTCGTCCAGGGCGAGGACGACCGCGAGGATGCGGGCGAGCAAGGGGATCTTGACGCCCGAGGGGCCTGCACTACGCCCGTCGAAACGGGCATCGAGCGCCTGAAGGCTGGGCAGAAGGACTCGAAACTCCTCGGCCGACTCCATCGCTGCGAGGCGCACGCTGTTGGCGTCCCCGTCGCCTCCGCTCCGCGCCTCCCGATAGGCGGGAACCACCCACACCAGAGCACGCAGGATCGCCCGCTGGGAGGCGGAAAGGCCGAGCGAAGTCGCCAAGCTCTCGAGCTCCGGCTCCAGTCGCTCCAATCGCGCGAAAGCCTCCTCCGGCCCTTCGGGACCCACCCACTGGATGACCATCTCCAGCGGATCGCGGTCGACCCGGTGCAGAGGCATGTACTGGCCTTCGTAAGGCACGGCACGATTGCGACCCGCTCGCTTCGCCTCGTACAGCGCCACGTCGGCCGCCTTCAGAAGCGTCGAGGGGTCCGGCGCGGAGACGGGGTAGACGGCGCAGCCGAGGCTGACCGTGACGTGCCGCTCTCGCCCGCTGCGCGTGACGTAGGGCACCGCCTCGACCTTCGCGCGGATGCGCTCGGCGACGACGATCGTGCTATGGATGCTGGAGCCGGGCATAACGACGGTGAACTCCTCGCCGCCGTACCGGGCCGCGAGGTCGTACGGGCGGACGCAAAGCTTGAGCGCCTCGGCGACCAGCCGCAGCACGTCGTCGCCTGCGTCGTGGCCCTCCTCCTCGTTGAAGGAGCGGAAGTGATCCACGTCGAGCATGATGAGCCCTAGCTCCTGGCCCGTCCGCTCGGCCTCGGTGAACCGCTGATCGAGGAACTCGTGCAGGTGGCGGTGGTTAGCAAGGCCCGTGTGAGCGTCGTGGTGCGCGAGCCTCTCGAAGTTCTCGAACATGTTCGCCGAGTTCAGGGCCAGCGCGAGGTGCTCCGCGAAGGTCTCGAACAGCTCGCCGTTCTCGTAGAAATGGACATCGCCTTCACGACCCACGAGCTCCAACACGCCGAGCAGGCGGTCGGAGATCACGAGCGGGTGTACGCTCAGCCCTTCCGGCTTGAGGTAGCAGAACTTCGCCTCGAGGTTTGAGGTGAGCACGTGCTCCATCACGTTCCCCAGCTCGAACCGTCGCTGGTCGATCGCCACCATCTCCGCCGCGCATCCCGGCGTGCCGGTGGTCGAGAGCACGTTCAGCGCGCCGCTCCCCTGGCGGTTGGTGCCGACGCTCGCCGCGAGGCGGAGGGTCTTGGTCTCCGGCTCATAGGTCCAGAGGAGCACCGCCGCGAGCTCGCCGACCGACGCGATCTCGTGCGCCGCCGCCACGCAGAGCGGCTCGAGGTTCTGGTTCATCGTGAGCGCCTTGCCGAGGCGCTTGAGCGCGCTCGCCATGCGTCCGTTCCGGCTCGCCTGACGGCGGGCCTGCCGCTCCTCTTGCGCATTCGTGACCAGCACGAACGCCTCGCGCCCGCCGGCGGGAATGCCGGCGCTGTAGTAGCGGTATCCCTCCAGGTACAGCGCGCCATTATTCTCGTGGTACCCCCCGTCGAGGAGATCGGCGAGGGGCGAGTCGATAACGCTCTCGCCGGCCTTGAAGTGCTTGATCCGCTTCGCGAGGCCCCAGGTCTTGCGGGCGCGGCCCTGGCGATCGAGGATGGCCACGCCCACGCCCTCGGGGTCGAGCGAGCCGAGAAAGGCGGGCTTAGGCAGATCCAGAGTGAGGGGCGAGCCGTCCTCGAGGGTGAGGCTGAGCGGATATCCCGCTCCCTCTCCCGGCGTACGGTCATCGACCGTCCGGACCCCAAGCTCCTCTAGGAGCTCCTGGAGCCTCTCAATCTTGACGTCCTCAGCCACCTGTTTTTATTCTCGGCAAGAAAACCTCACCCCATCAGCTAAGTTTTCACCCAAGTCTTCTTGCGGGTTTTCATGAACTACGGACGTTGGCTCGCCTCCAAACGGGTCGCGGTGAATCGAGCGTAGAACCGGCCATGCGGGCCGGGACGTCAGACTTTCTAACCTCTACGCCTCGTTGTTCCCCACAGACGCGCATGCGAAAACATTCCTTCTTCCCTTTGCTGCTCACTCTCCTCCTCCTCGGCTGCGCCGGGGGCGGAGGCAGAGAGTCAAATCCCCCGCCCGCCGCCGGCCCGACTAAGTGGACCGTCATGGTGTTCCTCAACGCGGCGAACGACCTCCATCTCTTCAGCAATCTGAACGTGGATCAGATGGAGCGGGTTGCGGGAAACCCGCAGGTGAAATTCGTGGTGCAGTGGAAGCAGGCCAACGGAACCGCACCGAACTTCACGTACGGCGACACTCGCCGCCTCCTTATCTCCCCGAACACGTCCGGTGGCGTCCAGAGCCCTACGGTGCAGAACCTCGGGAGCGGCGTAGACATGGGCCGGCCGGAGACCCTGCGCGAATTTGTGAGTTGGGCCAAGGCGAACTATCCGGCGGAGCGGTACGCGCTCGTCGTTTGGAATCACGGCAACGGCTGGCGCCGCAGCCGGGACATGATGACGTCCCGTGGCGTGAGCTACGACGACGAGACGAGCAACGCGATCCAGACCTGGCAGTTGGCTCAGGCCGTCGGCGACACGCCCTTCGAGTTCATCGCGTGGGACGCGAGCCTCATGCAGATGATCGAGGTGGCCTACGAGCTCGAGGGCCGCACCAAATACATCGTGGGCAGCGAGGAGAGCCCTCCCGGCGCGGGCTACCCCTACGACGCCATCTTCCGTCTCTTCCGCGATGAGCCGGATGCGCCGACGCCGACGCTTACGAAGTCCTTTGTGGACGGCATGCTCGGAGTCCCCGCCTACCAGAGGGAAGAGATCACGCAGAGCGTGGTCGACGTCGCGCGGCTTCCGAGCCTCGCTACGGCCGTGGATGGCCTGGGACGCGCTCTCATCGATAACCGAGCCGCCGTGAGTAGCCTCGTGCGGACGGTCCGGACGGAGTCTCAGGGCTACGGCTTGTCGAAGGGGGAGAGGTACTACCGCGACCTCATCGATGTTTGCGCGCGCTTGGAAGCGGGCGGCGCGCCGCAGCCGGTCGCCGTCGCGGCGGCCGCCGTACGATCCGCGGCGGCGCAGGCCGTCATCTGGGAGGGCCACAACGGCAACTCCCCCGGGAGTCGGGGCCTCGCGATCGACTTCTCTCCTTCGTCTAACCACGCCCCGCCCAGCACCCTCGGCATCGACTACGCCCGCCTGCGGTTCGCGCAGGGGACGAGCTGGGACGAGTGGCTCCTCGTCGCTCCATAGAGGATGTAGAGAAACTCGGAGAGACTGTAGAGACCATCCGACCCCTCTCCCTTTGCTAGGGCAAAGAGAGGGGCAGGGGGTGAGGGTTCTGGGCAGTAGCCACTCCGACCAAGCGTGGAGCCAGAACTACCGGAGCCTCGCAGAGGCGCAGGGGTCTCTCCGCCTTTGCGCCTCGCGTGGCAAACCGCTGCAGGCGAGGCGCAAAGGGCGGAGAAGGCTTGGCGTCTTGGCGAGAAACTCACCGGCGGGTGGGGCTTTCTAGAACCCTCACCCCTGCCCCTCTCCCGTGACTCAGCCACACACGGAGAGGGGTCCGAAGTTCCCTACCGTCCGTTATAGCGGGACTCCAAATCTACAAATGGAGCGGGGCTCGCTAGCTCGGCGAGCCCCTGGGGGTGTTGGAGGGAGGGAGGAGGGACGCCTCGGGAAGCTTCCCCGTCGCTGGCCGGACACCCTTCGTCCGCCTCGACTTCCTGAGCATTCCGCCTCCACTCGCGCGAACAACCATGGGTAACTACCGGGCCGTGCGGGAACGCGTGCTTCTGCTAGGGTCCGCTCGTCGAAGCCTCCTCTCCCGGCTTCTGATACCCTCATACGCTGCGGGTACAATGCACCTTCATGAGCCAGGAACCACGGGGACCCCAGGATTCGGGGATGGCGGGACTGCCGCCCGCGCGAGCGGATAAGGACGCGCCGGAAGGCGGCGCAGCGCTTCAAGGGCAAGCGCCGCCGCAAGGTGAGCTACCTCACGACCAACAAGATCTACAAGGTCGACTACAAGGAGATCAACATCCTTCGGCGCTTCATCAACGACCGGGGCAAAATCCTCCCCAGCCGCCAGTCGGGCAATACCGCCAGCCAGCAACGCATGATCGCCTCCGCGATTCGCCGGGCGCGCGAGATGGCGCTACTCCCCTTCGTGGTGAGCGAGATGGGCACCGACCGTCGCGAATACGGTCCGCGCCGCGATCGCGGAGACCGCTACAACGACCGTGGCCCGCGCGAGCAGGCGCCGCGCGAAGATCGGGAACAGAACTCCGAGTAAGGTTACAGGTTGAAGGTTTCAGGTGCGATTGAAACCTTCAACCTGTAACCTTCAACCTGGAACTCCGCTAGACGATTCCGCTCCGCAGCAGGTCCTTGAGCGTTACCAGCCCAAGGACCTTTCCATCTTCGAGGACCGGCATGTCGCCCGCCTTCCGCGGGTGGTTCTGGAACGCCTCCAAGGCTTCGACAGCCAGCATGTGCGGGTCGAGAGTCGCGACGTCGGCCGTCATCAGCTCCGCCGCACAGGCGTCCATGCGATGCGGCGGCACCTCCAGGTGACGGCGGAGGTCTCCGTCGCTCACCAGGCCCAGCAAGCGCCTTTCGTCGTCCACCACGCAAGCCGCGCCCACCCGCGCCTGCGTAATGGCGTGCATCACCTCGAGCACGTCGTCCTCCGGGCGCACGACCGCCATCTCCTTCAGCGGACGCATCACGTGGGGCACGCGCAGGAGGAGCCGCTTGCCCAAAGTGCCGCTCGGGTGGAACCGGGCGAAGTCCTGCCGGCTAAAGCGGCGGCGCTCCATCGCCGCGACGGCGAGCGCATCGCTCAAGGCCAGCATCACCGTCGTGCTCGTCGTGGGCGCGAGATCGTTCGGGCAGGCTTCCGCGCTGACGCCGGTGTCCAGAACGTGATCCGCGAGGCGTCCCGCACTGCTGTCGGGACGGCCCGTAATGAGCACGGTCTTCGCGCCGCCCTCCCGAAGCGACGGAAAAAGGCGCACGATTTCGTCGGTCTCGCCGCTGTGACTGTAGAGCAGCACGATATCGCCCGGGGCGACCGCGCCAAGGTCGCCGTGAACCGCCTCCGCCGCGTGCAAGAAAAGGCTCGGCGTACCGGTGCTGCTCAGCGTCCCCGCGGCCTTGCGCGCGATGTGGCCGGACTTCCCCACCCCGCACGCCACGACTCGTCCCCGGCAGTCGATAATCCAGTCGACGGCGGTGACGAACGCTTGGTCGAGCCGGGCGGAGAGGGCCAACAGCGCCTCCGCCTCGTGCCGCAGCACCCGGCTCCCCGCCTCAATGCTCATCGGTCCATCTCTTTGGCGCCAAGGGCGAACGCCGCGCGGGTGACGTAGATCACTCTCTGATTGTAGCTCCGCAAGTACACTCGCCAACGATGAAGGTGGGTGTCGTCGCGATTCAGGGCGACTTCGAGAAGCACGTGCAGGCCGTGAAGCGGGTGGATGCGGAAGGGCTCGAGGTTGCGGAGGTGCGGGCGCCTGAGGACCTTCAGGGTGTCGATCGCCTGATCCTGCCAGGAGGCGAGAGTACGACGGTCGGGCTCCTGATGCGGCGCTACGGGCTAGGTGATGCGATCCGGGTGAGGGCCGCACAGGGTATGCCCGTGTGGGGCACCTGCATGGGCATGATCCTCATGGCGAACGAGGTGGTGGGGAGGCCCGATCAATACACCCTTCGACTCCTCGACGTCGACGTTGAGCGCAATGCCTTTGGGACGCAGGTGCACAGCTTCGAGGATGCGGTCCCGATGACGCTGCTCGAGGAGCCCGTAACGGGCGTCTTTATCCGGGCCCCGGTCGTCAGCCGGCTCGGGGAGGGCGTGGAGGAACTGGCGCGCTATGACGGTCGGATCGTAGCGGTTCGCCAGGGCCGCCTGCTCGGCACGTCGTTCCACCCTGAGCTCACCGACGACATTCGGCTCCACCGGTGGTTCCTCGACCTCTAGCGGAAGGCCGGGCTTTGTCTGATGAAAGGATTCGTTCGTCTTGCGGGAGGAGCTCGGAGGAGTGGCAGCAGAATCCGGACGCTCCGTCCAACCTCGCCTAAAGGGGCTCATGACCCAGTAAAAGGCCCCGCGCTGAGGGCTAGCGACGGGGCTTGGGGGAGGGAGGATAGAAGTTGTCGGTTCTCTTCTTAGTACGCCTGGTGATCTCAATCGTTCCGAACTACGGAAATATTTTCATCCGTCAGTTCGCTGAGGATATCCACCGGCACGTACACCTTGCCGTTCCGGCGCACCACGGCCTGGGCCAGCGTGCCCTGGCGGCCGTTGAGCCGGTACCGCTTTGAACCCACGTCCACCCGCAGGACCCGCTCCTCGTCCCGATCGTCTCCGCGGACGAAGATCGTTTCACTTTCCTTGTCGATGTCGACGCTCAGGCCGATCTGCCGCGCCGTCGCCTCCAGCGGAACCATTACGGTCTCGCCGCGCCGAATCGGGCGCTCGTTGCCCGTGTAGCGGAGGTTGCGGTTTCGGTAGCGGACCACGATGTCGCGGTCGGAGTCGATCCGGTCGTCCTCCGTATCCGGCCCCCGACGAGGCTTCCCCTTGCCGAGGCCGTACCGGTCGTTGCGGCTGTCGTACCCGTCGTCGCGGCGGTCCCGGTCGTAGTCGCCGTCGTACCGGTCGAAGTCGTCGATGTTCAGGGTCACGTCCCGCTCGATCATCGCGCCCATCTTCGCCCCCCGCTGGACCACGGTGTTGCCGTCGTCCTTCTTGTTGACTTCCGCGAAGATAATTCCGGCGACGGTTCCGACGATCGCTCCTTCGATAGGCTTCTTCAGGATGGACCCAAGAATCAGGCCGCCGAGAGCGCCTACGACGACCGACGTCCCCTTCTTCTTGACGTCCCGCTTAACACGGAAGCGGCCGTCGCTGTCGCGCGACGTGTATCTGTCGTTCAGGGGGATCGGCACCGCGTAGATCCGGTGGGTGCGGCCGTTGGGCAGCACGACCGACGTGAACTCGAGGTCCATGTACCCGCGGTCGGCGTCGGTCGACCCCTTGCGCACCGAGCGGACGCGGCCCATGAGGCGGGTTCCGTTCGGCAGTTCCTGGTCGCCCTCCACGCGGGCGGTGAAGGTGTCGCCGGTGCGGTTCCCGTTGAGCGTCAGCGTGTCGCTGAACACTACGGGCAGGACCGAGTCCCGGCGTAGAGTGATGCGCGCGGCGCTCGAGGACGCCGGAAGGGAGGCCAAAACGGCCATCGCGCTAATGGCTCCGAGGCAAACACGGTTCCGTCTCATCACAAGGATTTAGACGTCTCCGCCTATTCGCCGTTACGAGAGCAGCGGTGCCGCACTTATCCACAGATCCGCACCCGCTCGCCGCACCCGCTCGACTCTCAGCCTCGGCACGCCGTCCAGCGTCCCCAGCTCGCCGCCCTCTAGCCAGGCCGGCCCCGCCCCGAGCAGCAGGGGCGCCATGAACAGCTCGACCCGGTCCACTAGGTTCGCGGCGAAGAACGAGCGAATCGTATGCGCGCCGCCCTCGACGAGGAGGCTCGTGAGCCCCCTCTCGAAAAGCAATGTGAGGATATGATGCAGGTCAAAGCCGTTGCTCCCCAGACGGATCTCGATCTGAGACCCGTGACGGGCCTTCGCCACCATGTGAAGGGTCGATACCCCCAATTGCCCCTCGAATACCCTTTCCCGGCCCGACAGGCGGGCGTGGGGGTCGAGCACGATCCGAACGGGCTGATTGACGACCCCCGGCAGTCGAGCCGTCAGCAGTGGATCGTCCGCCTGGACCGTCCGTCGTCCCACCAGGACCGCTCCGCATTCGGCTCGCAGCCGGTGCGCCGCCCGCCGGGCCGCCGCGCCCGTGATCCACTGGCTCTCGCCCGAGGGGAGAGCGATCCTCCCGTCGAGCGAGCAGGCCGCCTTCACGACGACGTATGGCCTCTTCAGGCGCATTGCCGTCAGGAAGCCGACATTCGCCGTCGCCGCTTCCTCCCGAAGAAGCCCGACCTCCGTCCGCACCCCATGCGCGGCGAGTCGCGCCAGCCCGCCCGCGGCCCTGGGATTGGGGTCGGCACAGGCGGCGACGACGCGGGCGATGCCCGCGACCAGGAGAGCGTCGGCACACGGCGGCGTCCGGCCGTGGTGGGCACAAGGCTCTAGCGTCACGAAGGCTTCCCCGCCCCGCGCGGCATCGCCCGCCCCGGCCAGCGCCACGGCTTCCGCATGAGGCCCGCCCGCATAAGCATGCCACCCCTCGCCAACCACCACGCCGCCACGCAGGATCACGCACCCGACGTGCGGGTTCGGTGCGGGAAAGCCCCGGCGGGAGAGGCGGATGGCGCGACGCATCGCCGCCTTGTCAGTCACCGTCGCTCCCGCCCGGCGGCTTGTGGTCGTTCAGGCTCCCCTCCACGAGGTCCTTCAGATTCCGCGTGGCGAACTCGCGGTACTCCTGCTTCGCCTGGCGCACGACGAGCGCGGCGCACACCCCGCTCGCGACCACTGTGACGACGAGAACACCGAGGTAGGCGCTGATGCGCATCGCGTAGGCTCGAGCCACCGGTTTGGGTGGCTTGGGAGGCGGGGGAGGACCGATGATCCAGGCCCAGCTCAGGAGCCAGACGACTCCGAAGATCAGGAGGAACGTCGTAAGGACCCTCAGCCGCATAGCGCTCTCAACTCCCGCAGCCCCGCGTCCACCGAGGCCGCCCTGACCAGAAAGCTGCCGACGACGAAAACGCTCCGCGCCTGCCACGCGGCCCAGGCGCAACGTCCGGCGCTCGACCCCGCCGTCCACCTCGCTCCTCAGCTCCGGCCGCGCCTCTCGCAGGCGACGGACCTTGCTCAGGGCCGTCTCCAGGAACGCCTGCCCACCCCAACCCGGGTTGACGGTCATCACCAGCGCCAGATCGATCTCGTCCAACAGCGGCTCCAGCGCCTCCGCGGGTGTCCCGGGGTTGATAGCGACGCCCGTCTCTACACGGAGCTCGCGCAGCGTCTGGGCGAGGCGGTGCGCGTGGATCGTCGCCTCGGCGTGAAAAATCACCCTCTGGCACCCAGCTTGAACGAACGGCTCGAGGTGCCGCTCGGGCTCGCGGACCATGAGGTGCGCCTCGAAGGGCACCCGCACAAGGGGACGCAAGGCGCGCACGAGGGAGTCGCCGAAGGAGATGGGGGGGACGAACGAGCCGTCCATCACGTCGAGGTGGATGATATCCGCGCCGGCGGCTTCCAGCGCGGGAACCGTGTCCCGGAGCGCGAGCGGGTCGAAGGACAGAATCGAAGGCGCAAGGAGCGCGCTCAATTGACCCTTTTGCCCTCTTCCGCCCGCATCGGGACCTCCTTCACAACTTCGCCGTCGTAGTAAATGCGAAAGACCACTTCGCTACCGTATCCGACCGTGGCGACCTCAACCCGGTCTCCGTCTTCACGTCGGTCTTCGTAGATCGTGCGCGTCTCACGGTCGTCCGTGATCTCGACGCGAACGTTCGTCGGCTTCTCGAGATCCGTCAGGCGGACGCGGAGGGTGTAGCGATAGGCTTGATCCGAGCCCTCC
The DNA here is from genome assembly GCA_030447945.1 of Fimbriimonas sp. The sequence continues at coordinate 3,507 of JAUJNV010000020.1, read as the reverse complement.
CCGCCGCCGCCGTCGCCCAGGCTGACCGTGGCCCGAACCCTCCCAAATCTCTCGATCTCCTTTTTAGCCTTCGGCTCTTGATCGATGATCGTGCCCTCCGGCGCGTTACGGTCGCGACGACGCAGGACAGCAGTGTCCAGTTCCAGGTTCAGCGCCTCGAGCGCGGTCCGCGCCGCTTCGAGCGTAAGCCCCTTCAGGGGCGGCACCTTCACGACCGGGCTCCCCGAGGAGAGGAAAACTCCCACCTGCGACCCCTCTCGGACCTTGCCCCCGGGCGGCGGATTGACGTTGATGACGTGGTCGAGGTCCACCGTCTTGCTCACCCCGCGGCCGATGACGTGCATCTCCAGCTTCATGGCGCGGAGCGTGTTTCTCGCCTCTGCCGCCGGCGCGCCCTTGATGTTCGGCACCGTCACCAGTCGCGGACGGTTCATGTTGAAGGCAAGCCATACCCCAACGAGCGCGAGCACCACCGCGCGGCAGAAGACGATGCTCAGAAGCAGCCACAACGGCACGTCCCTCCCGTCCCGCGCCTTGCGCCAAGGCCGGTCGTCCGCATCTTCTTCACGCGTGGCCGACATGCGCGGGGCGACGGGCGTCGGCGCGGGTGCCGGCTTCACGGCTTTGGGCGCCACTGTGGGAGCAGCGACCGCGGGTAGCGCGCCGACGGGTGCCGCACCGGCGGGCGGCCCGCTCAAGGGCCAGGTGAGAGTGCGTCCGAACCGCAGCGCGTCCTGGAGCAGGCGAAGGTCGCTGAGCATCGCTCCCGCCGTCCCGTAACGCGCCGCGGGCTCTTTCGCCATGGCCCTCTTGACGATCTCGTCGAGGACGGTGGGCACGCTCGGGTTGTACATCCGCACGCTCGGGGTGGCCGCCGTGGCGTGGCGGGCAGCCGTTGCCGTCGGAACGTCCGCCAGGTAGGGCGGCCGGCCGGCCAGCAGTTCGTAGAGGAGGATGCCGGTGGCGTAGACGTCGGACGCCGGGGTCGGGGTGGCGGCGCCCGCGCCTACCTCGGGGGCGAGGTAGGGCGCCATGTTCATCAGCACCGCCGCTCCCGCCGTGTCGCTCGCCGAGTAGGCTTCCCAGACCCCCGCGAGCTGGAGCCGTGTGGCTCCGGTGGGGTCTACCGTCACGTTGTGGGAGCCGACGTCCCCGTGGGTGAGCCCTTACCGATGAAGGGCGTCCAGCGCCTCCAGAACCGAGATCGCCGTCGATACCGCGACGGGCACCGAGAAAGGAGCCAGCTTGCGGATGCGTCCGCGAGGCAGACTCCTCGGACCGCTTCGCCAACGATGAATGGGTGAGAGTCGTCGCCAACCAGCTCGCTCAACGTCTCCATGCCCGAATGCCGGACGGCGGCATATTTCCGAACGGCCGTGTCCAGGGCAAGCACGAATTGCGGCTCCTGCGCGAACGGAGCCCTGATGACGCGCACCGACACCTCACGTGCCGAAATCTGATCCCGAGCTGCGTACGTCGAGAACACCGGGCCCTCCGCGAGGAGACCGGTCAACTCGTAGCGCACCTGAAGGACCGTGCCGATCACGCGTCCTCGGGGCCCTCACGGTCTGGTAGGAACGCCAAAGCTACCGCCACAACGAAGAGGACGGCTGCCGCGAGCCGAACGAAGCCCGTATCCATTAGCTTCGCGTGATCCGCCGCGTTTTCGGGGTACGCGACAACGCTCGCCGCGTACCCCCCGAGGAGGAGCAGCACCGTCAGCGCGGAAAGCGCGAGGCGAACGTGCTTCATAGACTCGACAGCGTGACGCGGACGATTCCCTCGTCTACACCCTCAACGAGTTTACACCCGCCGATCCCGGTCAGTAGACTAAACGCAAGGCGCCCGCTCTTCGCCTTCTTGTCCCGGCGCATTGCTTCGAGGAGCGGCTCGGGGTCGCTTAGCAGATCGGACCGGGTAGGAAGACCTTGATCCAGAAGACATTCCTCGACCCTGTCGCCGGTTCCGATCGGCGAGATGCCCAGGCGCTCGCCTAGGAACGCCTCGGCGACCATCCCGACGCTCACGGCCTCGCCGTGCAGCAACGGGCCGTAGGCGGTCACCGTTTCGAGAGCGTGGCCGACCGTGTGGCCAAAGTTAAGGATGGCGCGCAGGCCCGTCGTCTCGAACTCGTCCTCCTGGACGACTCGCGCTTTCAGCCGAACGCACCGCTCGACGACCTCCCTCAGCCGCGCGTCGCCCGCGCTCAGGGGTGGTCCTCCGAGCAGTTCCACCAGGCCGGCGTCGGCGATGAACCCGGTCTTCCAAACCTCCGCCATTCCGGCCGCACATTCGCGATCCGGCAGGGTCTGCAAAGCGTCCAGGGGCACGTGGACCGCGGCGGGGGGGTGGAACGCCCCGACGAGGTTTTTTCCTTGCGGCAGGTCAACCCCTACTTTGCCCCCTACGGAGGAGTCGACCATCGCGAGCAGGGTGGTCGGAACCTGCATCAGCGGGATGCCCCTCATGTAAGCCGCCGCCGCGAATCCGCCGAGATCGCCGACTACGCCTCCGCCCATGGCGACCAAGGTCGTGGTCCGCGATGCTCCTGAGTCGGCGAGCCAGCCGACAACACGGGCAAAGGTCGCGAGGGACTTTGAAGCTTCCCCGGCAGGTACGGCCAACGTGGGTCGCGCGGGGAAGTGGATTCCCCACGCTCGGAAGACGTTCTCGTCCGAGAGGAGGACGGCGTCATCTGGAACGCGCGCGGCGGCGGATGCGAAGCTCGTAACCTCGACGCGATAGGAACCGCCGGAGTGGCCGACGTCGATCACGCTCCCCGGGCTCCGCGCAGTACGTCCAGCAGGCGTTTAGCCGCCTCCTCGAGTTCTTCCGCGTCGTCGACGTCCACCGTCACGTCCGCCTGTTCATAGAGGGGCCGCCGCGCTTCGAGGAGCCTCGCCAGCTTCTCTTCCCAGTCTTGGACTTCGAGCAATGGCCTCTTTCGCTTGCTCCGGCCGAGCCGGTCGATGAGCGTCTGGACGTCCGCGCGCAGGTAGATCGTCGTTCCGAGGCGGTGCAGTTCGCGCCAGTTCTCCTCCCGCAGCACGATTCCGCCACCGGTGGCTAGGACTCGTAGCCCCGGCTCCAGGCTTCGAAGAAGGCACGTTTCGTGAGTGCGAAAGGCGTCCTCACCATAGAGGCGGAAGAGCTGGGTGGCCGTGCGGCCGAGCTTGCGCTCCAAAAGAGCGTCTGTATCGTCGAACTCCCGGCCCGCCAGTCCAGCGAGGGCCTGACCTAGCGTCGACTTGCCCGCCCCCATCATCCCCACGAGAATCCAAGATTCCCCGGAGGAAGACGGTGGGCGGGTGGTCGTTGATGGTTGGGCGGATGCAGGATGGACCATCAACGACCGCGATGCCTACAAGCTACGGCCCACCCTCGGGCGCTGTCTCGTCGTCTTCCACGATGGACGGCGTGACGAACACGAGGAGCTCACCGTTGTTCTTTCTCTTCGTAACGCTGCGGAAGAACTGGCCGATGAGGGGCAGGTCGCTCAGGATCGGG
>JAUJNV010000314.1 GCA_030447945.1 Fimbriimonas sp. | reverse complement strand
GACGCGTTCCCCGGAGCCGCAGGCCAGTACATCGTCGAGCACAACCGCCCCGACCACGCAGGTCCCGGCCAGCGCCAGCAGCGCCAGCGTGGTCCTCCTGCCGGTTCTGGGCACCGCGTTCGTGCCGTCGTGGCCAGGAGCAGCGCCGCCATACCCGGACACCCGCCGCAACCGGACGGAGGTAGCAGAGGCGGCGACCAAAGCCACCGCGACCAAGCCCGCCAGCACGAACCCGGGGAGCGGGACCCCAAGCGCCTCCATAACCCCCGTCGGCAGCGCGAGCGTGACGACGGAGCAGGCGATCGCCGCGCCGAGCGCCGCGCACGCAATCGGCGGGAGCCACCTAGGAGGAGTTCGTCTGCCGACGAGCGACTCGCGGGTCCAGAACGCAAGGAGCGAAGAGAGGACGGCGCCGACGCCCAGCGTCACGGGTACGGCGAGGACGTACGAGACGATGGAGTGCAGGAAGATGCCCGTGGGAAAGGCGGCGGCAAGGGCGCCGAACAACGCCGCAGCCAGGACCGCCAAGCGCCACGTTAGAGCCCCCACCGCCCCCCGCCCTCCTCCCGCCGGGGAGGCGCCCACCCGATCCATGCTCACCGGACGGGCACCGGCAGCCTGTACAACACGGCTTCGTCGATCTCGATCCGGGCGTCTTTACGAAGCCACTCCTCGATGCGCTTCAGGTCCTTCTTCCGTCGCTCCTCGACTACGGCCCCCTGTTCGTGCCGCTCTCCCGGGCTAGAGCGCCCAGGCTCGTCAACGGCATCATCAACGCAATCAGGGCAACCAACACTACAACCGCCACGATTTTCAGCCGCACCGCTACTTCACGAATTACCGCGACGACAGTGCCGCACTCGTGTCCCAAGGCCGCACGATAAGCGATCCGCGGATATTGTGCAAGTAGTAACAATTGATTTTTTGGGGCTCGTCCTCCAGCGGTTGTCGCAACGTTTCCCGCTAACTGAGTTGCGGTCACGCGCCGGGAATCACGGCGAGGTTTGGAGAGCGCGACCGGAGTGTCGGACAAACGACCCATCCGCGGCGGTCCTGTGTTCGTCGTCTCGCTGGCAGCGAGGTGTCTTTGGGGTAGAACATGTCGCGTACCTGGACGTAAGATCCAAGAGGAGAAGCACATGGCATTCCCCACCCAGAGGCTGAGGCGGACGCGGCGCACGGCGGGCCTAAGGGGCCTGGTGCGCGAAACGGAGCTCTCGGCGAGCGACTTCGTGTACCCGCTGTTTGTCGTGGAGGGCGAGGACGTGCGGAACCCGGTCTCGTCGATGCCGGCGGTCTTTCAACTCTCGATAGACCACGCAGTCACCGAGGCTGAGCGCGCTTATTCACTGGGCATTCCGACGGTGCTGCTGTTTGGCATCCCAGACGAGAAGGACGGGGTGGCTAGCGGGGCCTATGACCCGCAGGGCGTCGTGCAGTTGGCGACGCGGGCGATCAAGGAGGCGTTGCCGGGGTTGATCGTGATCACGGACGTGTGCTTGTGCGAGTACACGAGCCACGGGCACTGCGGCCTGATCGAAGCGCGCACCGGGCGGGTGTTGAACGACGCGAGCCTGGAGCTGTTGGCGCGGACGGCGGTGAGCCACGCGGAAGCTGGAGCGGACATCGTGGCACCCTCGGACATGATGGACGGTCGTGTCGGGGCGATCCGGGCGGAGCTGGACCGCGAGGGCTTCGCCGAGATCCCGATCATGGCGTACTCCGCGAAGTACGCCTCGGCGTTCTACGGCCCGTTCCGCGAGGCCGCCGAAAGTACTCCGCAGTTCGGGGACCGCAAGAGCTATCAGATGGACCCGGCTAACGCCCGCGAGGCTCTGCGCGAGGTCCGGCTCGACGTGGAGGAGGGGGCCGACATGATCATCGTGAAACCCGCCCTCCCGTACCTGGATATCCTCCGCCGCACCCGCGAGGAGACGGACCTGCCCGTCGCCGCCTACAACGTGAGCGGCGAGTACTCTATGCTCAAGGCCGCCGCCCAG
>JAUJNV010000313.1 GCA_030447945.1 Fimbriimonas sp. | reverse complement strand
GGAGCCTCCGGTGCGTTCTTCGCATCCATGTCGTGCCGCAGGGTGGCTCAGGCGTCGCGACGCGCGACGGCTACACGCCCTGCGGGCGTAACCCTCCGGAGAGGATGTCAACAGAGCCAGCCGCTATAATGCACGTGCCTCGCGACGTAGCGGCACGAAGGTGTACCCGAGTGCTTGGCGTGTTTGCGTGGGGCATTGGTCAACCAACCTGACCGTCACTCAGGCAACCCCCGCGCGTGGGCGTCCGGCGGAGACGCAGCCGGGCCGAGGCTATGCGGGCGAAAAGCCCCCGCCGAGGCTCGGCGGGCGCTCGCGCTGCGGGGCCACCCACTTATGGAAAACGATCTCCGAACCGTCCTCACCTACGTCTCGCTTCTGCTGGGCCTGGTCCTCGGCTGGGCGGCGCTGCGTTGGGCGCTGCGCCAGAGGCAGGTGTTCACGGTCTTCGAGTGGCAGCGTGACCTGCTCTACAATAACGGCCGGTTCGTCCGGCTGCTGGAGCCGGGAAAGCATGTTGTGTGGGGGGAGGGCTATACGACGGAGACCGTCGACCTCCGCACCACGATCCAGGCGCTGGGCACCCAGGAGGTGCTCACCCGCGACGGCCTGCCCGTGCGGCTCACGGCCACCGCGGAGTACGCCGCAGCCGACCCTCGGCGGTTCACGGAAGGCGTCCAGAGCCCCTACCAGGCGATGTACCTCGTGGTCCAGACCGCGCTGCGCGACGCCGTCACGGCGCTCAACGCCGACGATCTGCTCGCCCGCCGCGTGGACCTGAGCGCGGCGGTCACCGAAGAGTGCCGCCCGCGTTTCGAGGAGTTGGGCCTGCGGCTCGACCGGATCGAGCTGCGCGACATCACCTTCCCCGGCGAGCTCAAGCGCGCCTTCGCGGCGGTTCTCCTCGCGCAGAAGGAGTCCCAAGCCACCCTAGAGCGTGCGCGCGGCGAGTCCGCCGCCCTCCGCAGCCTCGCCAACGCCGCCCGCATGCTGGAAGGCAACCCCGCCCTCGCCCACCTGCGCCTCCTCCAGTCCCTGGAGAGCGCCAAGGGCGCGACGATCGTGCTCAACGCGACGGAGGGCACGGTGCTGCCGGTAGGACGAGCGGCGGAAGGCGACGCCAAGGCGGCGTCTGACGAAACGTCACCTTCCCCGTAGGTGCGACGTCCCGTCGCGCATCGGGCGAAGCCCGATCCTTGGGTGGCTGGTCCGCCGGCGGCGGACAGGGCGATGGGACGGCGCCCCTACGGGGAGAGGGGACGAACGCAAACGTGCGTTCCGGTAAACACGGCCTAGCCCTCCTGCTCCTCAATCAGCTTGAGCAAGGCCTTGAGCTCGAGAATATGGTTCTGATCCTTGAGTCGCCCTGCGGCCTCCTTCATGGAGATAAGGTCGGGGATCGAGGCAACGCGTATCCGCTGGCCGAAAAGCTCCATCTCCTCGGATCGCTCGTAGAGCCCCTCGAAACTACCGGCGCCTTCGGGCTCCGCTAGCAAATCCACGCGCCCGCGGTCCGTGGCCAGAGTCAAAATCGCCATCGCTCGAACAGTCTGAGCATCCCAAACAAAGGGCACTCCTTCCGGGAAGTCCAGCGGACGGGGATGGAAGGGAGCGAAGGCTCGGGTCACGGCCTCAACGTTTTGCCGCCCGCGGGCAAAGGCGAAGTCGATGTCTTCCGTCATGTAGGCGCTGCCGTGGACGGTCATTGCAAGCCCGCCGATCAGGACGCACCGCACCTTCTGCGTTTCCAACGCCTCAAGAATTGCGCCGACGTCGGGCGGCTTCACCGGCACGCCTCACCTCCATCGCTAATTCAAGCGCACGATGATGCTGAACCATGCGCTCCGTGGGAGTCAGCTTCAGATTCGCGCGCAGCTGGGACAGGTCGATCCCGGCCGCATCCTGCTCACCGTACGGGAACCGCCCGTAGTAGTCCCGCATCCACTCGTCCTGCTTCGCGCGGTCGGCTTCCGTCATCTTCTCATTCTACGGACGCTCCGGAC
>JAUJNV010000312.1 GCA_030447945.1 Fimbriimonas sp. | reverse complement strand
CGAGTCGGAAGATGTGTACCGGAGCGAGGGCTCCGGGGCGGTAGAGGAAACCGACCGGGAAGAAGGGATGAGGGCCGGCGGCGACCGGGCCGCCGACGAGTTCTTTGGCGAGGACGAGCGGCAGCGCGACCCCGAGGGCGGCTCGGGGAGTGGGTCCTCCGGCGAAGGGCAGGGCGAGGACCGTAGGATCTTCTGGGCGAGCCGTTTCCTCCGGCGACGCAACTAGAGTCCGTGTTCCATAGCCCGGTTCGCGAGAAAGGCGACGACGCTCTCGTAACCTTGCGCGTTAGTCCAGGCTCCAAGAACACGGCGTTGGGCGGCTTTTACGGAGAGGGTGCCTTGAAGCTCTCCGTCGCCGCCCCTCCGATGGACGGTAAGGCCAATGCTGAAACCCGGCGGTACCTGGCCCGCCTCTTCGGGCTACCCAAGAGCGCCGTCAAGGTGGTCGGAGGGCACTCCTCACGCGACAAGACTATCCTCGTGCGGGGGATCGGTGGGGAGTCGGTACTAAAAAGCTTGATGGAGACCGTTGACCGGCGGGCCTGAACCGGGGTGGCCCGAGGGCGCCGATCCCACCGCTCCGAGCTTCGAGGTTGGGCCGGGAGAGTCCAGGGAGCGGTTGGACAAGTTGCTGAGCCGGCGGCTCGGGATCAGCCGAACCGTGGCGCGGCGGACGATCGAGGAAGGGCGCGTGCGGGTCGGTGAAGAGGCGGTCTTCTCGCCATCTCACAAGCCGTCCACGGGCGCGACGGTAGAGACGCTTTTACCGGAAGAGCGTCTCATGCCCGAGGAGATTACGGTTCCGGTAGTCTTCGAGGACGAGTACTTGCTGGTGGTGGATAAGCCTGCGGGGCTCGTCGTTCATCCGGGGGCGGGCAACCCTTCCGGCACGCTCGTGAATGCTCTTTTGAACAAGGGCATTGCGGGCGGGGATGAGTCCGAACGCCCAGGCATCGTCCACCGGCTCGACCGGGACACCTCCGGGCTGATGGTGGTGGCAAAGGGGGAACCCGCCTACTCCGGGCTCGTCGCGGCGCTCTCGGCGAGGAAGGTGGGCAGGACCTACCGGTCCATCGTCGTTGGCGGGGGGCTCCCGGCAACGGGGACTATAGATTCACCCGTAGGGCGCGATCCGGAGAACCCGACGTTGATGGCTGCGGGTATCGGGAAGCCCGCGATCACGCACTTCAGGGTCCTCGCGGAGGCCGCGGGGCACGCAATACTGCGCGTGAGGCTGGAGACCGGGCGGACGCACCAGATCCGGGTCCACACCTCCGCAATCGGCCACCCCGTCTACGCCGACCCGCTCTACGGCAAACCGGTCCCCGACCAGCGACTCTGGCTCCACGCCGAGCGCCTGGCCTTCGTGCATCCTGCGACCGGCGAATCCATGAGCTTCGAGAGCTCCATTCCCGAAGACCTGCGCGAGTCGGCTCTTGGACTAGACCCCAGCTTCGCGGAAGTCTTCGACGCTTGACGGCGACCCGGACCTCTGGTAGCTTCCGGGCTGAACAAACGTCCCTTTAACGGCGCTCAGAGAGGCGCGAAGGAGGCAGGATTTTGGCGCGAACCAATGCTATCGGCGCTCGCCGGCACGGCAACAACCCGGGAGTTCTTCCCGAGGGTGGTCTTTCGGAGATACTCAACGCGGACGGTCTGGACCGTTCTTTGCGTCGGATCTCGCACGAGATCCTGGAGCGCAACGCCGACGCGCTCGACACACTCGCCCTCGTCGGGGTCTTGACCTGCGGGGCGCCGCTGGCGGAGCGAATCGCGGGGAACATCGAGCGTTTCGAGGGGATAAAGGTGCCCGTCGGTTCCCTGGACATCACGCCCCACAGGGACGACCTGGGTCTTTCAGCCGGGGACCGCGAGGTGTGCGGTTCCTCGGTGCCGTTCGACGTCGAGGGCCGCACGGTAGTGCTCGTGGACGACGTACTGTACACCGGGCGCACGGCGCGCGCGGCGATGGAGGCGCTCCTGGCGCTGGGCCGCCCGGGGGGGG
>JAUJNV010000311.1 GCA_030447945.1 Fimbriimonas sp. | reverse complement strand
CCGCGGGCGGTGGGGTGCGGCGTCAGCCCCCGCGCCGCCACCCGCCCGGCCCCCCGCCGGCCGTCCCTCAAGGGCCGCCTGGTGCGGGGCTATCGGGCGGGCCCCGTGGGCCACGCCGATGTGTGTGCCTGTCTTGGTTGGTTTTGGCTTGGGTTTTGGGGGTTGGGGGAAGCCTAGCGACATTTCTTCCCCATCGCCTAACGCCCAACACCCAACGCCCTGCACCGCGGCCCACTTCTCCACGAGGTCGGTCGTGAGGATGGCGTCCATGAACGGGCGCGGTTCCGGCCCGAGGACCTGTGCGGCGGCCGCCACGCCGCGCTCGACCTTCGCCATATCGAGGAGCTGCCCGATGACGCCCGTTGAGGCGACGGCGATCTCCCCGACGTCCAAGCCGAGGCCCTCGGCCGCCATCTCCGCCATGTGCGCCGTGTCCCGCTCCCCTTGGAGCCCAGTGCAGCAGTTCGCATTCCCGCTGTTCACAACGACCGCGCGCACCCGCCCCCCGGCAACGGCCTGGCGGGAGTAGTCCACACTGGACGCGCGGACTTCGTTCCTCGTGAACGCCCCGGCGGCCTGCGCGGGTCGATCCGAGAGAAGAATTCCCAGGTCGTTCCGCTTATTCTTGAGGCCGCATCGAACCCCGGCGAAGCGGAAGCCCTTGGGCGTGAAACTTGATAGCTGATGGCTGATGGCTGATGCTTTGCCTAGGTCAACCATCGATTCATCACCCATCATTCCATCATCCCTCACGGCCAGACCCCATTCGCCGGCAGCCCCGCTTCTTCCGGCAGCCCCAGGCAGACGTTCATGTTCTGCACGGCCTGCCCCGCCGCGCCTTTCACCAGATTGTCGATCACGCTAACGAGCACTGCGTGACCCGTGCGATCGTCGAAAGCCGCCGCGAGGACGCAGCGGTTCGAGCCGACGACCTCCTTCGTGGAGGGCCAACCGTCCTCGCGCACCTCGATGAAGGGCCGCCCCGCGTAGGTGTCGCGCCACGCATCCAGCACCTCTTGGCGTCCGGTACCCTCGGTCAGAGGAACGTGGATCGTCGCCTGGAGGCCACGGGCGACCGGCAGCAGGTGCGGCGTGAACCGGATAGGGCGTCCGACGGACTGCTCGATCTCCGGCGTGTGGCGATGCCCGACGACGCCGTAGGCTCCGAAGCTCCCGGAAAGCTCCGCCATTAGGTACGCGGTCTCCTTCTTCGAGCGCCCCGCGCCGGACACGCCCGACTTCGCGTCCACGACCGGCACGCCCGCGAGGAGCCCCGTGCGGGCGAGCGGGACGAGGGCGAGCGCCGCGGCCGTAGGGTAGCAGCCGGGGTTCGCCACCAAGCGGGCGCCGCGCAGCGCCTCATCGTCCACCAGCTCCGTCATGCCGTACACCGCCTCTTCGAGCAACTGCGGGGAAGCGTGCTCCCTGCCGTAGTGCGCTTCGAAGACGGCGAGGTCGCGCAGGCGGAAATCGGCCGAGAAGTCGATCACGACCCGGCCCTCGCGCAGCAGCTCGGGGGCCTGGCGCATCGCGAAGCCCGATTCGCCGCAGAGGAGCACCACCGGCTCGTCGATCCGCGCGGCGTCGTACGACTCCAGGACGAGGTCGGTGCTCAGCCAGGGACACTCCCCCTGGAGCGGCTTGCCCGCGCTACGCTCGGAGGTGACGCGCGCGACCTTCGCGCACGGATGCGTCGCGAGGAGGCGCACCGCCTCCGCCCCTGCGTACCCGCTCGCCCCAACGATCGCCACCGGAATGCTCTGCCCTGTCATCGGAAGCTAAACAGGGTACCTACCGGGCGGCTCTGCCGTTCATCGCACCTCCCGTGGGCCCGGCCCTCCAGCCCGGGTACGGGTAAGAAAAGATAAACCGCCGGAGTTGCCGTGGCCCGGGCAAGCGGCCCGGTTTGGGGGCGTTGGGGGCAATTTTAGGGTTATGCGGTCGCCGCTACGGCTATGGGGACCCCCCCGGCCCGCGTGCTGCCCTATACGCACGCGAACTCGCCT
>JAUJNV010000310.1 GCA_030447945.1 Fimbriimonas sp. | reverse complement strand
AACGGCCTCCAAGGCTTCTCCTTAAACAGCCCGAACCTCAGCCTCGCGGGCGTGAACGAGCCGATGTGGGCCGGCGCGTACACGATCGACGAGGAGGGCCGCCGCTGGCACGAGAGGACCCGCTTCCCTCTCTTCTCCTGGTCCAGCATGGCCCGCGGCTTCTTCGCGGGCGCGGAGGACGACGACGCGCGCCGCGTGTACTTCAACGATCTGAACCTCGAGCGCAGGGCCCGCGTGGAGGAAGCCTCCCGCCGCCACGGCCTCACCCCGCCGCAGGTCGCCCTCGCGTGGGTCCTGAACCAGCCGATGGAGATCTTTGCCCTGGGCGGTCTGCGAACGGTCGCGCAGGTCCAGGAGGCGCTCGTCGCGAGCGAGGTCGTGCTGACGCCGGACGAGGTCCGGTGGCTGGAGCACGGTTAGAGTCGCCGGGGGGCAGAGAGGGTTGAGTGTTAAGTGTTGAGGCCGGTACCTTCTCCCTCAACACTCAACACTCTCTGCTGCGCGGCTAGGGAAGGGGGTCCGGACCATGCACGGCGGGCCTCCAGTGTGCGAAAGTAGAGACGCTATGGCCAGGGCCCCTCCGCAAACTCCTTACCGCCAACGCACGTTCGACCTTCACGACACCGAAGGCCAAACCAAGGCCCTCCACGAAGACGGATTCGCCCTCATCCCCGGCGTGCTCTCCCCAGACGAGGTGCAAGCCGCGCGGGCGGAGATCGACCGCCTCAAGCCGTTCGGCTACGACCGCATGGACGCTACCGAGCACTTCAAGTGCGTGTTCAACCGGTCGCAGCTCTTCCTGAATTACATCGACCGCCCCGGCGTCGTCGACCTCGCGGAGGCGACGATGGGGGATCAGTGCCACATCATCGGCATGACCGCCTGGCGGAGCCATCCCGGACACAACGGATGGCAGCCGCACACGGATCACACTTTGGTGACAGTCCCCGAGGAGACGGCGAGCAATCCAGAGGCCTTCCCCATCTACCTCTGCACGGCGCACTACTACCTCGACGACATAGACGAGGACCTCTGCCCCACCTACGTCATCCCCGGCTCTCACCGATCGGGGCGCGCACTCGCCTGGGGCAAAGATCCCGATCCGAAGTGGCTGGGGCGCGCGCTTGAACCAGTGCTCTGCAAGGCGGGCGACGTGCTCTTTTTCCGCAGCGAGATCTGGCACAGCGGCAGCATCAACCGCACCCAGGACCGCCTCCGGTACCTCATCCAGGTCCACTACTCACACCGCACGATCGCCCAGCGGTTCTCCCCGTGGCCCTTCACTTTCAACCCGGAGATCCTGGCGGTCGCGAACGAGCGCCAGCTCCGCCTCCTCGGCAAGCACCCCGAAATGGCCTACGGCTAGACGATGACCGACCTTAAGGGACGACACGTCTTGATCGCGGGCGGCAGCCGAGGCATCGGCGCAGCGACGGCTCGGCTCGCGGCGGAGTTCGGCGCGGCCGTGTCGGTGAACTACGTCAACAATGAGGAGGCGGCCCGAAGGGTCGTGTCCGACATCGAGACGGCGGGCGGAAGGGCGCTCGCCGTGCGCGGGGACATCTCGAACGAGTCGGAGGTCGAGCGGGCCGTGGCGGAGGCGGTGCGGGGGCAGGGGCCGCTGCACGGGCTCGTGGTCTGCGCGGGGGTGTTCGAAGGCCTGCCGCTGGAGGAGATGACGGTGGAGTTCTGGGACCGGGTGATGGCGGTGAACGTCCGAGGGACCTTCCTCGCCACCCAAGCCGCCGCGCGGCACATGTCCGAGGGTGCGAGCGCCGTGTTCGTGACCTCCACGGCCGGCCAGCGCGGCTCCTCCGTCTTCTCGGCCTACGCGACGTCGAAGGGAGCGCAGATCATGTTCATGCGTTCGATGGCCAAGGAGCTCGCCCCGCGCGGCATCCGGGTGAACTGCGTCGCCCCGGCCTGGACGGAGACGGACATGGCGAAGGAGAGCTTGGACGAGCTGGGCCGCGAGGCCGTCGCCAAGGACTTCGCCCTGGGGCGCATCGG
>JAUJNV010000309.1 GCA_030447945.1 Fimbriimonas sp. | reverse complement strand
GCTCTTCCGGCACCCGGATCTCGAAGCGCTACGGGATCCCGCCGAGGAGAACGCCACCGAGGTCGAGGCCCGCCGCAGCGGCATCTCATTCGTCAAGCTGGATGGCACCATTGGCTGCATCGTCAACGGGGCGGGGCTTGCCATGGCGACGATGGACGCCGTCAAGCTGCATGGCGGCGAGCCCGCAAACTTCCTGGACGTCGGCGGAGGCGCGAGCGCAGAGCAGGTGGCCAAAGCATTCGGCCTGGTCACAGCCGACCCCAATGTCCGCGCCATCCTGATCAACATCTTCGGCGGTATCACCCGCGGCGATGTGGTGGCCAGCGGCATTCGTGAGGCACTCAGTCGCGTGGAGGTCAAGGTCCCCATCGTCGTCCGCCTCGCCGGTACCAACGCCGAAGAAGGCCGCGCCTCCCTGGCGGAGGCCGGACTGACGGCCGTCGACACAATGGATGAAGCCGCCGCGCAAGTCGTCGCTGCGGCGGCATAACAAGGCGAGGAGTCGAGCGCGTGAGCATCCTGATCGGTCGCGAGACCCGCTTGCTGGTCCAGGGCATCACCGGGCGGGAGGGATCGTTTCACACGACCCAGATGGTCGAATACGGCACGAACGTCGTCGCCGGGGTAACTCCCGGCGGGCGAGGCAAAACCGTCGTCGGGGTGCCTGTCTTCGACACGGTGGCCGATGCGGTGGGGGAGACGGGAGCTAACGCCTCCATTATTTACGTGCCCGCCCGGTTCGCCCCAGACGCTGTCTACGAGGCCGTAGACGCTGGGATCCCGTTCGTGGTCTGCATCACCGAGGGAATCCCTGTCTCAGATATGGTCCCCGTGGCAGCCTACGTCAAGGCGAAGGGGGCTCGGCTCCTGGGACCGAACTGCCCGGGACTCATCACACCCGGCGAAGCCAAAGTTGGGATCATGCCCGGCTCCATCCATACGCCTGGGCCAGTAGGGCTCGTGTCGCGCTCGGGCACCCTCACCTACGAAGTGGTGGACGCGTTGACGCGGGCGGGACTCGGGCAAAGTACCGCCGTCGGGATTGGTGGCGACCCCGTGATCGGCACCTCCTTCGTCGACGCGCTACGCCTCTTCCAGGACGATCCAGCGACCGAGGCGATCGTCATCATCGGGGAGATCGGCGGCAGCGACGAAGAGGACGCGGCCCGGTTCATTGCCGAGCACGTAACGAAGTCCGTTGCCGGATTCATCGCCGGGCAAACCGCCCCGCCGGGCAAGCGGATGGGCCATGCCGGCGCCATCATCTCCGGCGGAACCGGCACCGCCGCCGAGAAAATGGCGGCGTTGGAAGGGGCCGGGGTGCGTGTCGCAGAAAGCCCCTCGCAGGTTCCTGGCCTGCTCCGCGAAGCAATGGCGGGTTGACGCGGCGGGCGACCATCCGAGCCTTACCGACGATCGTTTGCCCCCTCATCACCAGGTGATGTGGCGCGGGCTGAGCGAACGGCGATGAGGGGCGAACTGGTCAGCGATTGATTGCTCTGAAAGTCGGTCGAGGGTTGCGGCTCTCGTTCAGTTTAAAGGAAGAGCTTGACGAACGCCCAGCCGAGACCGCCAACGGCGAGGACGAAGCCGACCGGCAGCGCAACACCCAGGACCGACTCGCGTTCAAACCCGAGCCCATAGACTCCCGACAGTTCCTTCACCCGATTGATCAACCCGCTCATCACCGCTGGACTCCCATGCATGACTCCCCGAGGCCGTGCCGCCGAGGGACCGCGTAGCCTTCCTTGTGAAGGTTAGCTCCCCACTCTCGATCATAGCGCACCGGTTGGGCCGGCAACAGCGTAGGACGTTGCCCTAAGGCATACCTGCCAGGGTCAGCGCTCGGACCCCATTTCAGCCGGAGCAGACCAGGCTAGGCCATCGACATCAGCCGGCAAGTTGCGCATCGCTGGGAAGAGGAGGACGTCCCGGATGCGTGGTTGATCCGCAAGCTGCATGACCAAGCGGTCGATGCCGATGCCGATCCCACCGGTCGGGGGCATGCCAT
>JAUJNV010000308.1 GCA_030447945.1 Fimbriimonas sp. | reverse complement strand
CAAACCCGAGGACTCAGGAGAAAAGGGCCGACGGCTCCGTACCCTGGTCCCTCTCCGGACCGACGATTCATCGAAGCCCGAAGCCCCGGTACAGGTCTTCCCAGGCGACGTGCTCCCGCTGCAGGTCGCGCGCCCACTTGATGCGCCCCCCGTTCCTCGCCGCCCCCGTCGAGAGCAACCGCGGGTCCGGCCGGATCCCCACCCGCCACAGGTTCAGCCGGTCGGCGTCCCAGCACACCCCCACGGTCGGGTCGGAGGCCACGCCTCCGTTGGTGTGCTCCTCGCAGGCGAACCCGAGCACGCCCATCTCCGCCTCCCCGAGGTCGAACGCCTCGCCGCGCAGCTCCCTTGCCAGCGCCGCCCCCCTCGGGCCGTGCTGAGGATCGTGGCCGTCGTTGAACCTCATGGAGTCGTGGAAGAGGGCGAACAGGAACACGAGCGCCGGGTCGGCGCCGGGAGTCTCGGCAAGGAGGGCGAGCCCGGCCGCGGCGACCCGCCGCCAGTGGCCCTCGCCGTGCAGGAACGAATCCTTGCCCGTGGACCTCTCGAGGACGGCGGCAACGAGCCTTGCGGCGTCCGGTATGCAGACGTGTGCGCCGGAGCCCACGCTAGTCGCCCGGGGTTCCGAGGCCGGGTCCCGCAACCGGGACAACGGTCGGCCCCTCCGCCGTGAGGCAGCGGGCGACCCGGAAACCGGCGCGCGACGCCGCAGCAGCGCCGCTCAGGGCCGCCCCATCTTGCGGAACGAAGTTCCATGGTTCGAAGGTCTCGTGACCGATCATCGGCGGAACGTCCTCCCGGAGTTTGTGGCGTCGTCCGCCGCGCATTATGGGGGTTATCGGACGATCCACAAGGCCCGCACGGGCGTGCGGCCGCGGCGCTCCGCGCTGGCCATCCCCGTACCACTTTCCGGGCCCGGGTTTCCGTGGGGAAAACGCAATACGCGAAACCGCGCCGGCCCTGCCGGCGACCGCCCGTCGCCAGGGGCCGCGGCGCGGTTCCGTAAGGAGAACCGGTGCCACCAGCGTGACCCTACGCCGGTGGCACCGGGTCGCACGTCCGTGGCCCGGCGGTCGCCGACCCCCTAGGCGACCCTCTCCGCGCCCTCGCGGGACGCGTCGGGGGGCGCTCCCAACCTGCGGGGGAGGAGACGCTTGCAGGCGGCGTCGACGTGGTAGCGCTGCATCACGGCGGCGGTCAGGGCCTCCTCGGAGAGGGCCTTTCCGATGTCCTCGACGCTCCAGCGCTGGGAGCCGGCGAGCGACCTCACGCCCAGCACCGTCTCCAGCAAGGCCTGCTCGTACCACTCGCGCACGGTGTCCTCGACCACGGGGCCGGCGCCGGGGGTGCCGGGGTAGCGGTCCCGCCACCGCCCGATCATGTCCGCGAAGCCGCGGAAGTCGGCGTTGATGAGGATCAGGTTGCCCTCGGGCACGTACTTGGCCGCCCGGTCCTCCATGTCCGGCGGGGTGCGGGTGCCCTTATCAGCGCTCACCCACCGCACGTCCGGGTCCGTCTCGTCGAGGACCTCCTCGGCCGTGACGCCAACGTCCGCTACGATGGAGCGGAAGAACCTGTCCGTGCGGGTCGCGCCCCCGCCGGGGCGCGGCGTGCCGGGCTCCGGCGCGCCCGGGAGCGGGGTGCGCTCGGTGTCCTCGGGGCCCTCGACCTCCTCGACGACCTCCTCCTCGACCTCCCTCACCGTCACGACCCCCGTCCTGCGGCGCCTGTAGCGGCTGATCCTGGTGAGGAGGTCCCGGACCTCGCGCAGCCGGTCCCTTATCGCCTTCTTGTGGTCCGCGGACTCGGAGCCGGAGGCTATCTCCTCCATCATGCGCCCTATCTCCTCGGGCATCTTCGCCCGGAACTCCGCCGCCCACTCCGACCAGGGGAGCGGCCCCCCGCCGAGGAGCAGGTGCGTACGGGCGGTGTTCGGGACGACGTCCCCCTGCCCCGCGTCGGGCTCGGCGTAGAGCACGACCCGCTGGTGGCCGAAGACGACGCCGAACTG
>JAUJNV010000307.1 GCA_030447945.1 Fimbriimonas sp. | reverse complement strand
GCCCATTTGGAGGGCGGGACGGTCGGCGCGGTGTCGTTTCTCAACGTCCCCTCCATCGTCTACCAGGCGGACGCTCGCATTGCCCTGCCGGGTATCGGAGAGCGGGGTTTCGACATTGCCTACGGGGGCGCGTTCTATGCGGTCGGTCCGGGCGACGGCCTCACCCCGTCGAACGCGCGCGAGCTGATCGAGCGGGGCATGCGGGTCAAGCGGGCCGTCATGGCCGCGCACCCGATCCGCCACCCGTTCCAGGCGGACCTCGGCTTTCTCTACGGCACGATCTTTACGGGACCTCCCGCGAACCCGTCGCATCACAGCCGCAACGTGTGCGTCTTCGCCGAGGGCGAGGTCGACCGCTCGCCCACGGGTACCGGCGTGAGCGCGCGGGCCGCGATCCACTTCGCGCGGGGCGACATCGGCCTGCGGGAGCCCATCACCATCGAGAGCATCCTCGGCACGACCTTCGAGGCCGAGGTCGCGGAGGAGACGGAGTTCGGGCCCTACCAGGCGGTGATCCCCAGGGTCACGGGCCAGGCCTTCATCACGGGCACCTCCGAGTTCATCCTCGACCCCGCCGACCCCCTATGCGACGGTTTCCTCATTCGGTGAGGCCCTTTTGGAGTGCGGTGCTAATGGTCATTGACAGAATAGCTCGTCTTTCCCCTCCGCCTTAGGCCTGAAGGGCCGACCTACTCCAGCCCAGGGCGCAGCCCTGGGTAAGGCGCGACATGCCCCAGAGCCCTGAAGGGGCGCGATATCCGGTGGGGCGAGAGGGGAGCGAAATCGCGCCCCTTCAGGCCGCGGGTCGTCGGGCGTCTCCTTCCCAGGGCTTCGCCCTGGGCTGGAATAGGTTGGCTCTTCAGGCCTGAGGAGGATGCAGACATGACGGGTTATTTCTTCAATAACCATCAGCACCGCGCTCCAAAGGGCTAATGTAGGGCGAAGGGCATTCCTAGACCCCGCTCGCTCGCGGCGCGGTAGACGGTGGCGGCGGCGGTCGCGTCCTGGACGGCGACGCCGACGGACTTGTACAGCGTGATCTCGTCGGGTGTCTGCCGACCCGGCGCCTCGCCGATGAGAAGGGCGCCGAGCTCGCGGACGGTCGTCCAGTCGAGCGTGCCCTCGTCCGCCGCCTGCATGAGGTCGCCCGCGCCGTTCTGGGCGGCTTCCCGGCGGTCCACGTAGACCGTGGAACGGCGCACCGTCTCCCCGTCCAGCTCGCGCATATCGGGGCGGAAGGAGCCGATGGCGTTGATGTGGGCGCCGGGGCGGAGGGCGTGGCCCGGGAAGACGGGCGTAGTCGAGTTAGTCGTCGCGCCGAGAATTTGCGCCTCCGAGGCCACCCGTCCGGGGTCTGGCTCGTGGACTACCGGGACGCCGAAGCGGCCCGTCATCTCCTCGCAGAAAGCGGGGGCGCGCGGGTCGGGCGAGACCACCAGCACCCGCTCGACGGGCCGCACCGCGAGCATCGCCTCGACGTGCCCGGCCGCCTGCGCGCCGGAGCCGAAGATCGCGAGGGTGTGAGCCTCGGGCGGGGCGAGGCGGTCCGTGGCGAGCGCGCTGCTCGCCGCCGTGCGGCGAACCGTGAGGTACTCGGCGTCCATCAGCGCGAGCAACTCGCCCGTCCTCGGGTCGTGCAGGGCGAGGAACGCCAGGGTCGTCGGAAGACCGAAGTCGGGCATGTTCCGCTCGAACACGGTCACGACCTTGATGCAAAGCGCCTCCGCCCCCTCCGCGTTCACGTAGCAGGGCATGGAGAGATGCGTTCCCGCGTGCTCCTCCACGCGGGTCGCCAACCGCTGCGGCATAGTGGCCAGCCCCCGCGCGAGCGCGGTAAAGGCGACCTCCGCCGCCTCGATCGCTGCCTCCACCGTAAACACGGCCCGCACGCACTCCCGGTCGAGGATCAGCGGCATGCGCACTCTCCCTTTGGGAGTGCGACGACCTGTCGCCGCTTTTCCCCAACGCGACCTGTCGCGCGTTCTCCCAGCGGGAAGCCGTAGGAGCGAGACGGCGAC
>JAUJNV010000306.1 GCA_030447945.1 Fimbriimonas sp. | reverse complement strand
GGACGTCCGAGTACAGGTCGCTGGTGATCGGGTCTTGAACGTTGGAGCAGCAGGAGCCTTCCGCTTCCGCCGCCGAATCGCCCGCGCAGCACGAAGAGGCCACCTCGGCCGGGCCTCCGCAGCAGGCGCCCCCGCCGTCGTTCAGGACGCGCAGGGCGGCCTCGCCGTATTTCTGCCGCACCAGCTCGCGCACGTCGTCTCGTTCCGTCAAGTCTTTCGTAGCCATCTCCGTTTCTCCTCCGGTCCTCAGCAACAGTCGTCGGTCCTCGCCGCGTCGGCGAAGAACGCCGCGAGCCTCGCGAGAAGCTCCCGGTTGGCGCTGCACACCATGTACTTGCCCCGCCGCTCCACGTTCACGAGCCCCGCGACGCGCAGCTCCTTCAGGTGGAACGAGACGCCCGAGTTGATCTTCTCATCCCCCGTGAGGTGGCAGCAAACCTCGCCCGCCGTGGCGCCCACCAGAGGCGACACCCCTCCGTCTTCCCCGACCGCCACCGGACAGCAGCAGCCGAGCAGGAACTGGAGGATGTGCGCGCGGGTGGGATCGCCCAGCGCGTGGCAGATCGACGCGAGATCCTTGTGGTCCACGGCACGGTTATACCGCGAACGTTTCAAGTTTTACTGGATCGTTCTTTCCCCGTGGATCAAGGCTGCTTATCGGATCGGGTCGGCGATGTAGACCGTCGCGCCCGCGAACGCGCCCTCCACATCGTACCGGTACTCCACCAGGATCACGTCGAACCAGTGGGTCCGGACTCCCGAGACCTCGTTGCAGGCGATCTCGATGGTGTTGCCCGACTGCGGCACCACGGGCGATGCGAGGGTTCGCGGGAAGCCGGCTACGTTCTCGGTCTTGGCGTTTTTCGCGTACTGCACCCTGAGTTCGAACATAGCCGACCATAGCACCCTCGACGGATCTCTATGGGCGGCTCGTTAGGGGTCGGCCACTCGCAGAGTCGATTCTCCAAGCGCCTGCACGACCACCAAGCCCGCAGACGCCGTTCGGAACGTGCCGCCGGCTTGGACGACGTGGTCCGTCCCATCGCCCGTCTGGGTGAGCCAGAGGCGGCCCGCCGGACAGTGGATCTCCAGGCCCTGCGGCCCCGGGCGCACGTTCATGACGGCGCGTCGGGGCATCGTGAACTCGACGGAGGCCGGGCGGGAGGGGGCTTGGAGCCGCAGGGTGCTGGCCTTGGAGCGGCCGTAGGTGATCGTCATCTGGTTTCCTTCAGGACCTCACGGGTCCCAGGTCAGGGAGGGCGGAGCTTTCACTTTCTTCGCGCACCCTCGTAATGGCGGAGAGAGCGACCGTCGTCATGGTGCTCTGGACGTTTGGGAGGTCGGAGATCCGGTCGAGGAGCTCCTGGAAGGCGAGCGCGGAGGCGGAGCGGGTCTGGACGAGCAGGCACCACTCTCCGGCGACGCGGTGGCACTCCTCGATGAGAGCTTGCTCGGACGAGAGGGCGAGGATCTTCTGACCGGCGGCGACGCTGCTTCCGGCCACGCGAATCCAGACGAACGCCGTAAGGGGCAGCCCCATCGCCGTCCAGTCCACCTCGGCGCGGTAGCCCGAGATGACGCCCGCCTGCTCCAGCCGCCGGATGCGGTCGTGAGTAGCCGGGCGCGAAAGGTGGATCTCGCGCGAGATCTGCTCGTGCGAGAGCCGCCCATCTTCTTGCAGCAGCCGCACGATCTGAAGATCGATCTTGTCCATGTCTCCTGTCTATATGACGGATAGGGAGGATCTATGACTACTGACCGTAGGCCATTCGTCTCGCGATCCGACGATACGTCGGCATCTTCAACAGGAACTCGACACCCGTGGCTTGCTTGGCCGACGATTCGTAAGCGGCGGGAAGCGGCTCAGCCTAACGGCAGCACCATGAGCTCGACGTCGTGCGCCACGGCCCCCCGCTTCTCCGCGTTCTTCTCAAGGCCGTAGATCTGGAACCCCTGCGACAGATAGAGCGCCCGGCAACATGATGAGCAAGCCCGCGCAGACCAGCAGCGACCACACCA
>JAUJNV010000305.1 GCA_030447945.1 Fimbriimonas sp. | reverse complement strand
ACGCGATCCCGGCATGTGACTGGAGTCCAGACGGGTGCTCGACCGATCTGACGCCCGAAGGGCCCCGGACGCGAACCGCTCAGGGACCGGGCGAGTAATGTCGCGACCGGCGCGTCGGCCGGCAGGACAGGACCGCCGCTCACCCCGCGGACTCGATTCGCCGCCGGGCCTGCTCCCGCCTCTGTTCGCAGGCGACCGCGGCGTTCCCGTACAGGTAGCGCAACCATGGGACGCACGCCCGGCCGGAGACGCCGACCCAGTAGCCGCCGTACACGGGCCGGGCCGGGCGCGGCTTGCCGGTGACGCGCTCGATCAGGACGGCGACGCTCTCGGCGAGGGAACGGGGGGCGACCAGGCTGACGACGGGGTAGCCGCCGTTGTTGGGGCCGATGAAGCCGGCGCGGTCCCAGAGGGAGCGGATGACGTGCGCCGCGGCATGCGGGGGCAGGTCCGGCAGCGGCATGCCGTGGATGAGGAGATACGGCCCCAGATCGTAGAGCTGGCGCTCACCGGGAGCGGCGGCGGTCACCTAAAGGCAGTCCTGATCGGGAGCGGGCGCACCGGCCCGCAGCATCCGCAGTCGGAGGAGCAGCTTGCGGTTCGCCGGGTCCAGATCGAGCGCGCGGGTCATCAGAGACTCCGCCTCGGCGCGCCGCTCCTCGCGCCATAGCAGGGCCGCGAGGTTGGTCATGATCCACGGCTCGTCGTAGTCCAGATCGATCGCGCGCCGCCAGAAGCCCTCGGCGGCCTCCCGTTCCCCCTTGCGGGCGAGCAGGGCGGCAAGCTCGTGGTGGGCGAACGGGCTCTCCGGGTCGAGCTCCAGCGCGCGGCCGAACGCCTGGATACCGCCGTCGAGCAGCTCCAGCTCGCGGCAGGCCAGGCCCGTCCAGAACCAGGCTTCGTACCAGTTCGGCTCCTCGTCGGTGATCTCCGCGAGCATCCGCAGCCCGCGCTCCGGCTCTCCATGGTTCACCAGGTACGACGCCTCCTCGACCTGGCGGTGGAGGCTCTGCACGCGGTCCAGATCGTCGAGGGCGTCCCGAACCTCGTCCGCGAGCGCGCCGGCCGGCTCCATATCGAGGTAGTAGTGCCACATCTCGCGGGCGCGCCAGGGGATCTCCAGATCCTTGTAGAGGAAGCCGAGCGCGCGGTACGCGGGGGCGAAATCCGGGTCGATGCGGAGGGCGTCGAGGAGGTGCTCGCATGCGGTCTCGAGGAGAGCCTCGGCCCGCTCGGTGTCGGCGATCTGGCCGGAGCGGATGATGTCCTGATAGGCGGTCGCGAGGTTGGCACGGTAGCGGGGGTCGTCCGGCACGGCGGCGACGACCTCCTCGAACGCCTTCGCCGCGTCCTCGTAGCGGCCGTTCCGCGCGTGCTGCAGCCCGAGGGTGACGAGCTTCTGCGCGCGGCTGTGGCGGGCGGGAAGCTCGAAGAGAGAGAGGTCGATCGCGTCCGCCGCGTCGGTGGGCTGCTCGTTCACGTCAAAACTCCCCAACTACTCCGCACGAAAAGCCGAATGACGAAGCCCGAACCTTCCCACAGTATACTCGCGGCGTGGGCCAAGCTCAATACGGCGGCGGGGATGGTTGAACCACCAGGACACGAAGGACACCAGGGTGAGGGGAAAGGGGCAAGACGAAAGGGGAAAGGAACGGCGGCAGAGTGGGAGGTCTGTGCTGCACCTCGGGCCGTGTCATCTGGAGCGCAGCGACGGATCTGAGCCGCTTCGGGGTTCCTTCAGCGCCGGGCAGAAATCCTGGCCCTGCAGGGGCGACCCACCGGGTCGCCCGGGCGAGGCATCGCCTCGCCCCTTTATGACACCGGGCGGCTCCATACTTTCGACCACGGCAGTATGCGGACGCTTGCGGTCGCCACACCCCCATCAATCGTGACCCAGTCCGGTTATCACTCCGGCCACGCCACGCCTCCCCGCTCCTTCCGTTCGCCTTTCGCCTTTCCCCTCCTCTGGCGTCCCTGGCGCAACGGCAGTTCGGTGGTCCGGTTTGACACGAATGGAGGCAGGGGG
>JAUJNV010000019.1 GCA_030447945.1 Fimbriimonas sp. | reverse complement strand
GCGAGTTCAGCCTCCTCACTGTCTGCTCGGAGCGGGGGATCGCCAGCCTGCCCGTCGCCCAAGATTACAAGCGGGCCTTCGATGGTGACGAGGGACCCAACACAGGCGGCATGGGGAGCTACTCGTCCGTGCCGTGGGTCAGCGAGGAGACCATCGCCCTCGCCGAGAACCGGGTCGTGAAGCCCATCCTCCGGGCTCTCGAAGAGCGAGGCGTTCCGTTCCGCGGCGTCCTCTTTTCCGGCCTGATGGTGGAGGAGGATGGCCCCAAGTGCCTCGAATACAACGTTCGGTTCGGCGACCCCGAGACGCAGAGCGTCATGATGCGCCTCGGCTCCGGACTCCTCAGCTCTCTTCGGCAATGCGCAGTTGGTGAAGCTCCCGGCCTGCCGTCTGTCCTGCCGAACGCCGTGGTGTCGGTCGTCGTCGCCAGCGGCGGCTACCCGGGCGAGGTTCGCAAGGGGCTCCCGATCGAGATCGGCCGGTGGCCGGAGGGTGTGAAGGTCTTTCACGCGGGCACGAAGGGAGAAGATGGCCGGCTGGTAACTGCAGGCGGCCGCGTCCTCACGGTGTCCGCGGCGGCGGCTGACCCCGAAGCGGCCCGAGCCCGGGCTTATGAGGGTGCCGGGTGCATCCAGATCGACGGCAGCTTCTATCGCCGGGACATCGCCCTCTAGCTCACGAGGGCCTGAGCCGCGCGATACTCCTGGAGCGCCTTCCGCCGCTCCGCGCCCATCGCTTCGAGCGCCTGCCGCCACTCCGCCTCGTACGGCTGCAGAGCCTCGACGACGGCGTCGGCGACGGCGAGGTTGCGGAACCACTTGCGGTCGGCCGGGATCAGCCGCCAAGGGGCCGCCTCCGTGCTGCACCGGTTGAGGACGTCTTCGTAGGCAGCCGTGTACTCATCCCACCGCTCCCTTTCCTGCCAATCGCCCACGTTGAGCTTCCAGGCTTTCTGGACTTCCGCTTCCCGGGCGTGGAGCCGCTCCTCCTGTTCGTCCTTCGAGATGTGCAGATAGAACTTCAGCACGATGGTGCCCGCGTCCGTCAGCAGCGACTCGAACGCGTTGATGTGATCGTAGCGCCGATCGCAAACCTCCCTCGGAACAAGCTCACGGACGCGGGCGGCAAGGACGTCCTCGTAATGCGAACGGTTGAATATCGTCACCCCTCCGAGGGCCGGTGCCTCCGCGTGGATGCGCCACAGGAAGTCGTGCTCGCGCTCACGGCCCGTGGGAGCCTTGAACGCGGCGATCCGGGTGCTCGGACCGTGACCTACCGTCAGGAGGCGCTTGATCGCCCCGTCCTTGCCCCTCGTGTCCCGACCCTGGAGGACGATCAGAAGCGAGTGCTTCCCAGTGCCGTAAAGCATGGCCTGAAGCTCCCCCATCCTTCGCCCCACTTCTCCCAGCCGCTGAAGACCCTCTTCTTTGTCGAGTCCGTCCGCATCGCGGGGATCGAAGTCCTTCAGACGGACGGCGGAGCCGGGGGCGATCAGTCGAGCGTAGGGCACGGAGGCCATTGTGGCCGGAGATCCCACTTTCGACATCGACCTAATGGAGAGGCGGGTTACAAGAAGATGCGTGGAGGCACTACTTTGTCGCCTGGAGTTATCTCCTGGCCCCAAGGGAGAATCTCACACTCCGCCCGCCGCGCCTTCACGCGTATTACGCGGAGCACAAAGAGATCCTCGGGGGTAAGTCCGAAAGGTGTCCCGACGACGACTCCATCCACCGAGCCTTTGTCCACCCATGCTCGATCCAAGCGGGGCTTTGCCTGGTCGCCTGCGGCTGGTGGCACCGGTGCTGTCCAGACGCTGATCACGTGGGCCGCGAACGGCTGGCGGAGGTACTTGCGGTAGCTGGCCGGCACCTCCGGTACCCCCGCGGCTGCGAGACGCGCCCCGGCCGCGTTCCTCTCCCCTAGCCGGTAGGCGTGCTTCCCCCCTAACCGGTAGTAGGGATCGACGTCGCGTCCCGGACGAGTGCCGTCCCATCCCGCTGCGATCTGGCTGCAAAACGCGAGCATCTTCCGGTCGGCGATCAAATACTGGTGGGCTCCCCACCGAACCGGGAACAACTTCCGGTCCATTTCTCTCGGGCCCGCCCGATCCGCATCCGGCTGGGGGCGGAGGATTAACATGCCGTCTTTAAAGACGTAGGTGCCGCGTTCCTCCTCGCGGTGAAAGCAGCCTTGAGCCACCGCGACGAAGCTACCGCGAGCGTCAAGGGTTAGCGTCTCGTTGTTGGTTCCGTTCTGGCAGTAGTACTGGCCGGGGCGCGGCGCCTGGTCCGGCTCGGTTCTGGGCACCCCGTGGAAGCCGTACGCCGCAAGCAAACTCAGTGCGGTCGCAGAAGCGGCTAACGGGGTTCTCATGGTTCATTGTTACCCAAAGCGCCCCAGAGGTGGATGGCGAGTCGACGGGTTGGTTAGCCCGGATTGATGCCAAACGCGAGGGCGGCGGCCGAGTGGTCGAACATCTTCTCGTGGTCGTGCGCGACGCCCGGCGCCTCGACCAGCCTCCACCCGAATTTCCACCCTCTCTGCCTCGCCAAGCGGCTCGCGAAGAGGTAGTTTGCCATTCCGCGCTGGTAGCGCCCGGACCCTTGCTTCATCGCCTCCAGGCTCGCGTCGAAGTAATCGTCCGGTGCGGCGTCCGCCGTGCCGAGATACAGCGTTAGAGGCTGAGCGAGGTAGCGCCGGATGACGGAGTTATTCGAGAGAACTTCGGGCAGGTTTCCAAACCCGTAGCCGAACGGTCGCTCCCGGTCGGGAAACAGATGAGACCCCGGATTTGCGGCGACGATTCGCGCGGCCCCCTCCTGAGAGAAGGCGGCCATCCGCAGAAGGAATTGGCCGCCGGCCGAGTGCCCGATCAGATAGTAGGGCATCTTGGGCCGCTTCTCGGCCGACCGTACTCGACGGACGATCTCGGGGATCAGTGCGTACGTCCATTCGCCGGGAGGAATCGCGTTTCTCTTCGCGTCCAAGATGCCGCCCATCTGGTACTTCAGGCTGGGGAACCGGCGGGCATCGAAGAGTGGCGCCACGATCAGCGCGCGGAAGCGGTCGCCCATCTTCTTCGCGTGATCCCGGTACTCCGACGCGTTTCGCAGTACCCCGGGGAACACCATGATGATCCGCCCGCCCCGGTAGGTCGGTGGCTTATAAGCGAAGACCTCGATCGGCAGCCCCTTCGCCTGGACGACCCGTTGCGAAGCGCCCAGGGGAAAAGAACCGGCTTGGAACAGGACGGCCGCCGCGAGCAGAGCGTGCATACGCGGATTATGCTCCGGTTAAATTCACGGCGACTACCGACGGCGCCGCGCGCGCAATGCAGGCTCCAGCGGCACACCGGGAACCCATACAGGGTCTCCCGGGTCCGCGTCCTTTCCTTCTCCGAGAATGCCGGTAGGTGCGAGTCCCGTGACATCGCGCACGAGCTGTCCGCTACCCTCGTCCATTGGATAGTACGCGCGCAGGTGCGGCTCGTCGCCCCGGAGGCGGCGACGCATGGTGCTTCGGATCTGCCGCTCGGGCTTGGCCACGTCCCAGATGCGGACCTCGTCGACGATCCCGATCCAGTTCGTTGGCGACACCGGGCTTCCGAAGAATGGGCTAGAGCCGATCCACAATGGGAGGTCGTTCGCCTTGATTCCGCCCTTCACTGAAACGAGTCCCGCAAGGTGGCCGTTGACGACGAGGCGACACGCCCGCGCGCTCCGCGAGATGGCAAGGTGCGTCCAGTGGGCGATCGGGATCCCCACGGGGAAGCGCGCGCTCCCGCGCCCGTGATCTCATTGCCGTCGACGCCGTGAGCAAGGAACTCGTAGCCGACGCCGGCGTAGTTCTTCGACAAGATGAAGCAGAAGGTCCAAGCTGTCCTCAGCCCAGACCCACGCCTCCAGGGTCGCCCCTCGATGTCGAGGCGTTACTCCGCCACGAGGACCTTCTGGGCATCGGTGGAGAAGGAGCGCGTAACCGTCCTTGTTGCCCTGGCTGCAGACCGCCATGGACAGTAAGGCGGCGAGTCCGACGGGTGCCATGTCTCATTGTGTGCCCACAGGTACCCTCAAAGTTCATGATCGAGCTACACCACCCCCGCCATGAACGCCGTTTGGTCTCTCGCGAGGCGAAGTATCGGCGGTGGCAGGAAGTCGAGGTTGCCATCGTGGAAGCGCACGCCGAGCTTCAGTCCGTGCCCGCCGAAGCCGCGCGGGAAGTGCGGAGCGCGCGTCGTTCGACCTCCAGCGGTGCGACGAGATCGAGCGCGAGACGCGGCACGACCTGATGGCGTTCGTCCGCAACCTCTCGGAGAACGTCGGCGAGGCGGGCGGTACGTACATCTGGGCGTTACGAGCTACGACGTCATCGACACCGCATTGGGCATGATGCTCCGCGACTCTTCCGACGTGCTTCTAGAGTCCGCCGCGAAGCTGCAGTCCGAGATCGCGCGCCTCGCGCGCGAGCGCGGCAACGCCCGAGATCGGGCGGACCCACGGCATCCACGCCGAGCCCATCACATTCGGCTTCAAGTGCGCGAACTGGCACGCCGAGCTCTCCCGCAACGCAGCGGCTGCGGGTGGCGCGGAAAGACGCGCCGTCGGCAAGGTCTCCGGTGCGGTGGGGGTCCACGCCGTCGCCTCGCCGGAGCTGGAGCGGCTGGTCTGCGAGCGGCTGGGCCTTCAGCCCGACGAAGCGAGCACACAGATCGTCAACCGCGACCGGCACGCCGCGTTCCTGAACTCCCTCGCGCTCCTCGGCGCGGGCCTTGAGCGGATAGCGACGGAGCTGCGGAACTTGCAGCGCACGGAGATATTGGAGGTGCAGGAAGCGTTCGCGTCGGGCCAGACCGGCTCCTCCGCGATGCCGCACAAGCGGAACCCGTGGAACTCGGAGACGGTGTGCGGTCTCGCGCCTGCTTCGCGCCAACGCGCACGCGATGCTCGAGAGCGTCGCCACCTGGCACGAACGCGACCTCACCAACTCTTCCCTGGAGCGGATCGTCTTCCCCGACTCCTGCCAGCTCGCCGACTTCATGCTCAACCGCCTGACGTCGATTCTGCGCGGACTTCAAGTCTTCCCCGAGCGGATGATGGCGAACCTGCGGATGATGGGCGACCTCGTCTTTAGCGAGCACGTCATGGTCTCCTCGTCCACGCGGGGATGTCGCGGAGGACGCGTACAAGGTGGCTCAGCGGAACGCCGCCAAGGCCTGGGAAGGGCAGGACTTCCGGGAGAGTGTGAAGAACGACGACGACGTCGCGCGCGGCTTACTCCGGAACAGCTCGACGAGGTTTTCAGTCTCGAACATCATCTTCGGAACGTACCGCACACCCTTTCGGCGACCGGACTCGTCTAGAATTCCGTTCGGAGGAAACACCCTCGTCGTTGCGAAACAATGGCGAAGTGTTATACTTCCAAAAGATAGTGCGGCCACGGACGGCTTCGTGTCGTGGGCACCACTTAAGGAGAGCACAATAATTTAAGAAAATCACCTTGGCCGCCATGGCGGCAGTTTGCATGTCCGCGTACGCGCAGGGGACGACATGGGCGGCGGTATGGGCGACGACCACACCTCCACCTTCGACATGCGCATGCATCTGATCGAGGCGGCGGACGTCCTGTCGGCTCCCGATCTTCCTCATGAGCTACCTCCAGCGCTTGCCCGGCAACCAGGAGATCGCGGTCATCAAGGCGCTGCACAACGCCGCCGTCGGGATGGGCGGAATGATGGGCATGGGCGGCTCCGGCATGGGCGGCGGTAGCGCCACCGCGGCGGCGCGATGGGCTCCGGCGTGGGTGCCGGCAGCGGCGTCGGCGGCACCATGGGCGGCATGGACCAGGGCGACGCCAGCGACCGTATGCGAATGTTCATGGAGATGGCTCCGCCCCGCATGGTCAGCCACCGCGAGGTGCTGGACATCTACGCGACCGGCCTCACGGCGACCGAGGAGAGCCTGCTCACGATGGCCTTCAGGCGGAGCGAGCGGTTCCGCGACGTCCTCACCCGCTTCATCCGCAAGAGCGCGATGGAGCAGGATCCGATGATGTCGTCCTCGCGCATGCGCATGGGCGGCGGCTCCGGCATGGGCGGGGTAGCGGTACGGGCGGCACGGGCACTGGTGGTACTGGCACTGGTGGTACTGGCACTGGTGGTACTGGCACTGGTGGTACTGGCACGGGCACTGGCACGAGCGGAGGTTAATTCCGTCTCTCAAACGCACGATGAGGGCCGGGTGGTTCATCCCACCCGGCCCTCGCTGTTTTAGATCTCCAGGGATTCACAGACATCCTCCTCTTGACCGGATGTTAATTCCGAGGAGGGGGACTACAGGGGGGACCTGTGCGGTTCTTCCCTCGACCGAGCCTGGGCAGAAAAAGAGCCTTCGCAGAACCCCCACTTGCCCTCCCCCTCCCCGGCACGAACATCCGGACAAGGGAAGGAGGCCTCGCCCCATAAAAGAATAGGCCCGGGAGGAAAATTCCTCCCGGGCCTATTCTTTTGAGCCATCAGCCGTCGGTCAGTGCGAAGCCGCGAACCGCATCGGCTTGGCGGCGGGCGAGTTCTCGCGCTTGATCTGGTCGAGGCGGGCGCGGATGAGCTTGTGCGTCCGGTGCAGGCGCGAGCGGATCGTGCCCACCGGCTTGCCGAGCATGTCGGCGATGTCCTTGTAGGGCACGCCTTCGATGTCGGCCAGGGTCACGAGCATCCGCTGCTCCGGCGTCAGCGAGTTCAGAGCCTTCTGCAGATCCTCGCTAAAGGCGCCTTCCATCAGGGTCTCTTCCGGATTGGGGGCCTCGTCGGCCATGTCGAAGTAAAGGTTCTCGTCCGTCCCCTCGCGCTGCAGCGGGGTGTCGTAGGACACCGCCTTCACCCGGCGGCGGCGGTTGCGGAGCAGGTCGAGGAACAAACGGGTGACGATACGGAAGATCCAGTTCTCGAACGGCCGGTCGCCCTCGTAGTCCGAGAACGAGCGGTACGCCCGGTAAAACGCCTCTTGAGTGAGGTCCTCCGCGTCGGGACGGTTTCCGGCGAGCCGGTAGGCCATGTTGTATACCTTGCGGTACGTAGCCTCCATCAGCTCGTTAAACCGGACCTCGTCCTGGGGGCTCATCACGTGACGCGCATCCCCCTGAGCGGCCATGGTTTGAGTTTCTGTGGACATCCTAAATCCTTCTTTGCTCTGGGTCAAGTTCTAGTTGTGTACAAGGTCGCGGGACTGCGACTATACATAGAGACAAAATCGGCCCCTTGGTAGTTCCCGGCCACGGGACCTTCTTAGAAGCACCTCAAAAAAGATTGTTCCCCGTCGGTGGGCCCTCATCGGCGGGGGTTTGTACGGGTTTGGGGAACGTTACTTCCACAATGCGCCGAGGCGAGAACGAACCCGTCCGGACGAACTTCAGACGTTCGGCGAGCCCAATCGGCTTGCTCTACTTGTCCAACGATGTTGCAGCGGGAGGCGTTAGCACGCTACGCTGCGCGTCTCAGGGGAGACGGGAGCAGGGCGGCCGTTAGTTCGCTCGCCGAAGTGGGCGCGAGCACCGTCGCTCGTTCCATCGCGTTCTCCACCTGCGTCAGGTTGCCGGGCCTGTGGTGGTTGTGCCGCCAACGTTGTGCGGCCGGTGCGACCTCTTGGGGTTGCCGCCTGTTGTCCTCCTCTAACCGTTCCAGGATGTGGTTGGCGAGCGGCAGGATGTCCTCGTGCCGCTCGCGCAAGGGCGGGATCACAAGCTCGACCACTTGAAGCCGGTACAGCAGATCCAGCCGGAAGAGGCCCTCTTCTACAGCCTCCCGCAGCTCCCGGTTCGTCGCCGCCACCAGCCGCACATCGACGCGCGTCGGCTTCCCCGCTCCCAGCCGCTCGAACTCACGCTCTTGAAGCACGCGCAGAAGCTTGACCTGGATGCCCATGGGGACTTCGCCGATCTCGTCCAGGAACAGCGTCCCCTCGTGCGCCAGCTCGAACCGACCCGCCTTCGAGCCCTGAGCGCCCGTAAAGGCTCCCTTCTCGTGCCCGAAGAGCTCGCTCTCCAGCAAAGTCTCCGGAAGGGCCGCGCAGGAGACGGCGACGAACGGCTTTTTCACGCGCACCGACATCGTGTGCAGAGCCCGCGCCACGACCTCCTTGCCGACTCCGCTCTCACCGCCGATAAGCACGGTGGCCCGCGAGTCCGCTACCTGCTCCACGGTCTCCAGAATCTCTCGCATCGAGGGGGAATCGGCCAAGAACGGACGGGCGGCGGCCTTGCCACCTCGAGTACTGGCCTTGGCGACCGGTTCGGACTCCATCGCGGCCGCGACCACGCGCTTGAGGTGCTCGAGGTCGAACGGCTTCGTCACGTATTCCCACGCCCCGTCCCGGATCGCCTGCGTCGCCTGTGGGATCGTCCCGTAGGCGGTCATGACGACCACCGGCGTCTGGGGCCAGCGGTCCTTGATCTCCCGTAGGAGGTCGACGCCTGACATCCCGGGCATGGTGACGTCCGAGAGCACGGCATCCGCCCCGCCCTCGGCCAGCAAAGCCAGAGCTCTCGCCGCGTCCTCGGCCACCAACGGCTTGTAGCCGGCCTTCTCAAAGGCCACTTGGAGGATTCGCCGGATGTTCGGCTCGTCGTCCACGATCAGAAGGCGCTTTCCTTTCACGCTCACGCCGCCACCCCTTCGCCCAGACGCACTTCGAACCGGCTTCCCTTCCCCATTTCACTCCTTACTTCAATCTCGCCGCCGTGCGCCTCAACGGTCTTCCTCACGTTGCTCAGCCCCAACCCCGTACCCTGCGCCTTCGTCGTAAAGAAGGGGGTAAAGAGCCGCTCCAGGCTCTCGGCAGGCATACCGCAGCCCGTGTCTTCCACCACGAAGCCATCGCTCCCCACGCTCAGACGCACCGTCCCACCCGGCCCGCAGGCCTGGAGAGCGTTCAGCAAGAGGTTTCTCACGACTCCCTCCACGCGCGGGGGATCCGCATTAATCTTCGGCACATTCGGGGAAATCTCAATCTCCAGAGCGACCCCTGCGTCGACAAACTGCTTGCGATGTCCTTCCGCGACCTGCCGCACCAAGTCCTCGAGGCGGACGGTTCGCAGCCTGAGCGCCAGTGGCCGGGCAAAGGCGAGAAACTCTTCGCAAAGCGCATCTAGCTTCAGCACCTCTTCCTCGACCATCTGGGCGAACTCGGGCGCCTGCTCCGGCGCCAGGGCGATCATCTGCGCAGCGCTCCGGATGCTGGTCAGCGGATTGCGCACCTCGTGCGCCACGGCAGCCGTCATCTGGCCGATTTCCGCCAGGCGCCGTACGCGGGCCAGCTCCCTCGCCGAGCGAAGGTGTTCCGTGATCTCTTCGATGGCCACCGTCGCTCCCCCACCCGGGAGAGGGGCGGCGACGAGGGACCACGCGCGGCCCGTTTCCTCGTCGTGAGCCCGCTTGCGGTCCGGTGCGTGCCGGAGCGCCTCGGAGACGGCATGCGCCAAGGCAGCCGGCGCTCCCTCGCCGAGCAGGCGTTCCGCTTGGGGGTTCCGATGGGCCGTTTCCCCTTCAGAACCCACCACCAAAACGGCGACCCCCAGGTGCTCCAGAACCGCCGCCAGCTTCGCGCGCTCTGCATCGGCTTGGGCGAGCGCCTCGTTGAGCCGCGCAAAGAAGCGCGCGTTGCTGACGGCGAGAGCGACGTGGCGGGCGAGCGATTCCACCCGGGCCACGTCCGCCTCGTCGAATTGAAGATCGGCGGCTCCGCGCGACAGATTGAGCACGCCGATCGGACCGCTTTCCGGCGTCACCAACGGGACTACGATGGAGCTCCCGATGTCCTTCCGCGCGCCCTTCACGCGGCCCACCAGTAGCGTGTTCTGTGAAGGGTCGGACACGAGCAGAGGCTTGTTCAGCTCGACGCTAGCCCCGGCCACGCCACTGCCGGCGCTGATGCCCCCAACACCACCACCCCCCCACCTCGCCCCGACCGGCACCCGCGACTCTCTACCGGCGGTGGCGGCAAGGTCGTAGACGTCGGAGGTACCCTTCGAAGAAAGGCCGATGCGCCGGTCGCGCCGAAGAGGCCCGCGCACCGCTCCAGGATCCGCTTAAGGTACGCCTCCAGTCCGCCTTCGTTCGGCACCTCGAAAAGCGCCCATGCGTCGCACTCAGCGGCGGGACAAGGAGAGCGACATACGCCACATTGTCGGCAGTTCCGCTTCTTTTCGAGCACCAACAGCGGCGCGAGTCCCGATCCTCGGCGCTCAGAGGTGGCATCGACGCGTTGCTGTCCCGCCATGCCCGATCCGTTCGTTTCGAAGGCGACTCAGAGGTGGAAGGAGACACGACCCGCGGCCTGAAGGGGGCGCGATTTCGCCCTTGCCTCACTGATGCCATCGCGCCCCTTCAGCGGAATGCGCACCTGGCCCAGGGCTGCATAGGTCGGCCCTTCAGGCGAGGAAAGACGAGCTATTCTGTCAATGTGAGCACGCAGCATCCTCGAGAGGCAACGAGTACGGGAGCCGCCGACCTGGCAAGGCAAGCCGGCGAGCAGGGAGCAGGTTGAGAGGCAACGCTGGGGGCAGTCAAGCCGCGTAGGGAGCAGGGGTTGGAGCCGCTGATTACAAGTCGATTACAAGTTTGCTGCCTGATCGCTGAGCTACAGCGGCGGATGGGGGTTAATGTACCTCTAGGCCCTCGGTGCGCTTCGCAGCCGTTTTCGTCGTCCGCCCCCGGGAGGCGTGGGCAAGGAAACGGCAGTTCACGCATAGCAGACGCGTTGGAACGTATGGGTGTTGGAGAAGAAGACGTGGCGCACCCCCGGGCGTGAAGCGCCCATGCTCCGCCACGTCCCGATCGCTAAGGCACTGACAAGTGCAAAAATGCCAGTCCCGACCCCCCGTTCTGCTGTAGCGGCAGGTCTTTAGCCTGCGCAGGGCTGTTTGGCTACCTACGCCTTAGGGTCACAGCGATAGGTCCTCCTGGAGGCACGAACATCCTGCGCTGGGCAGCAGAAGAAGTTCGGGATGGACTCTACTACCGGCGGAGCCGATGACCGCTGTCCCAGATTGGTGCCTACCCTCGCCTTTGCGCTTGCGCTTGCGGACCAGCTTCGGCGTTCCGTCCGCCGCGTAGCCGAGGCGGAAGCCTTCCGGGAGGCCCGAGCGCCTTCGAAGCTCTTCCGGCATTTCGTCGTCGCGGACGCGCGTCGCCGGCCGCGGCGGCGTCCGGGGTTGAGCGCCGCGGCATCCGTCGCATCGTCTTCCTTTCGGAGCGGCGTTAGCTCCTTGTTCTGCACCTGATACAGCTCGGAAGACGCGGGAACGACAGGAACATATACTCCCGCTGCTCAACATTCGCCCTCACTGAACGGAGTACTTGCGAACTCCGACCTTCACAGAAAGAACCCCTTCCTTTCCTGGGCCTTGAATTTAAGCGAATTTTTACGCTCTGAACGGTTTTCATAGTGTCTGCCGCGCTTCTGACAACGCGTATTCCAGTATGACCACAAGACGCGCCGTTATGATCGTCTGGAGGCGGATAAATCTGTAAGGAGGCGATGAAACCGTCTCGCTGGTTTGCGAATAAGGATCGAGAATCTCACAGGCGGACGTTGTCGATTAAGCGGGTAGTGCCTAACGCGGCCGCGGCAATGAGGGCCCGAGGGCCGTCTCCTTTCCTGGTTGCTTGCATCGTTTCGGTGGAGACCAGCTCGAAATAGTCGACGCTAAAACCGGTGTTGCGAAGGCTCTGCCTACTCTCTTCCAGAAGCGCTTCCACCTCGGGGGCAGAGGCTTGAGAGTTTGCTAACGCCGTCTGGCAACGCCGCAGCTCCGATCGAATGGCGGGCGCGACGGTTAGCTCCGCGGGATCCAGGTACGCGTTTCGGCTTGACATCGCCAGCCCGTCGCGAACCGTCTCGCAAAGCCGCAGCTCGACCGGCATATTCAGGTCGCTCACCATGCGTTCTATCACCGCACATTGCTGCAGATCCTCCCTCACTCCGACCCACGCGCGGCGCGCCCCCACGCCACTCAGGAGCCTGCACACGACCGTGGAAACCCCGTCGCACTGCCCCGGACGACGCTCCCCTTCCCAGAGATCTCCGACCTGCGGAACGTGGATGACCGTCGGATCATGAGGGTACATCTCGTCCGCCGACGGAGCGAAAATCACATCCACGCCCGTGCCGCCGGCCAGGTCCGCGTCTCGCTCCAGATGGCGCGGGTAACGCTCGTAGTCCTCTCCCTTCCTGAATTGCGTCGGATTGACGAACAGCGAGACGACGACGTACTCATTCTCTTGCCGAGCCGTCCGCATGAGCGAGAGGTGCCCTTCGTGGAACGCGCCCATAGTAGGCACGAAACCCACTTCGTGCGCGTTATCGTGTCCAAGCTCCGCGATCGTGCGGGCGATCCTCAGAAGGAATGCTCCTGAGCGGGAAACGCGCCCTCCCGTACCTCCTGGGTGTAGGAGCGGAGGCCGTCGAGCAGGCAGTCGCGCCCAGATACGAATCGCTTGGCGTGGCGCAGAGGCTGCGGCGAGAGGCCGAGCACGTCGTGCAGGACCTGAATCTGGCCGCTGCACCCGGCCCCGGCGCCGATTCCGATGGTCGGGCAAACGACCCCGTCGGTGATCCGCCGCGCCAGCTCGGCCGGCACGAGCTCGAGCACCATCGCGAAGGCGCCCGCGGCGTCCACGGCTTTGGCGTCCTCGACCACCGCCTCGGCCGTCTCCCCGCGTCCCTGCACCCGAAACCCGCCGAGCGTGTTGGTCGACTGGGGGGTCATGCCCACGTGCCCCATCACGGGAATGCCGATCTTCGTGATCGCCTGCATCTCTTCCCGAAACGGCCCCTCCAGCTTCACGGCTTCGGCGCCCACCTTGACCAAGGCCACCGCGGCATCGACGGCCTGCGCGACCGACGAGCCGTAAGAGCCGAAGGGCATATCCGCCACGAGAAGCGCGCGCCGAACCCCCCGAGCCGTGGCGCGGGTGTGGTGAAGCATTTCTTCCAGCGTCACGGGAACCGTGTTGGGGTAGCCCAAGAGGACGTTCCCGACGGAATCGCCCACCAGCACGACGTCGACGCCCGCCTCGTCCGCGAGCTGGCCGAATGCAGCGTCGTACGCCGTCAGGCAGACGATCCTCTCCCCTTTCGCCCGCATGGCACTAAGGCGCGGTGCGGTCACCTTGTCCGGCATCGCGGCAAGTGTACCAACTGGGCCCGGTGCACTTCGGATCGGGCCGCTTCGGATCAGGTCGGTTCGGATCCGGCAGGCTCGATATCCATCAGCATCG
The DNA here is from genome assembly GCA_030447945.1 of Fimbriimonas sp. The sequence goes on along the minus strand of JAUJNV010000019.1, from coordinate 21,300 downwards.
CCTGCATCAGGTCCACCCGAAGCACGACCCCCGCAAGCCGGTTGTCGTCAACGACCGGGAGGATCGTAAGACCGCTCATGAGCATGCGGTGGAAGGCGTCTCCGATCTCCGCCTCCGCGGGCATGGTCGTCGGCTCTGAGGTGCCGTGGATGTACGCGGGCTCACTGGCCATACCCGTCACGTTTCCCTGGGTCATCGCCGCCCGGCAGACGTCGCCCTCGGTTAGGACCGCCACCGGCACCATCTCGTCGTCCACCACGACCAGCGCCGGGAACTGATAGATGTCCATCTTGTCGACGGCATCGCGCACGGTGCTTTCCCGGGTGAGCGTCGGGATGTGGGCGTGAAGCACCTCGCGCAGGGTCATGCCTGGAGGTTACCGCCCCTGGTGCGGGAGACCATAATCACGCATGCGCATCGACGTCGGCATCATCGGGGGCACCGGCGTAGGAGACCGCCTCCTCGCACTGGGCGGATCACCGCTCCACATCCCGACACCGGCGGGGACCCTGCGCGGCCGGCGCATCGAGCGCGAGGGGCTTACGCTCCTCGTAATCGGCCGCCACTCCGCCGGCCACAAGGTCCCCCCGCACCGGGTGAACTACCAGGCGATGGCCTACGGCATGCGGCAGTTGGGGGCCAAAGGCGTGCTCGCGACCGCCGCCGTCGGCAGCTTGCGACCCGAGTGGGGGCCCGGCACGCTCGTCGCCTGCTCCGATTTCCTCGACCTAACGTTCCGCAACCTCACGCTCTTCGACCGCGAGGTTGTCCACCGCGACTTCAGCCATCCGTTCGGTCCGGCCTCGCGCTCCGCCTTGCTGCACGCGGGGGGTGAGGCAGTGAAGGATGGCGGAGTCTACGTCTGCGGGAACGGCCCGAGGTACGAGACCCCCCAGGAGATCCAGACCTATAAGGGGCTCGGAGGCGATCTGGTCGGCATGACGGCGGCGAGCGAAGCGATCCTCATGCGAGAAGCGGGCGTCGACTACGCCTGCCTCGCCGTGGTCACCAATCTGGCCGCCGGCATCTCACCGACGCCCCTCGATCATGGGGAAGTGGTGGACGAGATGACCCGATCGGGCGAGGCCGCCGTCGGGATCCTCTTGGGTGCCGCCGCCCGCCTCGCGGGGAGGGGCGTGAGCCTCCCCCAACGTACGTTCGCGCTTCTGCTTGCGATGACGCCGGGCATCGGCGGGCGCTCGGTCGTCCGGGTGCTCGCGCGCAATACCATCCTTGGGAGGAGTCCGGAGGAGTTCCTGTCGCTCTCGCCAGAGGTCTACCGGGAGGAATACCGCCTCACCCAGCGCGCCGCCTCCGCGCTCGCCGAGGACCGCGAGGGGCGCCAGAGGACGGTCGGGGAAACGGAGAAACGACTGAGCGGGCTGGGCGTGACCCTTGTTACCGCCGCGGACGCCCACTATCCCACGCTCATCGAGGAAATGGACCCCGATCCGCCGGGGTCCTGTTCCTTTACGGCAACCTCCGCCTCCTCGAGGCCCCCACTTTCTGCGTCCTCGCCTCGCGGAACGCCGCTCCCGCTGAGCTGGAGCTCATCGAGAAGCTCACCGAGGAAGGGGTGCTCGGAGGAGAGGTTCTGGTGACGGGGCACGATCGGCCGGAGTACCAGCGCTCGGCGGTGGTGCCCCTCCGGTGGGGCTCGCCGAGACTGCTGTGCCTCGACCGGGGCTTGTTCCGGGTGCTGGGCGAGGATTTACGCAGCGAGGCGTTTCGCGCGGCGCGGCTTTGGCGATACGAGTTCGATGCCTCGACCGATCTGGTCGTCAGCCCCTTCCGCCCCGACTCCGAGTTCATCGGCGTGAACAACAAGGTCCGCGACCGGCTCGTGTCGACCTCTCCCGCCGGCTGGATTTCGCCCGCGTCGAGCCCGGCGGCAACATGGAGGCTCTGCTGCGCCTCGCCCTCGCGGCGGGACGGTCCGTGCGGGTATCCGACCGTGCGGTGGGATACCGCGACTACCGCTCCCTCGGAGCGACCATCCTACGCCGGCCTTAACGGAGCAGGTTCGTAAGCTCTCTAAAGCTCTGTAGGAAGGTCTCCACCATCCACGCCCGCAAAACCGTGTAGTCGATCGCGCCCGGCGACGCCTGGACTTTCTCCAGGCACGCCACCCTCTGCGGAGCCTCCGGTGCGTACGTACAAGACGGTGCAGGCCGCCTTAAGGAAAGTGGCCGACGTGATGCCCAGGCGCCGTCGCCAAAGCGACCTACGTTCTGCGGGCGTAGCCCTCAGACCCACGGGATGTCTACAGAGCCAGTCTCTTCAAAACCAATGCTGGCTCGCCGCGGGCTCCGAAGCCCGCACTACGTCGCCGGTTCGTCAGAGTTCTAATTGCCGGCCATTGCGCCATAATGAAAACTGGCGCGGAGCGGTGTCCGAGTGGTCTAAGGAGCGGGCCTGGAAAGCTCGTACTGGGTAACACTGGTCGTGGGTTCGAATCCCACCCGCTCCGCCATTTTCTTTACGCGAGCTTCCCGGATGGACGGCTCCACGGATCACGGGCTCCCCTTCACCGAACACGACGCCGCTCGCCGCGACTCCGTGATGCGCCGCGTGCTGGACTACGTGCGCGAAGGACGCCGCGTTGAGCTTCCTCCGTTCGACCCCTCGCTCAGCCGCCCGACCGACCAGTTCGCCCTGCTCTCCGTCGGTCTCGAACCAAACGACTTCTCCGGCACCGCCGGTAGCTTCCGCTACCAGCTCGAGGGCGAAGAGGACCTGCTCCACCTCATTGTGACCCACGCGGATGGGCTGCCCGTTCCGGTGGAGGGCGGCCAAGAGGTCGCCTCCTTCCTCCTGCGCGGGCTGCCCACCGCCCTCATCTGGCTCCGGCCCGGGCAGATGTCGCAGCACTTCTACTTCGGCCACGACGAACTGCTCAAACACCTACAGCTCGAACCCGTCGATCCTAACGCGTAAGGCTCGGGTACCACTTCCCTCCCTCGCCCGGATGGTTCGTGCTCGGAGGAGGGTAAGGTGGGGATTCCGGAAGCCGCGTCGTCCCTTGACTTCTATCTCTCGATCTGCTATACCTCTGAATGAGAGGTATTAATGGCGTTTAAAGGAGATCTGGAGGCGTTGGTGCTGGGGGTGCTACAAGGCGGCTCCTTGCACGGATACGAGATGGCAAAGCGTATCCGACAGAGCAGCGAGAGCGCGCTCAGCGTCGGCGAGGGGCAGCTCTATCCGGCCCTGCACCGGCTGGAGCGCGAGGGGCGTCGCGGCGACCTGGGAGCCGCAGGATGGGAAACCGGCGCGGAAGGTGTACTTCTTGACGCCGACCGGCCTCGAAGAGCTCGATCGACGGCGGGCCGTGTGGGAGAAGTTCGCCCAAGGGGTGGCCGGCATCCTCAGCCCTCGGCGCCTGAAGGAGGAGGTGGACCGTGGGTAAGTACATCGACTGGTACCTCGTCGAAGTCGAGTCCCTGCTTCGAGGACAAGGTGCGCGAAGACCGGCTGCACATGACGCTCCAGGAGGTTGAGGACCACTTGGCCGAGAGCGCGGGGGAGATGGCGGTAGCGGGTATGGGCCTCGAAGTGGCAGAGCTCGCCGCGATCCAGCGCTTCGGCGACCCGCGACGGTTGGCTTGGGAAGAGCTACGGGGCAGCGCGGCCATCGTCTCGCTCGGCGGGCGTCTCGCGCTGGGTTCGGTCGGACTGGGCTGCGTGCTCTTGGTCGGATCGTTACTGCTCTGGCAGTCCATCGACATATTCGGCGCCGTCGCGGCGGGCATGGCCGGCTTAGCCGCCGTGTTCGCGTTCGGCTGCTACCTCTGGGGACGGAGCTTGGCCGCGCCCGTCGGAGCGATGGTGGCTATGTGTGCGGCGGCCTCGGGTGTCGTCGTGGGCCTCCGCTTCGTCGGCAACGACAACGTGACGCGCCGCGAAGCACCCGAAGCGTTGCGAGCAGTTGAAAGCAGCCTGAAATCGACTCGTAATCAACTTGCGCTTCTCGAAAAGGGCCAGCGCCTTTTCAACCAGGAACCGCGTCCGAGAGTAAGAGCTTGATTACCTTCCGCTAATGATGATATACAGGCGCTCATGATTGCCCGATAACCTCGTCCCTAGGCATGACCTTGGCAATGAAGAAGTAAAGGCGCTCATGAACAGGCGGGATATCAACGTCAGAAGGTATCTCCTTGTAGGAGGGGACCACGTGGAGTACTTGGTGCCCAGCAATGGCGTGCGGCAGGCTCTCTCTCCGAGCAGTTGGTCCGCGTCTTTGGCACCATGTACATCCCCTATTCCGTGCAGGAGTTCGAAGCCACGAAAGGGTGGGCGGATGCAGCGAAAATTTGGCGTGAGCGCGCACCCGGTTCGATCAACGAACTGAGGTGGACTACTGTACGGCTTACACGAATGCGCGACGACCTAGGAGGCGGCCTCGCGCGCCCGTCGAGGAAGTCGCGCAGAGTCCCTCATACCATGGGGTACGGACTGGGCGCCTATGCGGGACTCCTGCTACTCAATGGTGCCGGCGTGTTCTTGCGGCGGCTCCGGATCCTTTCTGGCTCCTGGCTTCGGCGGCGATTCGCTCGGGGGTAGGAAGAGGGCGGGAAGCACAAGATGCTGGTCCCTCGAGCGGGGCCGGCCCAGTTCAAGGCTCATGATTACATCTCCCGCCGGTACTCCAGCGCGCTGAGCAACGTGGCGGAGTCCGCGTAGTCGAGTTCGCCTCCGACCGGCATCCCGTGTGCGAGGCGCGTGACGCGGATGCCGAGGGGCTTGAGGAGCTTGGCGAGGTAGAGGGCGGTCGCGTCGCCCTCGATCGTCGGGTTGGTGGCGAGGATCGCCTCCTCGGTGTCGCCATCGGCGAGGCGGCCCAGCAGCTCCTTCACCCGTAGCTGCTCCGGCCCGACGCCGTCCATCGGGCTCAGCAGGCCGTGGAGGACATGGTAGGTCCCGCGGAATTCGTTCAGGCGCTCCAGCGCCGCGATGTCGCGCGGCTCGGCCACGATGCAGATGGTGGACTTGTCGCGCCGCGGGTCGCGGCAGAGCTCGCAGAACTCGCCCTCCGAGACGTTCTGGCACTGCCCACAGAAGCGCAGCGAGGCCTTGGCGATGCGGATCGAGTCGGCGAGGCGGGTGGCCTCGTGCTCAGGCACGCGCAAAAGGTGGTAGGCCAGCCGCTGCGCGGACTTGGGGCCCACCCCGGGGAGTTTCTCCAGCTCCGCAATGAGTTCGGCAAGGGGGCGGGCAAAGAGCATGTTCTTCCCGTTCCTACGTCAGGGGAGGGTGATGAATCTTCGGGTGTTCGGGGAAGGGTTGGTACCTCAACCCTCACCGCCCGACCTTCAACTTTCCACCTTCAACCTTGAAGTCCTAAAGCCCCGGAATGTCCGGCACGTTCGGCATGATCGCTTGCACCCGCGCGTCTCGCATGGCCGTTGCCTGCTCGAAGCCGTCGCGTACGGCGCTGACGATCAGATCCTCCAAGGCTTCGACGTCCTCCGGATCGAGGACCGCCGGATCGATGGCGAGCCGCATCAGTTCGCCGCGGCCGTTGAAAATCGCCTTGACCTGGCCCTTGTCGATGGGGATGCGCTCGTTCGCCAGGTCCTCCTCGAGGGTCTTGGCCTGCGCCATCGCGTCCTGCATCTGCTTCATCATCCCGCCGAAGCCCTGGCCGCCGAAGTTCTTAGGAAGTTTCATGCCGTCTTGTCTCCCGGTGGCCCGCCCGAGGCGAAGCCGTAGGTCTTGCAGATTGTAGCCCGCACTCCATGCCTCAAGCGCCGAAGACTTCGCGGGCGAGCTGCTCCAGGCGATCTCCCTCAGCGGGAAGTTCTACCGTCGTCGGCCCATCGGCGGCCATTGGGCGGCGGCCGACGGCGTAACGGACGCTCCAGCTGTCGTCGCCGGCGAGCTTGGGCAGGATGCCGTTCTGAATGTGCCCCGTGCGCTTGGGCGACTCCATGAGCCAATCGTAGTCGATCTGCCGCAGAACGTTCACCGTGATCTCCCGCTCGGCGACGGACGCGACGGTCGAGCCCGCCAGCTTGCGCGCGATGTTCGTCTCGGCCGGCAGCTCGGTGAGAACGCACCGCCAAAGTTGCCGAGCATGATCCAGCACCGAATCGCCGCTCGGCTCCTCCACCGCTTCGAGGGGCTGGGCCTGTTGGGCGGCGGGAACCAGCGGAACGTCCTCCGGGACCCGAGGGGCGTCCGGCATCGGAGGTGTGGCGGGGTCTTGCGCTTCCCGTGCCGGCCTCTGAGGCGGCGGAGTCGGGCTCCTCGCCGCGACCGCTTCGGACGACGTCTCGGGCCGCCGGGCGAGGGCCGGAGCGGCGCCCGGGGCGAGAGAAAGCCGGATGAGCTCCGACTCTAGCCAGAGGCGCGGGAGGGTGATATCTCGAATCGCCTTATGCGCCTCCGCGAGGTCTCCCCGAAGCCGCAGAATCGTCTCCGGTCCCATCCGGGCCGCCGTCTCATGGAGCGCCCCTTCCCGCGCGCCATCGGAGGTGGGCCCCGTCTCGAGCTTGTAAGCCGCGCGGGTGAGATCCTGCAAGCGAAACAGCATCGACTCCAGAATGGACCGGGGGTCGCGTCCTAGCCGGGCGATCTCCGCCAGGAGCTCCATCAGACCGGGGACGTCCGCCTCCTTCATCGCGAGCAGGAGTCCATCGACCGCCTCTTCGGGCACCATGCCCAGTTGGTCGATGACACCCTGGAGAGTCACCTTGCCGTCGTTCACCAGCATCGCCTGCTCCAACAGGGTGAGCCCGTCGCGGTAGCCGCCGTCGGCCATCCGAGCGATGGCGGCGAGGGCTTGGGGCTCGGCTTGCACATCCTCCTGCTCGGCCACATGGGCCAGGCGCGCGACGAGGTCCCCCATGCTCGCGCGGTGGAACTCGTGCTTCTGGCAGCGGGAACGGATGGTCGGCGGAACTTTGCTGTACTCGGTGGTCGCGAGGACGAACACCACGTGGTCGGGAGGCTCCTCGATGGTCTTCAGGAGCGCGTCGAACGCCTTCGACGAGAGGTCGTGGACCTCGTCGATGATGAACACCTTGTACCGCGCGACCATAGGCCGGTACTCGGCATTCTCAAGAATGCCGGCGCGGACGTCCTCCACTCCCGACTCGCTGGCGGCGTCCATTTCCACCACGTCCACGCACGAGCCCTCGGTGATGGAGAGGCAGATCTCGCAGGTGTTGTCGGGCTCGGGTGTCGGCCCGTGCTCGCAGCAGAGCGCCTTGGCGAGCAGCCGCGCGCTTGAGGTCTTGCCGGTACCGCGCGGGCCGGTAAAGAGGTAGGCGTGGGCAATGCGGCCCGAGGCGATGCCGTTCTGAAGAGTGCGGACGACATGGTCCTGCCCCACGAGATCGCCGAAGGTTTGGCTGCGGTACTTGCGGTAGAGGGAGTGGTAGGGCACGAGAGTGGCGTGAGGCGTTAAGGCGTTGGGCGTTGGAGAGGTCGGGCGCCTTTCCTAACGCCCAACGCCTTAACGCCTTCCGGCGCAGAGCGCCGGGAATGGTGCGTCGCACGGAGAATCGACTTACCGCTGCTGCCTTCCGGCCCTGACGGGATTCACCGACCTGCCGCCGCGCAGTTCCCGGCATGGCTAGTGTACCGGGCGGGACGGCGTCGGGCCTGCCTCTCAGGCCCGAACTCGCACGCTCTTGGCCTTCCCTAAGGTGGTGCAGAGGTTCCGGACCTCCTCGCCTTTTGCTCCCGCAAAGGGAGAGGGGGTAGGGGATGAGGGTCCCGGGCAGTCGCTGCTCCGACTAAGCCTGGCTCGTCGACGAGACTTCCTGGAGTTCCTCGCAAAGACGCGGAGGTCTATCCGCCTTTGAGCCTCGACTGATGAGCCGTTGCAAGCGAGGCGCAATGGGGGGAGAAGGCTTGGCCTGGGAGGCGAGAGGTTCACGCGCTGAAGAGAGTTCCCAGAACCCTCACCCCCTCTCCCTTTGCCGGAGCAAAAGGCGAGGGGGTCCGGAGGTCTGCTCCACTCTCGCCATCCTCCCAAAGAATTCGCCCGCCCGTCGGCGCAGCGCCGTCCGCTACGGCCGTCCGGCGGCGTTGACCCGCCGGCACGCCGCAGACGCGGGGGCGGCTGCGGCCCCCCGCCTTCAATGCCTACTTTCCGGAGCGCAAGGACGGAATGTCCACAAGAACGTCCGCTTTCGACGAGGCGTCGGCATCGACGTAGTTGGTGGTCCGGAAGACTGGGGTCCGATCGGCCCACTCGCCGCGCCGCAGGATCTGATCTCGCGTCAGCTCAAAGCTCGCATAGATCACGCGCTGGTTTTCCTTGAGATCCGTGCGCAGGAAGTGCTTGTCCGTCAATCCCTCGCCGTTCCAGCCGAACTTGTCCTGGATGTGGGGCGGAGCGCTCCGCGGAGAGTAGTAGAACTCCAGCAGATATTTGTCCGAGATGAACGGGTACATGGTCACGTCCTTGCTCATGTCGATCCGCTTGTTGAACCGGCGGTTCCGGACGAAGAGTTGGTCCTGCATGAACGTTTTGTCGCGCGGCGGATCCAAGTTGACGCTGTCGCCCTGATCCCACTCCATTCCTGCGGGACGGCCGTTCGGATACTCCTTATCGCGCAGCACCACGCGGATGCGGGTGCCGACGGGAAGCACGTTCCAGGTGCCTTCGAACCGAACCACGCGCGGGTCGACCACCGTGGCCTTGACGCTGAAGCCGACGTCGAACGGCGGGTACACGTCGTAGCCGGCGAGCGGACGGTTCGCTTTCTTCGCCTCCCAGCCTTCGCTGCACCATGCGCACCAGCGTGGTGTCGATGTTGTTCTCCAGCGTGTCCGGATCTGGCGGTTGCCGTAGGCCGGGTCGGCGTCGTGACGCTTCACCGCCTCGTCGTAGAGCCGGTTGTACAGACCGAGCGCTTTGTCCACCTCGCCGTTCCGCTGGTACGCCATCGCCAAAGGTTCTTGCGCGCTGGGAGGATATCCGGCCTCTTGTGCGCCTTTTCGAACCACTCGACGGGCTGGGCGGGATCGTCGTCGATCTTGTGGTACCACATCCACCCCGTCTCGAAGAACATCTCGTACGTGTTCGGGTTTTGCTTCGCGCCCTCTTTGCCGAGGGCCAGCGCGGACGGGATGTAGCGCCGATCGGAGCGCTGATCCTCATCCGTGAAGTTGTAGCCGATGTGCCACATGCCGGTTGCGTAGATGTCGATCTGCTTCGGGTCGAGCGCGGTGCAGAGCCGGATGATGGGGAGGATGGCGTCGTAATTGCCGTTGTCGAAGAACCCGTCGGCCTTCACCCAGAGGATGCCCGCGAGGAACTCGCGGAAGCCGAACATCTGGAGAATGACCTGGTCGGCCCCAAGATTCGCCTCAATCCCGGCGCCCTTGCCGGTCGAGTAGTTCTTCTGCCATTGGGGCAGGATCGTCTGGGCGTGCATCACGCCCTGCAAAACGAAGAGCCCGGCCAATGCGGCGAGCAGCGTCTTCCGGGTCGTCTGCCTTCGGGCGTCGCGCTTAGGCAGCGCACCGGACCGAGCCTCCGACGGCTCAGCCGTCGGAGCGTCTTTCTCTGGAGGGGAGATCGTCTTCATGTCTCTCTACTTAAACCTCCCGGCGGTCGAACACGAGGATGCCCCCGATGATGAGGACGAGGGTGTATACGACGCCGTAGGCGATGGTCTTCATGTAATAGACCTGCTCGTTCTCAATGACCTGGCCCGGGTTAATGATAGGGTTCTTTACGTCGAAGTTGGCAAAATTAGGCAACACCGAAGTGACGATCTTCGCAAATCCCTGAGAAATCGCTCCGGACTGGGCGTTGTCCGCGATCGTCTCGTAAAGGGGATTGAGTACCGTGCCCACCAGCCACAGCCCGATGGTGAGAAAGAAGTTCACCAGAGGAGCTACGAAGGTCGAAAGGAAAATCCCTACGGCCGCCAAGAGCGACATCTCCATGAAATAGAGGGTGGCTGGCGCAGGACGTCCAGCACCTTCTCAGTCGGCGGTCGCTTAAAGACCACGAACACGACCATCATGAGCGTGGTCATGAGCGATCATCAGACCCAGCGCGAACACCGCGCCCAGGTATTTGCCGACGAGGAACTGCCAGCGTTGGACCGGCTTGCTGAGAATCGTGTAGATCGTTCTCCGCTCGATCTCGTTCGGGATCATGTAGATCGTCAGCACGACCGCGATCAGGGCGGCGGTGCCACGCAGGACGGCGAACATGGCGCTGATCGTCACCGTCAGCTCCGCGCGGGCGGACAGGATCGAGAGGGCGGGAATGATGCTGAGCAGCAGCGTGCCAATCAAGAGAATGACCAGCAAGACGCGCCGCCGCACGGCTTCGCCGACCGTGGCCGAAGCAATGGCGAGAATCGGTCTCATTTCTTCACCCCAGCCGCCTCCGGCTCCTCGTGGCCTGTCGTCGACATGTCGCCCACGCGGCTCGAAGGCGAAGCCGCCCCGGCTGCTGGTAACGGTCTCCACGAACAGGTCCTCCAGCCGCTTCTTGCGCGGCACGACGCTGACGATGCGTCCGCCCTTCGCGGACGGCGTCGATGATGCCGTTCGGGTCCTGCTCCTCCGGCATGTCCAGCAGAATTCCCAGCGGGAGGGAGCGGACGTTCGCCTCCCCGATGCTCAGCGAGCGCAGGTAGGCGTCGTCCACGCCTTCCAAGGTGATCTCGATCCGGCCGCCGCGAAGGAGGTCGGTGAGCTTGCCTTGCCGCTCGACCACGCCCCGGTTGATGATCGCGACGCGGTCGCAGATCAGCTCCACCTCGCTCAGCTCGTGGCTGGAGATGAACACCGTGCGGCCCCTCTCGCGAAACGAGAGGATGAGGTCGCGGATCTCGCGGTGGGCGATCGGGTCGAGGCCGCCCGTCGGCTCGTCCAGAAAGAGAAGCTTAGGATCGTTCAGCAGGCTCTGGGCCAGACCGACCCGCTGCTGCATACCCTTGGAATATTGGTTGAGCGTCTTCGTCTTGTCTCGCCCGAGGCCCACGCGGTCCAGCAGAGCGTCGAATTTGGCCTCTCCGTCACGCCGAACAGCGCCCCGTAAAACTTGAGCAGTTCGGGCCCCGTCATATGTTCGTAGTAGTAAGGCCGCTCGGGGAGGTAGGAGATCATCTTGTGGACCTCCATGTCTCCGATCTCCTTGCCGAGGACGTAGCCCTCGCCCGCGGAGGGATAGATGATCCCGAGGAGCATCTTGATCGTCGTCGTCTTGCCCGCCCCGTTGGGGCCGAGGAAGCCAAAGATTTCCCCTTCCTCCACATGGAGGTCGAGGGTTGTCGGCGACGTTGATCTTTCCTGCGGCGCGGGACTTGTAGCTTTTCGTGAGCTTCTTCGTTTCGATGGCGGCAGCCAAGGGGTTATGCACCTACCTATAAAATAATTTGAAATACCGGACGGCGAATGAGTCTACCGTGGCCTGAGCGAACAGCCCCTAAACCGCGGTCGGCACCCTCTCACGAGGGATGCGATCCCGGTCGAAGACGAACTATTGCGAGAAAGGGAGCAAAATGCCCCCTCCCGACCTCATCCGCAAGAGACGATGATCTCTGATAACAAGGATCGAGGGGCAGAAAGTTCTCGCAGAAGCCGGCTACGGCAAAAAGAAGAACAAACCTCCGGTCCGATCGCTCGCGGGGCAACCTTTCGCTCTCCTTGAAGGTGCCCCGCTTTTTTTCGCCCGCACCTTTTCCGGCGCGCTCCTAAGGGGCACCGGAGGAACCTAAGCGCCCCGCGCGGCCTGGATAAAGTCCCGGACCTTGATCTTGTCCTTCACGCCTGGCGACTCCTCGATGCCGCTGCTTACGTCCACCGCATAGGGACGCACCCTCCGCACCGCCTGCGCGACGTTGTCCGGCGTCAGGCCACCCGCGAGGATCACGGGGCGCGGAGCGAGGCGCACGATCTCGGCGGCGAGGTCCCAGTCCAGCGCGAGCCCGCTGCCCCCGTAAGCCGACGGGTGGAAGGCGTCGAGGACGATCGCGTCCGCGCACTCCTTATCGACCCGACGGCGCACTTCGCGAAGACAGGTCTCGGTGTCCCAGCCCACGCCGGGCCGGACGACTGGCATGCCGCGGCGGGCGGCGGGCGGATTGCCCGACACGTACTGGAAAGTCGTGCAGTACATCGCGTCCTGCTGCTCCTGCGTCAGCTTGCGGTACCGCCCGAACACGGCGACGCTGAGCGCATACGGCCCAAGGGCAGCCGGAATCCTGCGCTTCTCGGGGTCCGCGCCCACGTAACGAGGCCTCGATGGCTCGTCGACGAAGCCAAGCGCGTCGGTCCCACATTCCAGCGCCCACTCCGCGTCCTCGCGCCGGGCGAGGCCGCATATCTTTACGCGGACGGCCAACCCATCACCTCCCGAACCTTCTCCTCGACATCCGGCGCGGCCATGAACGCGGTGCCGATGAGCACCGCCCGCGCCCCCGCCGCCTGCACCCGCCTTAGGTCCGCCGGGGTCTCCAGCGCGCTCTCGCTCACGGCCACCGCCCGCCCCGCCAGCAGCGGAAGGATCTCCTCGGAGATGGCGATGTCCGTCTTGAAGTCCGCGAGATTTCGATTGTTTACGCCGATTATCTCCGCGCCTAGCCCCAGGGCGAACTCCGCCTCCTCGACGCTGTGTACCTCTACCAGCGCGTCCATTCCCAGCTCGAGCGCCAACGCGTGCAGCTCCGCCAGAGGCTCCCGCTCCAGCCCCGCAACGATCAAGAGCACCGCATCCGCGCCCCAGGCGCGCGCTTCGTGCACCTGATAAGGGTCCATCAGGAAGTCCTTGCGCAGGCAAGGCAGCCGCGTCGCCTCCTTGGCCCGCCGAAGGTTCTCCAGGCTGCCGCCGAAGTAGCGCTCGTCGGTGAGCACGCTCAAGGCGTGCGCGCCCGCCGCCTCGTAGGACCGGGCGATCGCAGCCGGCTCGAACTCCTCCCTAATCACCCCCTTCGACGGGCTCGTGCGCTTCACCTCCGCGATCAGCGCCAGGCTCGTGGACGCCTCCTCCAGAGCCCGCCGGAAGCCTCGTGGAGGCTCTGCCTCGCGCGCACGATCCTCTAGTTCGGCGAGAGCCGATCCCGCCTGCGCCGTCTCGACTTCGAGGCGCTTATGCTCGAAGATCTCCCGGAGAACGCTCACGCCGCGATCTCCTCCAACTTCCTCGCCGCGGCCCCCATCGCGATGGCCGTAAGCGCCCGCTCCGCCGCCGCGTGAAGGTCTCCCTCCAAGCCCGCCAGCCACAGTGCCGTCGCGGCGCTCGGCAAAATCGCGCGCGCCCTCGGCGAGCCTGGGTCGGAGACCGCCTCGCGCAGGATCGTCGCGTTCTCTTCGATGGTCGCCCCGGGCGCGATCGCTTCGGCGGCCACCGGCTCCAGCCCGAAGCTGCCGGGCGTCAGCGCCCCTTCCTCGACCCGCCCGTGCCACACCTTGACGTACATCGTGCGAGCGGAGGGCGAGACCTCGTCCAAGCCGTCCTCTCCTCGTACCACCAACGCCCGCTCGGCCCCCAGTAGGGCGAGAGCCTCGCCGACCGGGCGCAGGAGCGACGTGTCGTAGACGCCCACCAGCTGCCGCCTTGCCCCTGCGGGGTTGGCGAGGGGGCCGAGCGCGTTGAACACGGTGCGAACCCCCAGCTCCCTTCGCGCTTTGCCGACATGCCGCATCGCCGGATGGTGCGCGGGAGCGAAGAGGAACGCGATTCTCGCCGCCCCCAGCCGCTCCGCGAGCCGCCCGGGCTCTTCGCCCAGCCTGACCCCCAGCGCTTCGAGGACGTGCGCGCTGCCGCAGGGGCTGCTCACGCCGCGGTTGCCGTGCTTCGCCACCCGCGCGCCGGCGGCGGAAGCCACGATGGCGGCCGCCGTCGAGAGGTTGAAGGACGCACACCCCCCCCCCGTCCCGCAGGTGTCGACGAGGTCGTCGTAGGGATGCTCGACGCGCGCCGCGCTCGCCCGCAGCACCCGTGCGAAGCCCGCGAGTTCCGTCCCCTTCACCCCCTTCGCGCGCAGCAGGAGAAGCAGGCCCCCGATCTGGGCCTCCGTAGCCTCGCCGCCGGTGAGGTAGCGCATCGTCGCCTCGGCCTGCTGGGCCGAGAGGTCCCGGCCTTCGAGCAGGGGCGCCAGGATCTCCGGGAAGGTCATGCAATAAGGGTACCGGGCGCAGCCCCAACCGCGAACCCTCAACCCTCCACCCGTCCTCCCCGCCCCTGGGTACCCTAACCGGGTGGACACGCCCTACCTCGGGATCCTGGTGCTCGTCGGCCTCGCGGCCACCATCTGCGGCGCGATGGTCACGCTGAGCTGGGTGCTGGGCCCGAAGAAGAACACCCCCTACAAGGCTTCGCCTTACGAGTGTGGCGTCGCCCCGAGCGGAGACGCGCGCGAGCGGTTCCCTATCAAGTTCTATCTGCTGGCGATGCTGTTCATCCTCTTCGACATCGAGGTGGTGTTCCTCTGGGGCTGGATGACGGTATTCCGGACCGCGGATCGAGACTTCAAGGTTTTCTCGTTCATCGAGTTCCTAGCCTATATGGCGACTTGGGTCCTCGGCTACCTCTACATGCTCCGCGTGAACGCCATCGACTGGGACGAAACCACGTCCCTTGCCGACGAAAAGCTGGGGCACCGGCCGGAAGGAGACGACGAGCCCGCCGACCCCGAGAAGGCGCCGGCACTTGAGTATCTGCCCGCCGCGCGGGCGGGAGCGGGTCGGTAATGCCCTATCCCATGGTCGGCGACGACAGGCTCGAGGCCGTGCGAGTGCGCGAAGCACTGCCGGACGCGCTCCTCAAGGTGAAAGAGTTCCGTGGCGAGACCTACCTCTGCGTGCGCACCGAGCGCCTCGTCGAGGTCGTGACGCTTCTCCGTGACGATCCCGAGCTGGACTACTCCTACTTCAGCGAGTGCACCGGCGTCGACTACAGCGCCTGGGACCACGAGCGCGACTTGAACGGACGCTTCGAGGTCGTCTACAACCTCATGTCCTTGAAGCACTACTCCCGGATCTTCGTCAAGGTCGCCGTGAACGACGGCCAGCGGATTCCGACGCTCAAGCACCTCTACCTCGGGGCGGAGTACCCCGAGCGGGAGGTCAACGACCTGTTCGGCGTGGTCTTCGAGGGGAACGAGCAGACGCAGCGCTTCCTCCTCGCCGACGACTGGGTCGGCTTCCCCCTGCGCAAGGAGTACCCCCTGGGAGGCGAGGACATCCCCTTCGACCAAGGCACGCGGGGCCCGGCGGTGGAGGACGTCATGCGCCCCCACGCGGGCGAGAGCTTCGAGGGCAAGACGGGTACGGAAGACATCGGTGGACGCTAGAGTTCCCGCCAGCACCGAAATTCTTGCGAAATTTACCGCAATTTAGGGGGAACTTCGCGCCCAATGGTGTATCATATCGATTGTTAGCCTTCGCTTACCGATCATTGCGCTTACGCGTCCGGTTCGAGAAGGGTGACGAGCAATATTTTTTGGAGGTCATTTTATGATCCGCAGAGCCTTCACGCTCATTGAGCTTCTCGTCGTCATCGCCATCATCGCGATCCTCGCCGCCATCCTCTTCCCCGTCTTCGCGCAGGCCAAGGAGGCCGCGAAGAAGACGTCGGACCTGTCGAACATGAAGCAGATGGCGACCGGTGTCCAGATCTACCTCACGGACTCGGAAGACACCTTCCCGATTACGCTCCCCATGAACGCGGCGGGCAATAATCAGGAGGCGTTCTACGGAACCCCGGCGAACCGCCCCTCGGGCGGGACGCCCCCGTCGCAGCCCGTGCAGAACGCACGCGAGTCTTTCTGGGGCAACGCGGTCTTCCCGTACATCAAGAGCTACGGGCTCTACCGAAACGCCACGGATGATTGGAATATCTTCAATTTCGCGAAGTCCGACATCCTGTTCAATTTCGCGGACGCCTACGCGATGAACACGTACCTGAACACCTACAGCGCGACTGCCGTCAACAGCCCGTCGAGCACCGTTCTGTTCTTCCAGGGCATGGGCCGCGGCTCCGTGCTCGGCGTGACGTACTCCTACCCGCCCGTCGTCCCGTCCCGGATGCCGAACGGGGGACCGAAGCCCTGGCGTTTCGCGCGGACGGCCGAGGCGTGCCCGGTGGCGCTCTGGATCTACGGCGGGCAGCGCGACGCCCGCATCTTCTCCGGAGGCCATAACCTGGCCTACACGGACTCCAGCGCCAAGTTCACCCGCTCGCCGTCGCCCCGCTCGCCGTGGGCAAGGCTCACCGCCACCGGAACCCCGGCCAGCATCTGGGTCTCGAACGTCGCCGGGCAGCCGGCTGCGTGCCAGAGTAAGTACTACTTCTGGATGGCGCCGGACCAGGACCGATAATGAAGAAGAACCTGCTCTCTATCGTCGTGCTGGCCGCCTTCGTGGCGGCCCTGACCGGCTGCGGCAAGGGCGACGACGCCGCCGCCGAGAACATGACCCCGCCCAAGGGAGCCGAGGAAGCCAGCCCGAGCTCGGCTTCGCCCGGTGGCGGTACGACAGGCGGGGACAACAGGCGGCCCCGCCATCGACCCAGTAGGCGCGGCTGGACCGTGAGCGAAGCCCTCGAATCCCGCAAGGGTTCGGGGGCTTCGCCTTATGTCTGGGCCACGAAAGGCGCGTTGTGCGGCGGGGCAGCATCGGGGCCACTTCTCTCGGTGTCGAAGCGGAGGGGAGTGACTCTGGGGGGCGGCCTGCTTTCGTGCGAGGGCGGCGTCCACCTTGCGTCCTAGAGCGTAGACTAGAGCGAGCCATGCCTCAGAACACCTTCATGCCCTCGACCGAGACCGTCTTCCAGAAGACGGGAGAGAACACCATGGTCGTGAACATGGGGCCTCAGCACCCTCGACGCATGGCGTGCTTCGCGTCGTGTGCGAGCTGGAGGGCGAGACCATCGTCCAGTGCAAGTGCGTCATCGGCTACCTGCACACCGGCATGGAAAAAGAGGCGGAGTACCAGCAGTACCACAAGTGTGTGGTCATGACCGACCGGATGGACTACCTCAATCCGCCCGGCAACAATCTAGCCCACGCTCTCGCGGTTGAGAAGCTGCTCGGCTGCGAGATACCCCGCCGGGGTCAGTACCTGCGCGTCATTCTGGCGGAGCTAAGCCGGATCTCATCGCACTGCGTGTGGCTGGGGACGCACTCGCTCGACCTCGGCGCGATGACCCCGTTCTTCTACATCATGCAGCAGCGAGAGAGCATCCTCGACATCTTCGAGCTGGTCTCGGGAGTCCGCATGATGACGTCCTGGATCATCCCTGGCGGGTTGCGCGACGACGTGCCGGAAGGCTTCGAGGCCAAGGTCCGCAAGTTGCTCGACGAGTTTCCCCAGAACTGGAAACCGTCGAGAACCTTCTGGTGAACAATCCCATCTGGAAGGAGCGGACCTACGACGTGGGCGTGCTGACGACGCAGCAGGCGCTCTCCTCGGTTGCTCCGGGCCGATCGCGCGCGCGAGCGGTCTGGCTTGGGATCTCCGGAAGAGCAATCCCTACTCCTCTTGAGGAGTTCGACTTCTCCATCCCGGTCGGCTCCCGCGGCGACGCGTACGACCGGTTCCTCGTGCGAATCGCCGAGATGAAGGAGAGCTTGAAGATCGTGCGTCAAGCGATCGACGGCCTGCCGGAGGGGCCGATCAACACGTCGGACCGCAAGATCATCCCTCCCCGCGCGGAGCTGGACAACTCCATGGAGTCGGTGATCCATCACTTTAAGCTCTACACGGAGGGCTACCACCCGCCCGTCGGCGAGGCTTACGCCTGCGTAGAGGGATCGAAGGGGGAGCTCGGCTTCTACATCGTCAGCGACGGCAGCAACCGCCCGTACCGCTGGCACGAGCGGGGCAGCTCCTTCATGAACCTCAAATCGCTGGAGATCCTGGCCGTCGGCCGCATGATCGCCGACGTCATCGCCATCATCGGCTCGATCGACATCGTTCTCGGTGAGATCGACCGCTAGCACACCCACGAGATTCTGGAGAATTTCCGGACCCCTTCCCTTGCGCGCAGCGGAGGGGAGGGGGCAGGGGGTGGAGGTTCCGGAAGTCCCTGAGGCCGGTGAGTCTCACGCAGAGACGCAGAGGGCGCCGAGATCTCTCCGCCATTGGCGCTCCGCTTACCACCGCTCATCGAACGAGGCGAATAGACCTCTGTTCTGCGTGGGACCCCGGGCAGCTCTCCTACGACCTCGCCCGGTACGAGCGTGGGACTCCCGGAACCTCCACCCCCTGCCCCTCCCGCGCAAGAACCATCGTGGCACGGGAAGGGGGTCCGTGCGTTACTCCACATGCTCTTCGAGGCAGTCAACGTGTGGCGCGCCGGGGGGAGGATTGAGGTAGCTTCTTCTTCCTATGGATGCAGCGGATGCGGCAGAGCAAATACGAGAAGCGATCGCCGAAGAGCGTGAGGAACAGAAGGTCGAGCAGGAGCATGTCGAGCGCTTCCGTTCCCATGCCGCCCTCTTGATCGCCGTTATCGCCGTGCTTATGGCGGTGGCCGGCCTCGGCGGCGACAACGTGGCCGAGGAGATGGTCAGCACCAACATTCAGGCCAGCGATACCTGGGCCTTCTACCAAGCCAAGAACGTTCGTCAGAACGCGAACCGGCTCGCGGCCGATGCCCTGGAAGCCCAGATGGCGATCCATGGTAAATCTCTCGATCCCGCCGTTCGGGAAGACTTCGGGAGAAAGATCCAGAAGTACAAAGACACGGCTGAGCGGTACGAAGACGAGCCGGACCCCAAGGCACCCGGCGACCCGCTCCAGGGAGACGGCAAGAAGCAGCTGATGGCCCGCGCGCGGAACTGGGAAGCGCAACGCGAGCGGGCGACGGCGCAGGATCCGATCTTCGACGACGCCACCGTCCTGTATCAGATCGCGATCGTGCTGGGATCGGTGGCGATTCTGGCCACTTCGCGGCAGATCCTCGTGCTCTCCCTCGTCTTCGCGATCCTCGCTACCCTTCTGATGCTGAACGGGTTCTTCCTGCTGCTTCCTTTGCCGCTCTAGATTTCACGGCGCGATGTACGTTTTGTGTTTCTTCTGCCTGAGCTAGGCAGAATCGCAACGGAACTCTTATAGTTCTACCTTAACATAACTCGTCGTCGTCCCGACCGATTCGCCGGCTAGTGCTGGAGGCAACTCGAAAAAGGCACTCACTCTGATCGAACTCCTCGTCGTGATCGCGATCATCGCGATCTTCGCCGCCATCCTCTTCCCTGTCTTCGCGCAGGCGAAGCTCGCCGCGAAAAAGACGGCGGCCATCAGCAACCTCAAGCAGCAGGCCCTGGGAATCACTCGGTAGAACATCGACTCAGACGACACATTCCCGGAGGCCGTGTCCGGCGGGTGCACGAATCAGGCGGGCAGCGTGAATCGGATCTGGACCGCGTTGGTCTACCCCTGTATTAAGAGAACGGGGACCTCCAGCCCGTGCCGCAATCCCAAATCTCCAATCTACAATCGGCCCGCGAGGCCAATCCGGTACTCTCCGTTGCAGGCGTCGAAACCGCTTCGACGCCGTCCAGCTTATGAGCGAACTGCTGCAGATCGGTGGTCCGAACGAGCGTCCCCGCCCCCCGCGCGTCGAGGACCTTACCTTCAAGTTCTCCGAGCAGGCGCTCCGAGAGCTGGAGGCCCTGAAAACCCATTACCCGGACCTCAAGTCCCTCATCCTTCCCGCGCTCTGGATCGCCCAGCGGGAGTACGGCGGGCACCTGTCGGGAGAGGCGATCGCCGAGGTCGCCTACCGCCTCAAGAGGAGCTTCGCCGAGGTGGAGGGAGTGGCCACCTTCTATACGATGTACAACACCGCCCACAAGCCGGGCCGGCACAAGATCGAGGTATGCACCTGCCTGACGTGCGCCGTGTGCGGCGGCTACCGCCTGCGCGACTACCTCGTGGGCAAGCTCGGCGTCGGCCACGGCGAGACCACCGCTGACGGCGAGTTTACGCTGGAAGAGGTCGAGTGCCTCGGCGCCTGCGACCGCGCGCCGGTGCTCCAGGTCGGAGACGTCTACCACGGCCCGGTGGACGAGGCTTACGTCGACCGCCTGTTAGAGGAGTTGCGCGCTTCCTCCGACTCGACGGTGGTCCGCCTAGCCGACGAAATTGTGAAGAGCCAGCTCCGCAACGCGGAGCGGAACGGCCCCGTCGGAGAGACTTCGCAGGCTCCCGTCGACGACCCGATGAGCCAGCGGGCGAACTCCAGCAACGTCGGCTAGCCGCCTTGCCCGCAAGCGGCGGGCACTGACGCGTAGAATAGAGCGGACTATGGCCGAGCGTAAGCTTCTCCTCGAACACGCCCACGATCCCGCCTTCGGCACCCTCGACGGCTACCAGAAGACGGGCGGCTACGAGAGCCTCCGTAAAGCCGTTGGAATGGAGCGCCAGGCAGTCATCGATCAGATCAAGGCCTCCGGGCTGCGCGGGCGTGGCGGGGCCGGCTTCCCCACCTGGATCAAGTGGAACGGCATCCCGAAAGAGAAGAAGACGAGCCACTACGTCGTGTGCAATGCCGACGAGGGTGAGCCCGGCACCTTCAAGGACAAGCAGCTCATGGAAGACTGCCCCTTCCTGCTCGTGGAAGGGATGACCCTCGCCGGGTACTGCGTCCAGGGCGACGTGGGATACATCTACATTCGGGGCGAGTTCGTCGACGCCGCCCGCTCCCTTCGCCGGGCCATCGACGAAGCCTACGCCGCGGGCCTGCTCGGGAAAAACATCCTTGGCACCGGCTGGGACTTCGACCTCTTCATCCACATGGGCGCGGGGTCGTACGAGTGCGGCGAGGAGAGTGCGCTCATGAGCTCGCTGATGGGGGAGCGCGGCATGCCCCGTCTGAAATTCCCCCACGCACCGCTCCCCACCGTCGCCGGGCTTTGGGACCGGCCGACGCTCATCAACAACGTCGAGACCTACTGCTGCGCACCGTTCATCGTCCAAAACGGCGGAGAGTGGTACGCCTCCCTGGGCGCGTCCACGAAGAACTCGCGCGGCACTAAAATCTTCTCCGTTTCCGGCCACGTGAACCGCCCCGGCAATTACGAGATCGAGTTCGGCACCCCGCTGACGGAGCTGCTCGAGCTGGCCGGCGGCATGAAGGGGGGAAAGCTCAAGGCCTGCATCCCCGGCGGCAGCTCCGTGCCGATCATCGACGCCGAAATGACGGAGCGGGCGATCCTCGCGTACGAGGAGATGGCCGACGTGAAGTCGATGGTGGGCTCCGGGGGCTGCATGTTCCTCAACGAGCACACGGACATCGTCAGCTTCATCTGGCGGACGTCCCTGTTCTACGCGAACGAGTCCTGCGGTAAATGCACGCCGTGCCGCGAGGGAACGCGA
>JAUJNV010000304.1 GCA_030447945.1 Fimbriimonas sp. | reverse complement strand
CCGGACCTCGCGCTGCGCGCGCCCGCCTGACCGATATGACACCAGTCGGTCGCGCTCGTGCAGCGCGCAAGAGAACGGAGGGGGATTCCCACCGCGTCGGTCACCGTCGCCCGCGACGTCACCGAGCACGCGAAGCCGCCCCGCGCCGTGTTCGTGCCGTTCATGATGGGGCACCACTTCGGCGTGCCGTTCCACCGGGAGCTTCAGCGGCGGATCCTGGCCGAGATGCTCGATATGGTGGAGACGGCCGGGG
This sequence comes from Fimbriimonas sp., assembly GCA_030447945.1. The sequence continues at coordinate 1,778 of JAUJNV010000304.1, read as the reverse complement.
TGAGCGGTGAGGTCCGGAGCCTGCCGCTCACCTGGGCCGACGCCCGGCGCGAGGGGATCGAGATCGAGCGCCGGATGGGGCTGAGGGAATAGCGGTGGCCGCCGACACGCAGCGGAAGCCGCTGAGGGTCGCCATCGCCCAGGCGAGCCCGGGGTCTATGGACCTGCCGGGCAGCCTGCGCAAGGCGCTGGAGTGGATGGAGCGGGCCGGCGCGGAAGGCGCGCAACTGCTCGTCTTCGGAGAGACGTGGCTACCGGGCTACCCCGCGTGGCTCGACTTCTGCCCCGACGCCGCGCTGTGGGACCACGACCCGACGAAGGACGTCTTCGCCCGGCTCCGGGAGAACAGCGTGGTCGTGCCGGGGGCGGAGACGCGGGCGCTCGCGCAGGCGGCCCGGGACCTCCGCCTCACGCTGGTCATCGGCGTGAACGAGCGGGTGGAGTCCGGCGCGGGCGCGGGCACGTTGTTCAACTCGCTCCTCACCTTCGGGGCGGACGGAACGCTCCTCAACCACCACCGCAAGCTGATGCCCACCTACACGGAGCGGCTCGTGTGGGGGCAGGGGGACGGAGGGGGCCTGAGGTCTTCGCCCACCGATTTCGGGGCGGTGGGCGGACTCATCTGCTGGGAGCACTGGATGCCTCTCGCCCGGCAGTCCATGCACCTGTGCGGCGAGCGTATTCACGTCGCTGTCTGGCCCACCGTCCACGAGATGCATCAAGTCGCCAGCCGGCACTACGCGTTCGAGGGGCGTTGCTTCGTTCTCGCGGCGGGCCTCATCATGCGCGTGAAGGACCTCCCTCCGGAGCTGCCGCCTCGCCCTCCCCTCCAGGACCACCCGGAGCAGATGCTGCTGCGCGGGGGAAGCGCCGTCATCGGCCCCGACGGCGGGTACGTGGCCGGCCCCTTCTACGACGAGGAGCGGCTCATCGTCCAAGACATCGACCTCGCGGCGGTCGACCGCGAGGTCATGACCCTCGACGTCACGGGCCACTACAGCCGGCCGGACGTGTTCGAGTTCCGGCTGCGCGACTCCCTCCCGTGACTCCCGGGGACTTGGCCGCTTGGGCGGCTTGGGCGGCCGGCCCCTAGCGGAACACGTCCTTGACCTTCTCCACCGCCTGGTGCGCCATCGCCGGAATGATCGTGGTGTGGTCAGTGTCCGTGGTGTCGCCCTGAGGCGGCTTGAATTGAAGAGCCTCGGCGTAGGGCGACGGACGGTTCAGGACGTACGCGGAGGCGACTTCGCACATCTTCGCCCGAGCCTCCTCCGAGTTCAGCTTGCCGGTCACGATGTCGTGCATGATGTTGCATGCCGCGAAGTTGGCCGCCTCCATATCGCAGCGGAAGCGGACCTCGCCCTTGGTTCGCTCCACGATAAGGCTGCCGTCGAACTTCGACAGCTCGACGAGCTTTTCCAGAGGGACCTGGTAGTCGAGCACGCTCTCGACGACGTCCGAGTGGGGCTGGGGGAAGTTGTGCGGGATCTCGTCGCGGTACACGATGGTCCGCGTCCAAGGGCCCGTGTTGTACCAGATGAGCATACTGGCCGTCGCCTCGTTGGGCGGGCCGTACTTGCCCACGATCTCGTCCCGTGCCTTCTGCGACATCGCCGGCCAGTTCTCGGTGTTAGCCCCCTCGGTCTGGAGGTCCACCAGGGCGTCGGTGGGCTTCTGGCCGCCGTCCTCGACCGTCTGCGTGTTCGGGGCGCTGACCGCCGCCACGCCGAGCGTCTTCTGTGTTTCTGTAGGTTCGATGGTCGTGTCTCGGGGGCAGGG
>JAUJNV010000018.1 GCA_030447945.1 Fimbriimonas sp. | reverse complement strand
GCCACAGCAGCCCTGAACGAGGCCCTCGGCTCCGCCTGTTCGCTGCCCGAGCGGTGGGAGCGCTATGGCCGCCCGATGCCGCGGGGGGTGCTCGACGCGGCCTGCGAAGTAGCCCGCGGCGAGGTAAGAGACCATCTGCTGGTGAACTATGACCTCCACTACGAGGACGTGCTCGCGGGGGAACGGTAGCCGTGGCTGGCGGTGGACCCCAAGGTGGTCGTGGGAGACGTGGAGTATGGCGTCGCTCAACTGCTGTGGACGCGGCTCGAGGAGATGATGGAGGGGTGCGGCTTGGAATGGCACTTCAGAGCGCTCGTGGAGGCCGCCGAGCTGGACGTGGAGCGGGCGCGGGCGTGGACCCTCGTCCGCTGTGTGGACTACTGGCTGTGGGGCTTGAGCGTCGGCTTCACAGAAGACCCGGCGCGGTGCCGAGTGATCGTCGAATGGCTGGCGTCATCGCCGCGGCGTGCGCTTTGAGACCTTAAGAAGGCGTTGAGGGCGCACGCCATGAACTGTACGGCTTGGTCACGACACTAACGGGCGTCATGCTGCTCTGCCTGCTCGCCCTTCTGCCCATTCAAGGATCGCCTCCGGGCGAGGCCCAGGGGCAGAGGTTCGTGTATATGCAGCGTAATGGGCCCGGGAAGTTTTGGGACAAGAGGGGAAAACGGGTACCCGCGCCGGCGATGGCGCTGCGGGAGCTCGCCTACGAGGGGCGTACGGGGAGTCGGCGGCGCTTCCGGCTGGAGGGGTTCAAGGGGCCCGTTTTCTGCGAAGTGCGCGGACGCCTGAGCGACGCCAGCTTCCTACGGCCCATTGTGACCGGGCTCGCCTTCCACTCACTTCGTCGCAAGTACGAGTGGAAGTCCGCCTGGATGTACGGCGGCGTGCGACTCGAGGTCAGGGGCGCGGCGGCGGACACCTGGGGGACCTTCATGGCACCCGTAGACCAGCCTGTTCGCATCCGCCGCGTGCATCGCCTGCGGAACGCCGAGAACGTTCCGCTGCCAATGGGCTCTGGGGGGATGATGGACCCGGTCATGTACCGGGCGCCGAGCCCGCTGCTCTTGGTGCTGGATATGCCCAAACGGGCAAAGCTGATGGCCGGCAGCGGTGGGGGAACGAAGGTAGACATGGCATCGATCATGGACCCCCGCAACTATTCCGGGAAGTACCTCGTCGTAGGCGACGAGTGGGACCTCCAGCGCCGCTTCAGCCTGAGTAACCCCTTCCGCACGCTGCTGGGCCTGACCCCCCGCTTCCGCCGCGCGATCCTTGCCGGCCATCCCGTTCCCGGCATGACGCCCGATATGGTGGCTTGGGCCTACGGATGGCCCCCGTTGCGCAAGCCTCTCGCCCAGATGCGTCGCATGTCCGTCTGGGAGTACCCGGGCGCCGCGCCGTTCTCCTCGAGCGTCGTCTTCCGCAACGGCCGCGTCCTCCGCTTCGAGCCGCCGGGCAACCTGCCCTGATCCGCACTTGGCGGAACGCTTTCGGACTCCGATCGCACTCGAGAACGATATGCTGGCCTTTCTGCTCGCTCCGATCCTGGGACAAGTTAAGGCTCCCTTCTCCAAGGCCGAGGTGGTCGAGGTTTTTGCCACGCCGACAGCCGGCTGGCGCGGCAACGTTCCGCTCCTGCTGGACCTTAAGTCGGAGCGGTCGTTTGCCGTGAAAGGGGCGGTGGCGCGTCTGGCAATCCTGAAGGACGGTCGCACCGTAGGTCCTCCCCAGCGGTCCTACGCCTTAAGCGAAAAGGACCCCGACAACCGGCGACCCTACGGCCTGATGTCGCCCCGGCACCAGGCTTGGATCTCCGCGGATTTCGACCGGACCGGCTTAGCCCCGGGAATGTATGTGCTTTCGGGGAGAGTCGTCTTTGACCTCACCCGCAACCGCCGTCGGTGGAGCCAGACGAAGCGGATCGCGCCGATTCGGCTGTGGCTTTCGCCCGAAGGTAAGCGGGTTCCCCACCGGTTCGTTCTGACGAGCGGCGCCTACTATCCCGAAAGCCCCGGGAAGCCAGGGTACGGAGAACAGGTAGGGCATATGCGAGAGTGGACCTTGGAGGAGGAGACGCCCGCCGGCCGGCGCTATCGCGTGGAGGGGCGGGCGGAGCCGGTCTTCGTGCCTAAGGACGGCCACCTTTTTCTCACCCCCCTGAAAGAGGACCCCGAGCTGCGGGACCTACGGCAGCGGTTCGAGGAGCAAGTGGCTTGGATGTTCGGCGGCACGTGGGCCTGGGGCACCGGCCCGGATCCCGCCTACCTCTCGCTATGGGAGGCTCCCGCAAACCGCCCACCCCGCATCCGGCGCATCTTCCGCGTCGCGGGAGTCCGCAGGCTGACCCTCGGGCGCGGGGAGGAAACCTCATGGACCCGGACTTCGTTCTTGGCGCTCGACCCGCTCCTCGTGACGCTGGACATGCCCCCGGAGGCACGGCCGACTGAAGGCTGGATAACTCCGGACACGCCCCACGAAACGTTTTACGCCGACAATCCGGGTCTCGAAATGGAACCGAAGACCTATTCCGGATGGCACCTAGTGGTAGCGGGCGCTTGGGATTTCGGACGGCGGTTCAGCGGCAAAAACCCGTTCGACCCGATGTCGCGCGGCGAGGGCCGATCCGCCGCTTGGGCCGAGTGGCAGCGCTTCGACCGGGCGATCCTGCAGCAGAAGCCAACCGTCGGTATGACGTCGGACCACGTCGCCTGGGCGCGAGGCTGGCCCTCTGAGTTCAAGACGGAAGCCCAGATGCGCGCCTTGCCCATCTGGCGATACGCCACGGCGGACAGCGTCGAGCGGCTCGAGTTTCAGCGCTACCCCTACGAGGGGCAGCGGCTCGCCCGCATCACGATTCGCCGCACCCAGTGAACCCACTGCTTGAAATGGATAACCCAAGAATCACATATTCCTAGCACCGGTTTTGCTGAGCCTGATCGCTCCACTGTCCCAAGGGCCGTCGCCTCCGGCCATCCGCGCGCTCACGCCTCGCTCGCCGACTACGCAACGGCATGACGCGAGAGATGGTCACATGGGCGATCGGCTGGCCCTCGGACCTCAGGGGCTACGACGTGATGCGGGAGGCCGACTGGACCTACGCCGTCACCGATCCCATGGGACATTACTGGGTGGGGTTTCGGCAGGATCGGGTGAAGGGCTTCGGCCAATATTTCCCAAAGCTCCCCTAGCGGGCCTGAGGAGGGAAGGGCTTAGGAGTCCAGCGCCTTCAGCGCCGAGTTCGCCTCTTTCTGGGTGTCCTCGTCCCCCTCCTCGACCAGCTTCTGCAGGATTTTCCGTGCTTCGTCCGTTTCTCCGGCGATCCCCAGGTGGAGCGCCAAGAGCATCTCGGCATCGTGACGAAGATCTTTGTCAACGGTCTTGTCCGCCACGAACGCCCGGATTTGCGCGAAGTTCGCGCGAAACGTGCGCTCCGAGTCGGGACTCTCCAGTTCCAGCGCAATACGCGCGAGACGGGCAAAAGGATCGTCAGGCCAGCGCGCGAGGATCTTGCCCACTTCTCGGAGTGCCTCGCTGCGCCGCCCCTCGATATCCAGCGCCTTCACCAGACGCTGTCGGACCGGCCGCGAGTTTGTCCGCTCGGCGTAGAGCGCCCCGACCTTGGCTGCCTCCTTAGGACCATCCTCGACGCTCGACAGGGCGTCCAGATGAACGATGGCGGCCTTCCCGTCGTGGGGCCCGGCGGCCACCGCGAGCGCCGCCAATTCAACCATGCGGCGCGGCTCGCCTACGAGGATGAAGATCGGAGCGATCTCGCTGAGGAGTGCCGACGCCTCCGCTTGGGGAAGAGACCGAACCTCCCGCACCAGCGTCTCCACCTCGGCGCCCGGCTCCTGCACGACCTGCGCGAAGGCTCGCGCCGCCGCGCTCATCCATTCAGCGCCGTGCTGACATGGCGTTGAAATGCTCATGATCCGCGTGTCCACGGTATTTCGAAGCCGTTCTGCCGTCAGCGGCTGCGGTCGATAGGGCTGTTCAGGAACTCTGAGTCATTTCAGGCCTGCGAGAACCGCTTCAGCATGAACCGAGCCATCGTCGGACAAACCCTTTACTCTGGCAACGCTCATGTAGACGAGGATCGTTCGGCGCCAGGCTCTTCCTGCTGTCCGCCGCCTCCCCGGTGCCCTGCTGTTGCCTCTGCACATTGCCTTTCGACCGTCGGGCGATGGTCTCGAACAAATGCCGGAGAGGCGTGCCGCGTCTTCCAGTCCCGATAGTCGCCCATCTTGAACTGCGGCAACGTTGCCATTGATGATCGACTTCCTCTTCGTTCAGTACATCGGCTAGCGCGCCCACGCGGGGCCAGATGCCGGCGATTTCCGCACGAGCCGTCGTGCGAGAGCGTTCTTCCTCCGGTACTCCCTGTCTTGAGGAGGACCCAGGCATGGGCTGCTTCCGCGTCCGGCTTCCCAGACGCGCGTTCCCTCTCTAACTGCTTGGCGGCCCGGACGTACGCTTTCCCTTGGCCGCCTCCGGACCGTCGACCCCCTCCTCAGAGAGACGCGAGATCGACCAGAGCACGTCCTTCCCGGCATGGAAGCCTCCAGCCGCTCAGCCGACGCCTCTTCAGCGCCTTCATCTTCTCGTCGAGATGTTGAATCTCAGTTCGCTCCGAATGGTCGGTACTGCGCGCAAGCGCCCGAAGTGCGGCCGTGTCCGGAGGGACAGTGTTGGAACAGAAGCCGAATGAGAGCCACGGCGGAAGTCATTGCTCTCCTATTACATGTTCCCGCCCGCTTGGGAGATGCGCTTGGCCGCGCCTACTGCGGTCCGGTCCCCATCAGCATCGCGTTCAGGAGCATCTTGTTCAGGCCCGACCTGCGGCGCGCTCGGTCGGGTCTTGGGTGAAGATCACCGAGCGGCCCCGGCCGAGGGGAGTGTCCTGGAGCCAGACTTCGCGCCCGCGAGAGCCGACTTGGTGTCGTCCCAGGCCCAGCCGCTCAGGAGCGGCCGTGCTCCAGGAAGGCGACCACGCTGCCGCCTTGGCGGCGGACCGTGTAGAACCGGTCTCCGGCGACGGGGACGGCGAGCTCGATACGGCCCTGCTCGGGCGCTTCGTAGCCGTAGCTGAGGAGCTTCGAGGTCCATCTGCGCGCGGAAGAGAGCGCCGGGGAGGGAAGTGGCGGTACGCGAGGCCAGCGTCACCGGCCGGAGGTTCCGACGGCCCAGTCGGGGTCCAAGGCGACCGCGTAGCCTCAAGATTCTGGACCTCGCGAAGCTGGCGCTCGCCGTCGCGCCCGAGTTGGTGGGGAAGACGATGCAGGTGTACTTCGAGAGATCGCCGCCGAGGGCGTCGCTGCGCAGCGGCGTGAAGGGGAGGTCGAAGGTCCGCTCCATGAGGTACCAGAGCGGACCGAACCCGGACGCGTCGCCGCTACGCCCAAAGACGACAGCTATATTCGGGCGCCGCAGCGCCTGGACGCTGCCGCTGCCGGGCCCCTCGCGGCCCCTCCTAGCTAGCTCGGTCAGGCGTTCGAAGACGACACGCCGCCTCAGGCCCGCCCGCACGAGCGCCCGCTCGTACCCTTCCCTCGTTCCGCGCCCTCAGGAAGATAGATGTGCCGCGGGGATAGGAGCGGCGTCCCGCCTGGATCGGCTTCGTCGCCACGGACCCGGACGCCCGCTTGCAGGATGTCGTAGGCCGCGAGGATGTCGTCCTGGTCCCGGTAGACGAGGGCGTAGCCGACGGTGGACCGCGGCAAAGTCGCGGCGGGGTCCGTCCCGGTAGGCGGCGTGGGCTGGGTCTCGACCGGGGGCGCGGACTCCGCGCCACCAGGCCTTCAGGTTGTGCGAGTAGGGCAGGCTCCAGCCCGTGATGTCGTAGAACTCCTCGTCCGGCCCGGGGTAGGTCTCCCCTCGGGAGCAGAGTTCTTCTTCGCGCTGGGCTCGCTCGAACTCGCTCGAACTCGGGCTTCGGCTCCAGGAGCGCCTTCGCGAGGGGACCCCGGGACTGGGCCATGTCGACGACCAGCGACCCCTCGGCGGAACCGCGCCGCCCGACTCGCCGCCCCAATAGGAGTGAGCGTCGGGCTGGCGGAACGGCACGGCGGCGAACGCGAGAAACAATGCCGCTCCGCGCGAGGAGCTGCTGGGCGCTACCAGCGGCGGGGGTCCTGGGAGAGTGAGGACGACGCGCCGGAACCTCCCCGGCGTGCGCGCCGGAGACGGCGCGGCTCTTGAAGCTCACGTAGTCCGTCAGGAGCGCCTCCCGGTTCTGCGCGGTGCTGCGATGACGGTGAGCGCGGCAGAAGTGCTTCTCGATGCCGTCGCGCAGGGTGAGAATGGAGCCGTCCGCCCGTCGACGGGCGACTGCTTGCGCCGTCGGTCGTGCGTCATGCCGATCGCGCCGGAGAGCCCAGGAGTCCAGGTATCCTGGGAAGTAGAGGTCAAAGACGTCCTTCGTGGAGGAAGTCCAGCCCTGGATGTCGAACGCCCGCCCCGTCGCGCAGTTGAAGATCCCCGTCCATGCGACCACCGCGCGGTCCCGTTGGCGTTGATCGCCATCGGTTCGGCGGAAAAAAGTAGTTCGGGGTCTGCCCGTGCTGGTCCACATACACGTGGGGTTCCAGCGCAGGAACTCGGCGACTTCCTGCCGGGTCTCGTCCTGCGACATCGCGACGCGATCGCGGTTCATGTCGAACCGGTAGTGGTTCGTCCGGCCCCAGAGGATGCCCGGCTCCAAGTGCTCGTAGCTGGTGGGCTCGGGGAGCCGGTCGCGACGGAGCGTTGTAGACGGCGAACTGCTCGTGCTGCGTCCCGGGTTGTAGACGGGGTTGAGGATCACGATCGCCTCGTCCAACGTGTCGGTGATGCGGCGGCTTTGGGAGGCGCGAGGTTGTAGGAACAGCATATCGCGGACTCGAACGAAGCGGGCTCGTTGCCGTGGATGCACTCGTTGATCCACACGACGGCGGGCGTCCGGCTCGCTTGATGAGCTGAAGCTCTTCGGCCGGCAGCTCGGGGTTCGCCATCGCCTGGAGGTCGCGGCGGATGCCCGTCGAGCCGGGCGATGTTGTCCTCGTTCGAGACCACGAACACGCAGGCGGCCGCCCTTCGACGCTCTTGCCGTACTGGATCATCCGCACGCGCGCCTTCGCCTTGGCGGCGATCTCGAGCACGACCGCCTCTTGCTCGCGCCGAACGTCGTGTGGCGCGTCCCCGGTCCGTACCCGAGGATCGCCTCGGGCCGAGGGACGTCGGTGTTGTAGGGAGCGTCCGCGTAGAAGTTCAGCGGCTGCGGCGCAAGGCCACGAGGCCGGCGATCAGGGCGGGTGCCAGCATGTCCGCAGTGTATCGTTTGGAGTACGGCCCTTATGGACATTGACGATTGATGGGATTGACGATTGACCATTGCAGCTCCTCCTACCACTCAGGTTCGTAGCAGCTCACGCTCCGGCGAACTATGGCTCTGCGGTTACCTATCACTCGGATTAGTCGGAACGTCAATGGTCAATAGCCAATACCCCCTGCAATATCACGGGGAACGTGCCGATAAAGACTTAAGGCTATGGGCACTGGAAGCGTGTGAGGAAGTCGAAGCGGTCGGCATTGGCGCGGTCGCCGAGATCACGGGCGTGGAGGTATACATTCTGCGCTACTGGGAAAGGGGAGTTTGAGCCCTTCCTGAACCCTGTCCGCACCGAAGGCGGACAGCGGCGATACCGGCCGGAGGACATCCGCACCGTGCTCTCGATCAAGCGCCTCCTGCGCGACGAGATGTTCAGCATCGCCGGCGCGCGTCGCCACCTGCTCCGCAGCACGCGAACAGGCCGCCTGGAAACTACTCGCGTACGGCCATCGAGACCGTGTGCTCGGCCCTGCTGGAGCTTGTCGTAGTTGCCGAAGATCTCGCGGAAGTTGCGCTTCACGTACTCGCGCAGGCCGCCCACCGTCACCACCGTGAACCGCGCGGCCCGGCTTCAGGCGGTTGCGGACGTCGGTAAAGAGGACGTAGAACAGCTCGTTGCCCACCTTCGCCGGGAGGTTGGAGGCGATGTTGTCGAACCGGATGCCTTCGGGGACGTGGCCCAGGCCGTTGCTGAGGATCGCCTCGCAGTTCCGCAAGCCGTTCATCTCCGCGTTCCGGCGTGCGTAGTCCACCGCGACGAAGTCTTTGTCCACCATGTGGACCCCTGCCCTCCGGCGCGTCCTTCGCCATCGCGACCCCAATAGGGCCGTAGCCGCAGCCGACGTCGAGGCACACGTCGGCGCGCTCGATCTCCAGGTGGTCCAGCAGGAGGCGGGTGCCCTCATCGATCTCGATGGGCTGAAGAGCCCCAAGTCGTGCGAAGGTCAGCAGCCGGTGCCCGCGCAAGACGGCTTCGATGCTGAGGTCCTGCTTATAGCGTTGGTAAAGATCCATGTCCAGCTTGTGCATCGGCGTCCCTGGTTAGATGATCCGACGCTTGAGGCCGGGGTGCCAGCCCCGGTTCCTACCTGATCGGATTTGTCCGAGAGTTCATCGTGTGCGAGACACACGATCATCGGCGGGGCGCCGATGCCTCGTCGGGGTTTCCACGCCCGCTTCTTGAACGCCTCGTTCACTCTCCAGGGTTCTTCTTTACGATGCCGTGGATGACCTTCTTCACCAGGGGGCCGAGGGTAGGGACGTTGTATTCGTAGTCCAGCGTCTGGTCGAAGCGCGTGCCGCCGTTCTCCTCGCGGAAACGCCCAGGTGCCTTCCAGGCGGTCGTAGTCCCCCGAGCTGGCGGAACCGGCTGGAGTGGGTGGCGTCGTCCCAATCCTCCTCCTGCCGCCATCGCACCTTCAGCCCGAAGCTCGGCACCACGCCCACCCAGTCGGCGACGACACGCCCGTCCCCGGTCTCGACCAGGGTGATGCTCTTCACCTCTTTCATGTACTCGGGATAGGCGGCGCTGTCCTTGGCGATGGCGTAGACGCGCTCGAGGGGAGCCTCGATCCGGTGGTCTCGACTTGCACGGCATCGAGGGGGAGGCTCGTTGGTCGTTGGTCGTTGGTCGTTGGTCGTGGGTCGTAGAGAGCGGTGACCGCGCCTTCTCCCTCTCCACGACCAACCACCCACGATCAACGACCAACGACGCAAGGCGTAGAAACACCTGACCTTGGAAACCCCTCTTCTTCCCCCGACGATGCGTGCGCTGGTCCTCCAAGAGCCTGGTTGTCTCGCCCTGCGCGAGATTCCCGTGCCGCAGCCGGGGCCGGGCGAGGGTCTCGTGCGGGTAGCGGCGGCCACGACGTGCGGCACGGACCTTAAGGCGTTCCTGCGGGGGCACCCGCAGATCCCTATGCCGGGGCCGTTCGGGCACGAGTACAGCGGCGTGGTGGCGGCGGCGGGCGAGGGCGCACCCTTTGCGCCCGGCCAGGAGGTGATGGGGGTCCACTCGGCGCCTTGCCAAGCGTGCGCGTGGTGCCGGCGGGGGCAGGAGAACCTTTGCCAGAGCATCATGGCGACGAAGGTCTTGGGCAGCTTCGCGGAATACCTGCTCGTCCCTGAACGGATCGCCCGGCTCAACCTCTTTCCTAAGCCCGAGGGCTTGCCGTTCGAGATCGCGAGCCTGCTGGAGCCGTTGGCCTGCGTCGCCCAAGGCGTGGGGATGCTGGACGTTCGGGAGGGGGACAAGGCGCTCGTGATCGGGCCGGGCGCGATCGGGCTGATGTTCGTCGCCGCCCTGCGGCTCAAAGGCGCCCGTGTCACGCTCGCGGGGCGTAACTCCTCGCGGCTGGAAGCGGGCGAGCGGCTGGGGGCGCGGGTCGTGCCCTACGTCTATATTCCCGAGGAAGGAGCCTACGACGTGGTGGTGGAATGCACGGGCCAGGTGGAGGTCTGGGAGCGCGCCCCGGCGCTCCCTCGCCGGGGCGGGACGGTCATGCTCTTCGGCGGCTGCCCGCCGGGCACCCAGGCCTGCTTCGACACCAAGCGCCTGCACTACGACCAGATCACGCTCCTCAGCCCCTTCCACTTCGGCACCGAAGCCGTCCGCACCGCGCGCGATTGGCTCGTCGGCGGAAAAATGGACCTGACCCCCCTCATCACCGCCGAGCGGAGCCTGGAGGAAGGGGCCGCCGTCTTCGAGGACCTGCGGCAGGGGCGCGGGATCAAGTTCGTTTTCCGGCCATGAGAGTCGCGCGCTACGTCGGCGGCGGGAACGTCGCGATCGTCGAGGAGCCGGAGCCGAATCTGCCCGAAGGCGGGCTTCTCGTCCGCACCGAGGCCTGCGGCCTCTGCTCGGGCGAGCTGATGGACTGGTACATGGACCGCAAGATTCCCCACGTCCTGGGCCACGAGGTCGCGGGCCGCGTCGTCGCGTCCGAAGACGACCGCTTCCCGGTCGGCACGCGCGTCTTTCCCCATCACCACGCGCCCTGCCTCCAGTGCTCCTTCTGCCGGCGCGGCCTCCATGTCCACTGCGAGACGTGGCGGCGCACGAAGCTGACGCCGGGCGGAATGGCCGACCTCTTCGCCGTGGGCGCGGCGAACCTCGCCGACACGCTCCCGGTGGACGACCTGCGCGCGGAGGACGCCGCGCTGATCGAGCCGCTGGCGTGCGTGGTGAAATCTTTGCGGAGGGCGTTGGGCGTTAAGGCGTTGGGCGTTGGGGAGAGTGATCCCAATGCCCTAACGCCTCAAGGTCTTAACGCCCGGTCCGCCGTCATCGGCCTCGGCGTCATGGGGCTGATGCACATGCTTCTGCTCCCCCCCACGGCGGTCGGCTACGACGTCAATCCCGCGCGGGTCCAGTGGGCGAAGGGGCTGGGGCTCGACGCGCGGCACCCGGACGGGAAGGAGAAGGCGGACGTGGTGATCGTCTGCCCCGGCTCCCAGGCCGCGCTCGACCTCGCGCTGGAGATCGCCGATCCGGGGGCGACGGTGCTGCTGTTCGCGCCGTTCCCGCCGGGGGTCGAGCCTCGGGTGCCCTGGTCCGACTTATACTTTAAGGACATCACGCTAGCGAACTCCTACTCCTGCGGCCCCGACGACACTCGGGCGGCGGCGGAGGCGATCCGGGCGGGACGGGTGCGGGCGGAGCAGGTGGTGAGCGACTTCGTGGCGATGGAGGACTTGCCGGCGGCCTACCAGGCGATGAAGCGGGGGGAGATACTGAAGGCGATGGTGGTGCAGTCGTGATCCAGCGCAACGAAGGCTTCTCTTTTCCCGGGCTGGAGACCCAGACCTACAAGGATGAGCCCGGTACCTGGATGGCCGTCACCCGCCGCACTCTCGCTCCGGGTTCCGCGACGGAGTTCGAGACGCGCTACTTCGAAATCGCGCCCGGCGGCTACACCTCCTACGAGCAGCACGCGCACGAGCACGTCGTGGTCGTGCTGCGCGGACAGGGGCGCGTTCGGCTGGGCGGAGAGTGGAGCGAGATCGGCCCGGGGGACACCGTTCACGTCGGCGGCATGGCCCACCAGTTCGACAACCCCAACGCCCAGCCGTTCGGGCATACTGTGTGTCGCCGACCGCGAGCAGGACCGTCCCGCTTCTCGACACGGAGGGGCGTCCTCGGGCGTCGGAATAGACTATGATCCCCGCGATCCTCGCGCTTGCGTCGGCAAATGCACCGAGCCGCACGCCTGCCCCCTCGAGCCTTCCGACGAGCCGGCTAGGGCAGCTCGTCGCGCTGGCCTGGGAGGAGAGCGAGGCGGAGACGACAAAAGAAGCGGAAGGAGCTGGCGCAGCACCAGGAGGCGCTGAAGGACGACCGCGAGAAGGGGAAGAAATGCTCGAGCAGGTGGAGAAAGAGCTCAAGCTGGAGCAACACGGACGCTTCACCGTGTGCGGCTGATCGGCGGAGAGCTCGCCGCCATCGCGAACGCGAGCAAGGTCCGGACGACGTGGGGCGACAAGCGGCTCAACCCGTTCGAGTACACCTTTAAGGTGGTCGAGGAGGACGTGAACGCCTTCTCCCTGCCCGGCGGCTATATCTACATCTACGAAGGGCTCGTGAAGTACGCGGAGTCGGACGATGAGCTTGCCGGCGTCCTCGCGCACGAGATCGCGCACGCCTCGATGCGCCACGTCGCCACCATGCAGCGCGAGGCGGGCAAGCTGAGCGCCATGCAGAATCCGCTGATCCTCGCCGCGATCCTCATCGGCGGCGCGAAGGGCGGAGACGCGATGATGGTCGGCCAGCTTCGCCCCGGGCCCAGCGCGATGGCTGGGGCCTGAGCGCGGAGCGGGCGGCGGACTTCGGCGGTTTCCAGTTCGCGCAGAAGGGCCTACGACCCGACCAGGATGCTCACCTTCATGGAAGGCCTGGCGCGCGCGACCGGGCCAAGCCCGAGCGTCGCATCGACTGGGGCATCTTCCAGACCCACCCGCCCAGCCGCGAGCGCGCGCGGAGTCCTCCTGCGCATGAAGGAGGCGAACGTTCCCGTTCGGCGCAGCAAGGTCACCAAAACCTTCCGCACGACCGTCCTCCCCGGGACCCGAGGGCACGGCGCAGGTCTTCGACGCGCAGCGCAGTATCGTTCCCCTTCTGCCAGCCGAAGGCGAAAGAGCGCAAAGAGGCGAGCGAGCGCCTCAACGCCTTCGACTCCGTGCCTGCTCTACGACGTCATACACTACGGCGAGATCGTCGGCCGCCGCCAGCTCCTGGTGCGCTTCACCCTCCTCCGACGCCGCCGCCGCCCAAACCACCCTCGCGCTCTGACCGATACGGCACGCCAAGGAGACCAAGACGGCGCTGTATGCGCCTGTCTTATAAGATCTGGGGAAGTAGCAGGAGACGGTATTACGGTATTACGGTGTTACGGTATTCCGGATCGCTCAATCCCGTAATACCGCAACACCGTAATACCTTAACACCGTAGAAAACCCTGACCCATGGTCTCCGCTCCGAGAGATCGAGGCGTTCGAGGCGGTCGAGCGGGATTTTAATGATCCCTCGAACGTCACGAACCGCCAGGAAATCTCGCCTGGGCAAGCTCCGCCAGGCTTGCCCGTGGTCGACGCGATCCGCGAGCACCGAGGGCGACGGTGGAGCTGGAAGGGGCCGAGGAGATGCTCTCCAGGCAGGACATGCGCGAGCTCGCCCAGGCAGAGGATGAAGCCTTGCGACCCAAGATCGCGGATCTGGAGACGAAGCTCAGGATGCTCGTGCCCAAGGACCCGAAGGACGAGAAGCCGGTCATCGTCGAGATCCGCCCCGCCGCGGAGGCGACGAGGCCTCGCTTTCGCCAACGAGCTTTTCGAATGTACGCTACGCGGAGCGCAAGCGCTGGAAGACCGAGATCGTAGACTTCGAAGGAGGGATTCCCGGCAGGCTCGCGCGTCGTTTTCAACATCAACGCGCCGCGCCTACACGCAGCTCCACGAGCTGGGCGTCCACCGCGTGCAGCGTGCCCGCGACCGAAAGCCAGGGCCGCATCCACACCGACCGCCACCGTTGCCGTTCTCCCCGAAGCGGAGGAGGTGGACGTCGACATCAAGAATGACGACCTGGAGATCAGCACCTTCAGTCTCCTCCTCGGCGGGTGGCCAGCACATGCAGAAAAACGACGGCCATCCGGATCATTCACAAGCCGTCGGGCCTCGGCGTTGCCAAGACGAGCGGCCAGGCGCAGAACAAGCTCAAGGCGATGGCCGTGCTCCGCGCGAAGATCTTCCAGATGGAGCAAGACAAGGCGGACGCCGAGCGCGCGGGTATACGCAGAGGCCAGATCGGCTCGGGCGACCGCAGCGAGAAGATCCGCACCTACACCCCCAGAGCCGCATCACGGACCACCGCATCGGCTTCCAGGCCATCTCCGCCTTCATGGACGGCGACATCCAAGCCATGCTCGACGCCCTCACCCAGGACGAACAGGCCCGAAAGCTCGCCGAGATGGAAGAGGATGGGGACGGCGGGGCCCAACTAACCCCCCTTCGACTCTGTACCCCCAGAATCGCCTAACCTCCGCATCCTCTCTTCGGGAGGTACGCGCAGAAAAAGCGCGTGCAGCCGTCGCGACGCCGGAGAAGCTTCTCTCAAGCCCGCCACCCTCTGCGGAGCATCCAGCGTGTCCTCGTGTAGGTCGCCCTGGGCATGCCCAGGCGTCGCGACGCGCGACGGCTACACGCGCTTCGCGCGTAACCCTCCGGAGAGGATGCGGAGGGAGCCAGATGGCCTAAACTTCCAGCGCCGTCAGCGGGTCCAACTTCTTGGATGCTCTACCAGTGGCTGTTGATCGCTCAGGGCGGCTTCTACGTCGTCACCGGCGTTTGGCCCCTCGTCCACATGCCTAGCTTCGTGCTCGTTACCGGCCCCAAGCGGGATCTGTGGCTCGTGCGTATGGTCGGCTGCCTCGCCGTGGCGATCGGCCCTGCGTTGCTCGTCGCCCTGAGGAGCCCGCTGCACGAGCCGACCCTCGTGCTCGGCGCGGCCTCGGCGCTGGCGTTCCTCGCGGTCGATTTGGTGTACGTGCTGAAGAAGACCATCGGCCCCGTGTACCTCGTGGACGCGGCGGCGGAGTTTCTACTGCTCATCGGCTGGCTCGCGGTGGCCGCCAACCGGAACGCCATGTTCTGAATCGGGGGAGTTCTGCCGCCGACGCTTGTACACTCAGGGAAGCCGTGGTGAGATCCGCCCTATGCGACTAGCGATCCCGTGCCTCCTCGTCCTGAGCGCCTCTCTGGCCGCGCAGCCTTTACCGAGCGTCCGCGTCTCCCCCTCCCTGCGCGCCTGTACGGTCGCGCAGGCGCTCAAGCATCTCGAAGAGTCGACAGGTGTGAGGCTTCGGGTGAGCCCGCCGCTCGACCGCGAGGTGGTGGTGCTGAAGGCGAAGGACGTGTCGATGGCGGATCTCATGCCGCGCCTGGCGCGTGTGTTGGAAGCGGAGTGGCGGCGCGAGGGTGCGGTTTACGTGCTCGCGAGGCCGCGCGAGAGGCAGCGGCAGATGGAGGACGAGGCGGTGGCGTCGCGGGCGAAGGCCCTGCAGGTGGCGATCGAAGGCTACGCCCGCGAGCTGGCGAAGCTTCCTTCGGTCCACGCCCGCGCTCGAGAGGCGATCGAGAGCTTCCGACGTCTGATGGAGGAGCACCGGACGGGGCGCAAGGCACGGGAGGCCGCCCGCACGGGGTGGCCCTACGTCCATAACCTCAACCTGCCGGCCGACCAGTTGCTGAAGCAGATCCTCGTGGCCCTCGGCCCCCAGCGCCTCGCCGCCCTTCCGCTGCGGACGAGGCGGGTCTACAGCGACGCGCCCACCCGCGCCCAGGCCCCTTTGCCCAGGGAGGCGGCCGCCGCCCTTCGCGAGTACGGGGACGTGGAGGAGGCCCTCGCGCGTTTGGCCGCGGAGATGCCGGAGGCGGACAAGTACGACGCCGAGTGGTGGAAGCTTATCCAGCAACGAGCGCAGATGCGCGGCGACGGCAAGGTGCTGTTGATCTGCGAACGTCTCAATCCGGACCTCCTCTGGTGCCTTTTCGCCACCCACACCCCGGACGGCACCTTGCGCTCCCGGGCGCCGCTCTTCATCAACCTCGCGCCCCCTGGCCCGGCGCAGGATGCCTTACCCCCCGCCGTCGCCGCCCTCGACGGCCAGATCCCTCTGGCAGGGCTTTCGTTGGAGATCCACGAGAAGCTCCCTCTGGCGGCAACCCACGATTACGAGTTCTACCGCGCGCCGGAAGCCGTTCCCCGAGCAAGTGGCGAACTCGTCCGGTTCGTGCTCGACCCGGAGCAGAACGACCCGCTGTCGCTGACCGCGACCGACGCCATATTTGGCATCGCAGAGCGCACCGGCGCTTCCCTCGTCGCCCGCTTGCCGGACGGGCTCGATCTCCTGGCGAGGCGTTGCGAGAAGGACGCGAGTCTGGACCTCGGAGCCTTTGTGAAGGCCGAAGCGTTGCGGAAGAGCGTCGCGGTCGAGCTCTCGGAGGGCTGGCTCCTCGTGCGCCCGAGCTCGTCGCTCGACTGCGAGGGCCGCCGGCTCTCGCGCCCCGTCCTGGGCCGGCTCGTGCGGGCCGCCACTCGCGAGGGGTACCTGGGCCTTCGTCTCTTCGCTCGCTTTACGTACGAGGCGGGTCTCCTGGCCCCAGCCGACAGCCTCAGCCGGAAGCATCGGTTCCTTTTGGCGATGACCGGCACGGAGGTGCCCGGTCCGACGACGAACGATCTCCTGGCGGAGCTGGTCCGCTTCATTGGCTCGCTGCGCGACCCGCAGTGGAATTGGCTGGAGCAGGGCAAGCCGCTCGACGTGGGGACGCTGACCGCCGAGCAAAAGGTCCTCTTCGCGGAGTGGGGATCGAGAACCTCGTCGAGCGCCGAGCGCGCGCCGGGGGCGACCGCGGCGTCGGTGCCCGATCTCCTCCTGAACGGCACCGAGGCGATGCCCGACGGCCCACGCATGGGCACCCTCTTCTGGATGCGGAGCTTCCCGGTGCCGGTCGTCGAGCGGGTGAGCGTGGAGTGGCCCGTCAAGCATCTCATCGGCATTCCGCTCGGCCCCCTGCGTCTCGGCGAGATCCTCGCGAACCACATCGACCAAAAAATGATCCCTTCGATGCCCAGAGCCATGGCCGGCAAGTGGCGCCACGGCACCCAGGGGAGGTTCGAATTCAGCTCGGAGATCGCGCGCGGTGTGCTCCTCAAGGGCGACGGCGGCGACCGCACGAAGCTCGGGAAGGACGCGCTGAGCTTCAGCGAGCTGCCCGAAGCCATCCGCAAGGAGATCGAGCGGGAGGTCGCGCGAAGTCTGAAGGAGATTCCGTAGCCTTTCGCCGATCGCTGCCGCCGTCCGATTCTGCGTCCGCAGGCCCTCTCTTTTCGACCATCAGGCTCCCGATGGACCGAAAGCGCCCGGTCTACCTTTCGGTAGACCGGGCGCGGTTTAAAGCCTGAGGCTAGACCAAGGAGAGGCTATCCCTCGTCGAACGGATCGCCCTCGTCTTCGCTGACCGGCTCCGTCGGCTTGCCCGCGCGCTCGGCCTTGTAGGCGTCGCGGACCTTGGTGTTGATCTCTTCGAAGATCGCCTGATTCTCGTCGAGGAAGGTTCGGGAGGCGTCGCGGCCCTGCCCCAGACGGGTCTCGCCGTAGTTGTAGTAGGTGCCTGCGCGGCCCACGATGCCGCGGGCGGCGGCGGCGTCGAGCAGGTCGCCGGAGCGGGAGATGCCCTTGCCGTAGATCATGTCGAACTCAGCGGTGCGGAAGGGTGGTGCCACCTTGTTCTTGACGATCTTGACCTTCGTGCGCGAGCCCGTCTGCTCCGTGCCGATCTTGATCGCGTCGCCGCGCCGGACTTCGAGCCGGCACGAGGCCCAGAACTTCAGCGCGCGTCCGCCGGGGGTCGTCTCGGGGTTGCCGAACATCACGCCGATCTTTTCGCGGAGCTGGTTGATGAAGATCGCCGAGGTCCGGGACTTGTTGATCGAGCCGCCGAGCTTGCGCAGCGCCTGGCTCATCATGCGGGCCTGCACGCCGACGAAGGCGATCGCCCATCTCACCGAGCGCGCGATCACGCAGCCCCGCCGTGGCCAGCCCCGAGCGCACGATGACGTCGATCGCGCCGGAGCGGATCATGGCGTCCATGATCTCCAGCGCCTCTTCGCCGTTGCTGGGCTGGGAGATGTAGAGCCGGTCCACATCCACGCCGAGCGCGCGGGCGTAGTCAACGTCCATCGCGTGCTCTGCGTCGATGTAGACCGCAAGCCCACCCTGGCGCTGGGCTTCGGCGACGCAGTGCAGGGCGATCGTGGTCTTGCCGCTGGACTCCGTTCCGTAAATCTCGGTGATCCGTCCGCGGGGCACGCCGCCCACGCCGAGGGCCATGTCGAGGCTCAGCGAGCCGGTGGAGATGGCGTCAATCGCCTCTCTCTGCCCCTCGCCCATGCGCATGATCGAGCCCTTGCCAAAGGCTTTCTCGACCTGCCCGAGCGCCATCTCCAGCGCCCTCTCGCGGTCCGAACCGTTGTTGTGCGTGACAGTCGCTTTATCTGGAGTGGGGGTTGCTTTTCTCACGATATTCCTACGGATGGTAGCACGTTAACGTAGCTCTAAGTGTAGACGCTTGGATACTATTTTTTCCACCGCTACAAGGCTTCTTTTTTCCGCCCAGTGGCCGCGAAAGGTTATGCTAGTGCGGGGCACTGGCAAGTGCGGGGGCCCCAAGGCCATCGGGAATCAAGGAGGGAATCGCTTTGCCTAAGAACCGCCTGATCTACTACGGAGTGCTGATCGTCGTCGCCTCTGCGCTTATCTGGCTCGGCGCGTGGCTGACCAAGCACATCGAGTGGATTCTGCCCTACACGGGCGTCGCCGGAATCGTGCTGATGGTCGTCGGCATCGCCTTGGAGTTGCGAGGTCGCTCTACCCCTTCCGCTCCCGCCGAGGAACCCGTCACGCCTCCCTAGACGGAGGCGACGGGCGGGCGGGAAAGTCCACCTTGTCGTAGATCTCCCTCAGCGGCACCTCGCACTCCACCGAGGGCAGGCGCAGCGTCTGGCCGAGGTCGTTTAGTTCCGTCAGGACCCAGTCTCCCCCTTGCCGGACGTACCGTTCGACGCAGACGTGGTCCTGGGCCACGAGCACGTATTCTTGGAGCGACTCCATGCGCCGGAACCGCTGGAACTTCTCCCCGCGATCCACCGACTCCGTCGAAGGCGAGAGCACTTCGATGATGGCGGAGGGGTTGAGCAGGGTGTCCAGACGGTCGTCGGCGAATCTAGCCTCTCCGCAGACTGCGGCTACGTCTGGGTAAACGAATCGTCCGCCCGTGTCCACGCCGACCCGGATGTCAGCGAAGTATGCCTGGCAAAGGCGCCCTTCATCTGAGCACGCAACTCGCTGAAAAGGTTGCCTGCGATGACGTTGTGCTCCTTGCTCGTTCCCGCCATCGCCAGCGGGCCTTGGACGGGAACGATATACCCGTCGATGTACTCACTCTTGAACTCCGCCTCCCTTTCGAGGGCCAGATACTCCTCGGGCGTGTAGAGCCGTGGGGCGGGGGCGGCGGACATAGCCTTATTGTACGCCTGTGGCGAATTCGTAGGAGCCATCCCCGTCCCGCGCTAGCCGCCGATAGAGACGTGCGGCGTGTCCTGCGGTGCGGGAATCGCCGCCTCCGCCAAGACCTCTGCCTGCATCTGCTCCACGCTGAACCCGTCGCCCGGGAACTGCTTGATTCCCGCTTGGCGGGGAATCTTGCCCGTGCCGGCGGCGACGGGAGAGCGCTCTGGGATGACGAAGTCCGCGTTCGGCAGCGTGTCGTTATGCTTCAGCGCCGCGTCGGCGGCCTTGAGCATGGAGTCGTCGGTATTCGTCAGCAGTTGGCGGAACCGCTCCTCGATCTCCTCGGCGGCGAGGTCGAAGAAATGCCGGGCCGCGTCGTGGTCGCGCTCGAAGGCGACGCCGGAGCCGCCGGTGCGCAGATCCTGGTCGAGCTTCGCGAGCGTGCACGCGTAGCCGTACAGCAGGATCGCCACGTCCGCGAGGCGGGCCTGGACGGCCTGACGCGTGACCATCGCTTCCTTGTAGCGGTAGCTCGCGCGCTTGAACTGGAAGCTGAGGTCGCGCGTGAGGCGCGCCAGCCGGTCCGCCTCCCCCCGCAGGGACTGGTGGACCCGGTCGATCTTGGGCGCGCCGCGCCGGATGCCGAGGATGACCTCGCGTCCGAGGCCCAGCGAGAGCTTCATGAAGCCGGGCTTGCCCAGGCTCTTCAGGCCGCGCCCGGCGAAGGCGCCGAACGACTCGTCCTTGTCCCGCGTGATGACCCCCAGCACGCCGATCATCGCTTCGGCGAGCCGCTTGCCGCCGTAGGCGAAGATGAACGACTGCATGACTTCGTTCGAGCCTTCGACGATGAGGTTCAGGCGCGAGTCGCGGAAGATCCGCTCGATCTCGTTTTCCGTCATGTACGACTCGCCGCCCATGATCTGGACCGCGTCGTTCACCGCGCGCCAGCCCATCTCGGAGCAGAAGACCTTGCAGGCGGCGGTCTCCAGCATGATGTCCTCGTCCTTGCGGTCGAGCATGCCGGTGGTCATGTAGAGCACGGCGTCCATCGCGTAGGTGAGCGCCGCCATGTGCGCCACGCGCGTCCGCACCAGCTCGAAGTCGGAGAGAGGGCGGCCGAACTGGTACCGGGTCTGCGACCACTTGATCCCCTGGTCCATCGCCGCCCGCGCGCCCCCCAGCATGCCCGCCGAGAGGGTGCAGCGGCCGTAGTTCAGGCAGGCGAGCGCGACGTTCAGCCCGCGCCCTTCCTGGTGCAGCAGGTTCGCCTTGGGGACCTTCACGTTATGGAAGCGGATGCGGCCCTGCCAGGTGCCCCGGATGCCGCACTTGGAGCGGTTCTTCGAGTAGATCTCGATCCCCTCCATGTCCGGCGTGCAGACGAGCGCGGTGACCTTGTCCGACTCCTCGCCCGTCTTCGGGTCGACCATCTTCTGCTTGGAGACGACGGTGAATAGTCCCGCGAGCGCGCCCGAGGTGGCCCACTTCTTCTCGCCGTTGATGATGTAGTGCTCACCGTCCTCCGACAGCTGGCAGCGCGTCTCCTGGCCGCCCGCGTCCGAGCCCACGTTCGGCTCGGAGAGGCAGAACGCCGAGACCCACTTGGAGGCCATGCCGGGCAGCCAGCGCGCCTTCTGCTCCTCCGTGCCGAAGAGCATGACGGCCTTGCAGCCGATGGACTGGTGCGCGGAGACGAGCACGGCGGTGGAGCCGTCCGAGCGGCCGATCCGCTCCAGGACGCGGTTGTAGGAGGTGATCCCGAAGCCGAGGCCGCCGTACTCCTTGGGGATGGTCATCCCGAGCACGCCGAGGTCGAAGAGGCGGTCGATCACCCAGCGGGGGATCTCTTCGTTCTGGTCGATCTCGATCGAGGGATGCTCGTTGCGCAGGTACTCGTCCAGCCGGGCGAGCAGACGGTCGCACTCCTCCTTCTCCGCCGGAGGATAGACGGGGTAGGGGAGCACCAGGTCCTCGCGAAAATTCCCCCAGAAGAGGTTCTTCACGAACCCCATCGTGCTCGGCTCTGGCCCGACGAGCGCGTCGGCGTCGGCGATCAGCTTACGGTCCTTCTCGGAGATGTTCTTGAGGTCTTTAAGGTCAGTCGTCGTTGACACGATCCTATTTTGGCGGCTGAGGGGCCCCGGAGGTTCAGGGAGGCCCATGGCCACCCGGTGGAGGACGAGTGGAGGAACCTTGCAATGCTGGTTATACGCCCCCTCGGCCCTGGCATGAAGCTAGCCACCGAAGGTCCGGGCTTCGTGCCGATGAGACTAATCCGGCAAGCGTCCGCCCTGAGGCTACACGGCTCATAAGCGGCGTCAGAATAGGTGGTATGGAAGCGGTCGAGCTCGACGCGGTAGTGACGGGGGACGGAAGCCTGCGCCTCCTGACGGGCGGGCATGGGCTCATCCCTGGAGAAGAGGTGCGGGTGATTCTGCGCTCCAAAGAAGGTTCAACGGTACATCCTGCGCTCCGACCTTCTCCCCTTGAAGGGACGCTGCTCAAGTATGAGGACCCCGATGAGCCGGTAGGACTGGAAGATTGGGGGATGCTTCCTGACGCCACTTAGCATGCTTCTGCTAGATACCCGCGTGTGAAACAAGTGGGCGGCCGCCCGCGGCGAAGTTTCGGCGTCGCATCAAGCCGCCATTCAAGCGGCGGCAAGCTCGGTACGACCTTGGGGGCGAGCGTCTTCTCCTGCTGGGAAGCGGCATTGCTGGAGGGCAAGGGAGGATCACTCTCGCCGGAGGCATTGCGTCGCCAGATGCCGCAGGCTCTGGCCGGGGCAACGGATCGAAGTGTTCGGGCTCACGCCGGAAATCGCCATCGACGCAGCCAACCTTCCTGGTTCCTTTCATCCCGACCCCGCGGACCGCCTGATCGTCGCCACCGCCCGTGCCCATGGCGCGACGCTCCTCACCACAGACGCCAAGATCCTCGCCTATTCCCACGTCTCGACGCTGTAGCGCGCTCCTGGCGTAACATCTTTCAGGCGTCGATGCTTAAACGAATCTTTCCCTTTGCCTTGCTCGCCGTGACCGCCCTCGCGCCGGCCCAGGAGACCACCATCCGCATGATGGCGGGCGCGGGCTACGGCATTCCGCCCAAGGAGGCGACGGCGACGACCGCGCAGATTCGGCGCGCGGTGTTCGAGGAGTTCCACCGGCAGAACAAGGGTGTGCGCGTCGTGAACGCGGGCGGGCTGACGCTCACGGGCGAGATGGCCGACAGCATGTTCCTCATGGCGATGGCCGGGGACACCGCGCCGGACGTGTTCTACGTGAACTTCCGGCAGTACTACACCTTCCTGGAGCAGGGGTTCTGCCGCCCGCTGGACGACCTCATCGCGCGCGACAAGGCGGTTATGGAGCGCGTGAACCCGACGGTCATGAAGGTGCTGACCAGCTACGACGGCAAGATCTACGCCGTCCCCTTCTTCCAGGTCGCCGTCGCTCTCTACTACCGCAAAGACCACTTCCAGGAAGCGGGCCTCGACCCGAACAAGCCGCCCCGCGACTGGGCTGAGTTCTACGCGTACTCGAAAAAGCTCACCGGCACCGCGCCGGGGCGCGTCGGCTTCTCTTTCTCCAGCCCGCCCGGCTACCACTGGCAGAACTTCCTCTATCAGGCCGGAGGCGAGGTCGTGGAGCCCGCCGAGAACGGGCGCTGGCGCTCGAAGATCGAGAGTCCCGCCGCCGCCGTCGCCCTCGACTTCTACCGGAAGCTGCTCACCGAGACCTGGAAGGGCCCGAACGGCAAGAAGATGGGCCCGGCCGCCGCGAACTCCAAGAACCTCGCGGACGACATCCGCGTGGGCAACACCTCCATGTGGTTCGGCTACACGAACGACGTGGTGCTGAACCAGTCGGACCTCTCCCCGAGCGTGATCGGGGTGGCCGCCCTTCCGGCGGGCCCCGCCGGGCGGCGGAACGAGATCAACGCCGGGATGTGGGCGATCAGCTCGAAGGTCAAGGACCCGGAGAAGCTGGAGGCGTGCTGGCGCTTCATCAAGTTCTTCGCGGGCGACGAGGCCGCGCGGGTGAACACCCAGAAGTGCGTCGAGCTCGGCATCGGCAACCTCGTCAACCCTCTGTGGCTGGAGAAGTTCGGCTACAAGGACCTCCTGGGCACCGTCGATCCCGCCTACATCGAGGCGAACAAGGAGCTCTTCAAGACGGGTCATCCGGAGCCGTACGGCAAGAACTGCCAGCAGGTCTACCTCGTGATGGACCAGGCGCTCGACCGCGCCCGCCTGGAGCCCTCCACCCCGGCGGGCGTGATCCTCGCCGACACCGCGCGGGAGATGGACCGGAAGCTCCTGGGCTACACGCCGCCGGAGATCCTCTCGAAACAGCGGGGCTGGGCGTACGGCATCCTCGCGTGTTTGGCCCTGCTCGCGGTGCCGGGCGGCATCGCGGTCGTGCGCCGCGCGCCGCGCGTGCGGGAGGTCGTGGACGAGCGAATCCCCGCCGGGACCTCGCGCACGAGGATCTACCGCTTCATGGCCTTCTGCCTCCTGCCCGCGATGCTGAGCATCCTCACGTGGGCCTACTACCCCCTGTTTCGCGGCCTCCTGATCGCATTTCAGGATTACAAGCTCATGGAAGGCCCGCGCTGGGTGGGGCTGGACAACTTCATCAGCGTCTTCACGCAGCCCATCTTCTACCGGGCACTGATGAACAGCTTCATCTACGTCGGCCTGAGCCTGTTGATCGGGTTCTTCATGCCGATCTTCCTCGCGCTCGCGCTGAACGAGATCCCCCGCGCGAAGGTCTTTTTCCGCACGGTCTTCTACCTGCCCGCGATGACCAGCCCCATCGTCATCGCCTTCCTCTGGCGGCAGTTCTACGACAAGTCCGACGCGGGGATCATGAACACACTGGTCGCGCCGGTCATCGAGCACGTCGTCAACCCGGTGTGGACGGCGATGGGTCGCGAGGCGCTCCCCCTCGCCAACGACTGGCTGGGCAACCCCTCCCTCGCGATGTTCGCCGTCGTCCTGCCCGGCATCTGGGCGGGCGCGGGCCCGGGCTCGATCCTGTACCTGGCGGCGCTGAAGAACATCTCCGTCGACCGCTACGAAGCCGCCGACCTCGACGGCGCGAACTGGCTGCAGAAGATCCGCCACATCACTCTGCCGGGGTTGAAGCCGCTGATCCTCATCAACCTGCTTGGCGTCTTTATCGCCGGCTTCAAGGCGATGGAGAACGTCTTCGTCCTCACCCAGGGCGGCCCTCTGAACTCGACGCGCACCCTGGGCCTGGAGGTCTGGCAGAACGCCTTCATGTTCCTCAAGTTCGGCTACGCGACGGCCGCGGCGTGGGTGATGGGCTCGATCCTCATCGGCTTCACCCTCATCCAGATCCGCACGCTGCTGAAGATGAGGTTCACGACGGCTCGGGCGTAAGGCGGAGGGAAAAGAGGCACGAACGTGCGAGAGCCTGACCTGAGCAAGCGGTTACCGCTAGCCGCGCAGCGGCTGTAGTCGCAGGCTCCGTGCCTGCGTTACGGCGTTTGTCTTGCCTACGGCTTCTCGGGCGCAGGAAGGCTCTCGCAGGCACAAACATCCTGCGGCTACAGCCGCTGCGCGGCTAGGCGTTTCGCTAAGCGTAGAATAATCGACGGAGGTTCCACGATGAAGTTGGAAACGACCGCCTTACAGGCACGGAGAATCCGATGAGCGGCTACGCCCGCGGCGCGACGCTGCTCGCCCTGGGACTAGCCTTGCGGTGGACCGGAGGCTATCTCACGACGAGCCAGATGTGGCCCACGGGGCCAAACGAATCCATGAACTCGCCGCTCCAAGGTCTGGGTGCCCGCCTGCTCTTTCCTGGCGCGCTCGTCGAGCTCGGCACCGTGCTCGCCGCCCTCGGGAGCGCGTTCCTCGTGATCGCCTTCTACCTTGAGCTGAGGACACAAGAGGAGAGACGGTGACGCCAAACGACCCCAGCCGGTCCGAGTCCAAGCGGGACCTCCAGAAGGCAGGCTGGACGGCGGTTCTCATCGCCCTGGCCCTCCAGGGCCTTTCCTTGCGGTGGATGACGAAGGAGTATCAAAACGAGGAACTGCTGGTGATGGGGCGGATGATCGTGATCACCCAGCTCGCCTCCATCCCCATCCTGGGGGAAGGCTTGGCTACCCTCGCCGAGGCGAAGGGCCATCGCCGGTGGCACGGCTTCTGGTCGATCTTGAGTCTCCTCGGCCTGCTGATCGTGCTGCGGCTGCCGAATCGGTGCCGGCCGCAGTCTGATCCCGTATAGCCGCCGGGTGGTTCGTTTACCGGCAACCTTGGCTCTTGGCGGGACGCTCTTGCGCAGGCACGAGCCATCCTGCGGCTACAGCCGCTGCGCGGCTAACTGTATCGCTACAGCGCCTTGAGCCTGGGCCACTCCGTCTCCACACCCTGTTCGGCCAAGAGGCCCTGGAACTCCTTCAGCCGCGCCGGGTTTTCGCGCATCCCATGCGGCTCGTATCGTCCTTGTAGGCAGAACGCGGCGAGCAGGCCCGCCGCCTCGCCGATGTTCCACTCCACGGGGTGGAGGCGGTAGCAGCCGTTGGTGATGTGGGTGACGCCGAGGTTCTTGCACGCGGGGAGGAGGTTGCGCATCCGGTGGGGGAGGAGGGCGCCGAGGGGGATCTCGAAGGGGAGAGAGGCGAAGTCGATCGAGTCGTCGCCTCCCGTCGAGGGGTGCCGCTCGACGCGGTACGCACCGACGCCTAAGCTGTCCGGAAAGCCGGGGGCGCGGTCGGCGCCGGGGTGCGTCTCGGCGCTGACGTGTTCCTCACGGATCGTGAAGACCGCGCGGATGCGTCGGGACTCGCGGAGATAGGGGGCCAGGGCGAGGCGGTGGCTCGGGGCAGCG
>JAUJNV010000303.1 GCA_030447945.1 Fimbriimonas sp. | reverse complement strand
TTCGTGGCCCCACCGGGAGACAGCTTGATGGCTTCAGCTCCGCATGCTTCAGCCAGTGCCCCGTATTCGCCCTTGGGGTCCATCACGACGACGCGGCGCCCGAAGGTCATCTGACGGAGAGCAAAGCTCTTCACGAGTGCCGACTTGCCCCTACCTAGCTGGCCCGCGATCACCATGTTGGGGGACGTGATGATGCCTTCCTCGTAGAGCTCGAACGCGTCGTAGGTGAAGGCACCCCCGAAGAGGTCTCGGCCGATGTACGCGCCCCTCCCTCCGAAGCCACCTTCGGCGACGAATGGGTATGCCGCCTGGAGATGAGCCGTTGTCAGGCGATGAGCGGGGAGTCCCCTCACCTGAGCCCCCGGCAAAGGGGAAGGGAGTAGGTGAAGGCCATGTCTTGCTGCCCGCTGAGTCGT
The DNA here is from genome assembly GCA_030447945.1 of Fimbriimonas sp. The sequence continues at coordinate 1,622 of JAUJNV010000303.1, read as the reverse complement.
CGCAAGTCGAGGAATGAGCGCCCAGCCGCCTCTTCGATCTCGCCGCACGATCGCTCGAGTTCGTCCTCGCCCATGGCGGTCAACGTCACGAAACCTGCGAACCGGTAAAAGGCATGTCCATCGCCGAGATCCCGCTCGTGGCTTGCGAGGGTCTCCTGCTCACGCGAGCGCCGCGCTGTCGTGACGAAACCGGCGCGGTTGCGGAGTTCCTCATCTGCGGCAGCGGACGTTCGAGCAGACTCGACGGTGCGGATCGCTTTGAGGGGACTGACCGGTTCCATCGTCAACGAAACGGTGCGCATCCGTTCCGTGCGCAGCATCAGCGGGGCAAGGAAGTCCGGGTCGGCGTCGATGCGTGGCCATTCGGCTATCCAGTAGGTGCGGTGCCAGGCGCCATCCGACCGGTAGGTGGACCAGGAGGTCTCGGCCGCCAGCGGCGCGGCGTTAGCTACCGACGTCCCCTCACGCTCCGGCGCTCGGCTCGCCATCCGGACAAGCCGATCTCGCGAGGAAGGATCGAAGCCGGTACGCAGGGCCTGCGCCACGAGGCGGGGCGTCAAGGCACCGTCGACGGTTATCTCCGCGCCTACGAGCTTCGTTGCTAGAGCGGCGAGCTCCCTTCTCAGGATCTCGCAGGCACCTCCGTCTCCTCCGCCGGCGGCCTTCACAGCTCGAGCAGAGCGCCCGGCGTGGATCTGGAGGGAAACGAAGGTCTCGTGCTGCTGCGTTACCGGCCCAGCCTCATCCACCACCTCCAGGTAGGAGCGTGCTATTAGGGAGTCGAGGGGAACTGCGATGTTCTCCTTCAGGTAGTTGCCGATCTCGTTGCCGGGGTCGGGCACCGTTCGTTCGACCCACTGCAAGCGATGAACGACCCCGCCTTCGCGCGCCAGCCCGGCCAGGATGCCGGCCCAACTTGCGAGCCTCCGCGCTTTCTCCGGACCGTCAAGGAGAGCGAAGGACCTGCCCCGGACCGCGAGGACACCCGTGAACGTCCCCGTACGGGCGTCCTTGATGATGCCGATGCGAGCGTCCGACCCCGGAATCGCGTGAGCCAGGATCGAGATCCCTTTCAACGTGGGCGGGAACTCCGGCTGGGGTTGGAGCCGGAAGGTGCTGCCTTCGAGACACTTTCGAGACACGAACCGGCGCCGACCAGTAACTCCGGCTGCCACCCAACCTCCCAGAACGGGAAGCCATTCATCGAGAGCCCGCCCACCGATAGGAACGAATGCAGCGAATGTCACGAAGAGCCCGATGAGGAGAGCGGCGATGAGAGCGGGCGCTGGCGAGAGCGTCCTCCCTACCGCCACGATCAGCAAGCCGCCGGCGCCGAGGGTGACCAGTTGTGTTGATCTGAGACCTGCTAGGACTCCCCGTCGCTCGAGCGGGCCGAAGCGGTAGCGGGGGACATCAGCCATGCTTCTTGCCCTTGTTGGTTGGCTCTTTGGAAGCCTTCGGGGTCGCTCGCCCACCATCGATGGCACCTCCAACAGCTTCTTTTTTGGAAGCGGCAGGCTTGTTACCGGGCTGCACGGCGTCAACAGTCTTGTCGAGTCTTCGACCAGGCTCCTTGACGCCCTTGCTCGCGGATCGGGTGAGGCCCAGGCCCCCGGCAGCAG
>JAUJNV010000302.1 GCA_030447945.1 Fimbriimonas sp. | reverse complement strand
CAATCCGGTCCAGCATGGAGGAGCCCTGCTCGGCGAGGTTCACCAGGTACGTCTCATAGCGGTTGACCGGCTCGACGCCGAGCGAGACGCTCCTCCCCGCAGCGTGTTGTGCGACGTTCTTGAGCACCCGCGCCACCGTGTCGAGTTCCTCATTGGTCGGCGGTTTGCCGGTGAGTGTACCCAGGTTGGCGTAGATCACGCCGGTGAGTATGGATGACCCGAGATCGGCCGCGACGTCCACCGCCCCCTTGAGGAACGCCTCGGCCTCTCCAGGGGCGGCGGGCAGGTGAGCGTTCTTGGGCAACCCCAGCGAGCAGGTGCACCCTATCCCGTTGATCTCGAGCAACTCCCAGGTACCACCTACGTCCGTGCTCTCGGGGCGCAATAGCGGGATCTCGATAAAGTCCAGCCCGGCCTCCGCCGCTCCCCCTATGGCCTTCTCGGCCCCCTCCGAGGTCCAGTCTCCCGTCCAGATGAAGGCGTGGGCTCCGAATAACATCTTGGTGCCTCTCCTTTCCCCTGCTCTCTCCTTCGGCGATCTACAATCCCAGCGGACCGCGGCGAACGGTCACCTAGCGAACCCTCCTTACGGTCCAGCAGCCGCCCGCACCCCGTCGGCGACGGAAGTCAGCCGCTCGAGCTGTTCCTCGTATAATTCGATGGCGAACACTTCTTCGATCACCGCCGTCCACCCGTAAATGAAGTATCGCCACCCGTCGTAGACAGCGAGGCCACGCGCCGACTCCTGACGACGCGCCTGCCTGAGGAAGTCCAGCTCGCCCCTGTAGTTCAACTCCCAAACGACGCTCTTCTCGGGAAACGTTGCTCCGTCGGCGATCGGCGTTCCCGGGGTGTCCTTACCCATGCCCGTGGCGTTGACGACGAGGGATCCGGCGGGTAGTTCCACCATCAGACCACCGTTGACCTTGGGATCGTCGTTGAGCACGTACTCGACGTCCACATCGGAGTTGAGTTGAGCGTGGACCTCACGAATGGCGTCGAGCCGTTCCCCGTTCTTGTCCACGAGCACGATGCGCCGGGGCCGGTCAGCCGCGTCTTCGCGGGTCATGAGATGCACGGTGATGGCAATGGCGGACCCGCCCGCGCCCAAGCACAACAGGTCACCGCCCGTCTCACCCCAATACCCCGAACCGAGCATGTTCTTGAGCATCTGCCCGGCGGAGATGGGATCCTTAGCATGCGCCCGGAAGGAACCATCGCGCTTGGAGAGGCAGGAAACCTCCCCGCACAGCTCTGCGTACGCGTCGGCGTAGTCGAAGAGGGCGCGGCACGCGTGGAACACGTCGATCTTGTGGGTGGTTACCAAGGCGCCGAGGTTAGTGGGGTCCTCCTTCAACGCACCAACAACCTCGCGGTACCGCGAAGGCTTGGTGCCGATGGGTAGATCGAGCCCCACCATCTCGACCCCCTCCAGTCCCAGGCACCGCGCCCACTCGGGGAAGACCCGCATTATGAGCGACTTACCGGTGGTCACGCCGACAAAACTGAACTTCTGCTCAAGCACTTTGGGTTCTCCCGGATGTCGCACCCGTCGCGCTCAAGGCTGTGGATCCGGAGTCGACCCGCGGCTCGATGACAACCTTGAGTTCCTCCCCGCTCGCCGCCGCCGCGAAGGCCTCGTCCGCCTTTTCAAGCGGGTAGCGGGCGGTGATGAGGCGGCCCGCGTCCACCTGCCCCGAGGTAAGCAGATCCAGCGCCGCCCGGCAGTCGGCGGCGACGTTTGCCGTCGTGCCCGTGACCACGAGCTCGCGGTAGTGGATGAGGTTAGAGTCGATCCCGATCCGCGAGTGGCCGGACGGGAGACCGCCGAAGAAGTTAATGCGCCCGCCCACCGCCGCCAACTCCAGCGCCGCCTCCTGCACCGCCGCGACCGGCGCCGCCGTTATCACGACATCCGCTCCCTTGCCGTCGGAAGCCGACAGCACGGCCTCCTTGAGGTCCTGGCTCGCCGGATCGACGACCTGGTCAGCCCCAAAGTCCAGGGCCTGGTTTCGCCGCGCCTCGCTCGGCTGGCTCACGAGGATGGTT
>JAUJNV010000301.1 GCA_030447945.1 Fimbriimonas sp. | reverse complement strand
ACGCCTCGAAGCTCGTGAACTCTTGCTGCGCCATGATCTTGAACCAGCGGGCCAGGGCGCTCGCACTATCCGGGTGCAGCTCCCAGAATTGGCGGAGCATCTTGCGCGAGATCACGTGCATGCACCATGACAGTATCTCAGATTGAGATGTAGCGCAACCCACAGCGGGCGGTGCGCGCGAGCCGCCAGCAGGGGCAAAGGTCGCCGCACGACACGGGTGATGAAAGCGCCCTGACTGCCTCGCCCTGGCCGATTGGGTCCTCCCGCTGCATGACCTATACTGGTACTTAGGAGCCGGGGACTGCGTAGCGGGCCCTGGCTCTACCCGTTTTCCTCCCCTCTCGGCAGCACCACGAGACCGGCGCCCTCGTACCTGCCCCCGCGCCGGCGGAACTTCGCCTCGACGATGCGGACGTCTTCCTTGGTCGGCTTGTCGAGCACGAACCGCCCGATCGGTGAGACGACGAGGTCCGCCAACTGCAGGCCGGCGATGTTCTCCCGCTTGGCTCGCAACGAGAGGCCGGTGATGCGCTCGCTCACCGTGCTCGCCTGCAGGGAGTCGGTTCCCCGGATCGTGAGGCCCAACCAGGCAAGTTGGAGCTCGTGGTCGAGCGTCGAGTCCCGCTTCTCGACGACGATGGTGCCGCCGCCCGGTCGGTTGCCGATCTCGAAGCAGAAGCGCTCCACCAGCACTTCCAGGCAGATCATGTAGGGGTCGAGGGCGGCGAGGCCGTAGCGCCGCAGGTGTTCGTCCTTCCTGATCGCGCAGGCCACAACCTTGTACTCCAGCGTCCGCATGAGTTCGTTCAGCTCCGTATAGAAGCGCTGGCGGAAGGCCGGTTCCTGCATGCGCTCGAAGCCGTTCTTGTTGCGGGTGATGTCGGCGGTGTGGAGGATGAGGTCCTCTGAGCCGAACAGATCCCGCTTGAAGCCAGGCATCCGAGGTTCGGCCTCGCCCTCGGCGTAGGCCTGCTCCATGATGACGCCGCCGAGCACGAACATCGGGTACTGCGGGTCCACCACGCTGAGGCTGTGATCGCCGGACTCGTCGAGGAACATCACGAGCATGGCCTGAGCATACCGACGGGCCCAGCGACGCTCGACCACGGCGGTCACACCGTTAGGTATCCTCTGCCCATGTCACGACTACCACGGGTCAACGAAGATGCGTCGCCCGTCGTGGCGGCGGTGTACGAGGAGATCGCTGCCAGCCGCGGGCGGGTGCTTCTTCGGCTTGTACATCGCCGAGAGCGTGTCCAGCCGCGTGTCCGGCACCTTCACGACGGCGATGTTCGGCTCCTGCCCGCCGCCGAAGCCCGTCCGCGCCTTCCCCGCGTCACCGCATTGAAGCCGGTCGTCTTCCCCGATCGCCCCAAATCTGGGGCTCCACGGTCTGTTGAGGCTCCCCCTCCATGCCGAAGGCGGGGAGGGGGTAGGGGGAGGGGTCAAGTGCCGCCACCCCGTTGACGCCATTGACCCCCTGCCAATACCCTCCACACGCGCCGCCGCGCCGACGTTCGCAGCGTGCCCGGCGGCCGTCCGTTCAGCCGGCGGCCACCGCCCGAGCAATCGACGACACAATCAATATCGCCGGGGCCGGCCCGAATCTGCCGCGATAGGACAATCAACCGCTCCAGATTCAGATCGTGGGGAAGGAAAAAGACAATCTCAATCAAGCTCGGGTCCATGCAGCGCGGCAGTGCGCCGTGCATACATTCTAGGACTGCTTCGCCTGTGCTAGGCTGCGTGCGGCTCATCTGCTGGGAACGGACGGGAGTGAAGGAGGAGCACCATGCTCAGCCCCTATCGGGTGCTCGATCTGACGGATAGCCGCGCGGAACTGGGTGCGATGATGCTCGCCGACCTGGGCGCGGACGTGATCAAGCTGGAGCCGCCGGGCGGCGCCGTGGCGAGGGTGTCGCCCTGTGACACCGGCCTGCCGGCGCAGCGGGCGGACCTCGGACGGCACGTCTCGAACCGCAACAAGCGCACGGTCGCCGTCGATCTGGAGACGGAGGATGGGCGGGAGGCCTTCCGCCGGCTGGTGGCCGAGGC
>JAUJNV010000300.1 GCA_030447945.1 Fimbriimonas sp. | reverse complement strand
TCGCGGACGTGGACGTCGGGCGCAACATCGGCGCCGAGCTCCAGACCGACCAGGCGGACGCGGATAAGAAGATCGCCCAGGCCAAGGCTGAGGAGCGTCGGGCGATGGCGGTTGCGAACGAGCAGGAGATGCGCGCGCGCGTCGTCGAAGCCGAAGCGCAGGTGCCGCTGGCCATCGCCGAAGCCTTCCGCAGCGGCAGGCTCGGCGTGATGGACTACTACGGCATGGAGAACGTCCAGGCCGACACGAAAATGCGTCGCTCGCTTGCCCAGGTTGACTCAACCGGGTAACGGCTCGCGTGCCTGGGCATCGGGAGGATCGGGTCGATGGAGCAGCGGCGCGAAATGAGCCGAGGGCGAGATGATGGGCGCTCAATGCGCGGTGAAGGAGCTGTGGGGGAGCGGACCGCGAGCTCGGTGGCACCGCCAAGCGTCGGAGGGACCGTCAAGAGATCATCGGTTGGACCGGGCTCGCAAGATCGGCGGGCCTCGTCACTCGGCGAGCTACGCCCGGCGCTGTCGTCGCGCCAGGCCCTCCGTCAGGCCATCCTCCTGCACGAGATCCTCGGGACGCCGAAGAGGTTGCGGCGGCCAGCGGGCGACATCTCCCAGCTACCTGTTGGCCGGTCGCCGCTCGTGAACGGTCGAAGCCAAAATCACGTCACGCAGACCGACGATCGCCCCGGATCCGCGACTCGGGCGGGTGATCTCCGGCCTGCCGCCAAAGCGGGCCCGCCCGGATCAGGAGGGCCTTCGAGCGAGACCCGACGTGTCCAGAAGGATGCCTCCATCGTACAGGTGGTCGGCCGAGTACTCGCGGCGTCGGCCGGGGCGATCGGACGACTCTTCGGGCGCGAATCGGTCCGCCAATGATCCATGGTCAAAGTGAGGCACTCAGATCCCGTTGACCGGGTGCCTGTGTCGTGACGGACGTAGAAACAGAGCCCCACCTGGGCGTGCCAGATGGGGCTCCTGTTTGGGCCGGTATCGAACTGACTATCCTACCCCTGCGGGATACGGATGGAATGCTCCCGTCCGCATGAATGCTCGTCTCCCTTCGCATGCGTCTCACCGCGGCGGGCAGCCCGCCCCACCGGGGGTTGTAGGTGAGGAGTTACGCCGAGAGGGGCATCAGCCCGTCTCGGCAGGGACGATGGGTCGGAGCCGCCGCGGGCGGGCTAAGCGGGCGAGGGCACGGGGGCGAATGGCGGCGGTGAGACGGCGATGGCCTAGGTCAGCTCGTCGGAGCCTGGAGGTTCAATCCCCCCGCCTTGCGCAGCGCCTCCATCAACTCCGGAGGCGTCAGCAGCTGGGTCGTCGCGCCGGCCTTGACGTAGCCCGCCGAGAGCACAGCGACGGCGAAGGTGGTGGCGGCGGTCTGATCGGGCGCTTCGTAGATCGCCACCGCATCAGACTCGCCGAAGGAGTGGTACAGGTTGACCAGCCGCCCGCCGACCTGCTGCAACGCCGCGCTCACGGCTTGGCTGCGGTCCTGGGGGTTCTTGGTCATCCCCGCCCAGGCCTCGGGCGTGTAGGCAACCTGCGTCATGTAGAGAGGCATCGCGGTGTCCTCCTCTGGTTCTCCGCGCCCCTGCCCGCGCGGACAGTATAGCCGGGCGCTTCGGGAGGGTCGAGCCGCATGGGGTGGGCTCACGAGCGACGCGGCACCCCGTCGGGTGTACTCGCGACATGGGGGCAAACCGGAAGGCGGAAGCCACAAGAAAGGGATTCCGCCTTGGCACTCAGCCGGAGGGCCGCCCCCGTCGCGGCTTCTCGGCCGCCGGCTCCGATTACTGCCGGTCCCGCAGCCTGCGCCGCCGCTTCCTGATGCCCTGCAGCATCCGCCCGAGCATCAGCGCCACGTCGCCCGCAGACACGTTCGGGTGGTCAAGGAAGTATCGGTCCTCCTCGGCCGTCCACGCCGCCCCGGTGCGCGTCGCGGCGGCCGTGGTCGCCTGCTGGGCCCGTCGATCCGCCTCGTGCGCCCTGGCCCAGCTGAGGCGGTTCTGCTCGGGCGTCCACGCGGCGTATCCGGCACGCTGGCGCTCGGTGGCGC
>JAUJNV010000299.1 GCA_030447945.1 Fimbriimonas sp. | reverse complement strand
GAAGGCTCCGTTGCGACGGCGCGTGTTCCGCGTACGCCTCGAGCCGAACGCGGACGGGACCTACTACTTTAAAGCCCGCTCCTTTACCCATCGCAAGGGGGCGCACCGCCTGCGGGTGAACCCCGTCACGGGCCTTGTCTCGTGCACCTGCAAAGATTTCCGCTACCGCCGGCAGTACCTAGAGCCGACCTACTTCGGCGGGGAGCTGTGCAAGCACCTCTCGCGAGCCGTGAAGACCGTCCGCAAGATCCAGCGGGAGCAATTCGGGGAGGAGCGGCTGGCGGCCTAAGAGGATGTAAGGGCCTCGAAGAGAAGCGTCCGGACCCCCGAAGAGAGGAGCAGAAGGCTCGCCGCGAGAAGGCCCGGCCCCCGTGACTCTATGATTTGCCGTCCAAACATAGCTTTTCCTCTATAATCGGTCTGCATGAGCACGGAGACCAGGGAGCATCGGCTACGTTCCGACATGAGCGAAGACGTGCGGCGAGAAATACACGCGTCGGAAAAAACCGTCCATATGATGGGGGACCTCCACCGGAACTTGCCGCCTCGACAGCCCTAACGCTGTGCCTGGTGGGACGGCCAAAGGGCCATCGCGTCCGGAACGTCCTTCGGTGTCGGAGTGTTCTTTGGAGTGCGGCGACCCTGTCCTAATAGAACAAGGACCGCTTTTCGTAAGGCGGCCTGACGCCGTCTTGCATCTACAGCTTCTTGTGTAGGAAACGCCCGCTAGGTCGCCGCACTCCTAAGAGTGGTCTGGGGCCGTAGCGCCTTGTAAGAATTTCGGATTCCTGCCGGGCCACCGATGTTACGTATACGGGCGATGGTCACTTGCCTTGTCGTCGGCGCTTGGCGTCGATGAGGCTCTTGGCGGCGGGTGCACCGGCCGGGGGGGCCGCGCGCGGCGTCACCGGCTCGCGGCGCTCCGGAGCGTTCGGCACGGGCGGTGGCGTGGGCCGAGGCTCGCCCTCGGCCGGCGGGGCGGCGCGCGACTTCGCCGCCTGGAGCCGCTCGACCATCGCAGGCTGAGGGGCGGGGGCTCGCGCCCGGCGAACGCGCAGCCGGGCGAGGAGAGCCGCCAGGATCTCCCCGACGGGCAGCGCGATCCGCCGCACGCCGATGTCCACAGGGAGGAGCAGCGCGGCGACGAGGAGGAAGAGCGGCCATAGCTCCGTGATCGACGCGCCGGGGTTCGGGACGGGGCGCAGCGCGTCGGCGGCGCTGGCGATGGCTTTGCCGCCGGTGGATGTGGCGAGCCGTTCGAGCAGGGGCCGGTTGGCCCGATAAGCGCGGTACTCGGCGGGGTAGGCAATGGAGAAGCCGCTGGGCGCGACGCGCTTCCCGCCGCCCTTCGGGTCGGGCTCCGCGACGGTGACGATGTAGCTTCCCAGCTCGCCGGCGTCGAAGCTTCCGATGTAGGTGCCTGGCGCCTGCTGAGTCAGGGCGACGTCGCGCGACGCGCCGCTGGGGGTGGCGACCCGAACCGTCGCATCGGTCGCGGGCATTGGGTTCCCCAGACGGTCGTAAGCCTTCACCTCGACCATCCCGCGCCCGCCTTCGTGCCGCACGCTGACCTGGTAGTCGTTGAGCGTGGCGCGGCGGGAGATCGAGCGCGCGGCCTGCGCCCAGAAAGTCGCGAACCCCTCCCACGGCACCCAGCGCGAGGCCCAGCGGGCTTGGGCGTCGCTGGTGAAGGCGAGGGAGGTACCAAGCCCGTACTGCCAGCTCGCGAGGAGGGGGTCGTCCTGGTGGGTGCGCATCCCTACGCGCGACAGTGGTCGCGTGTCGGTGAGGCAGTAGGCGAGCAGCGGCGGCAACCCCCCGTCGGTAACCCCTCGGAGGATTTCCTCACCCGGGTTGATCTTGGGGATGAACGCGCCTTCCTCGATCGCGGAGCGGGACATGATGGCCGTGTCCTGCGTGAAGATAGCCGGAAGCTGCGCGGCCTTCTTCGCCAGATAGAAGCGCCCCCCGCCCGCGACGGCGAGCAGCTTGAGCTGGGGCACGTCCTTGCCGTCGCCGATGGCGATCACCGTGGTGGTGATCTTGTCCGCGTTC
>JAUJNV010000298.1 GCA_030447945.1 Fimbriimonas sp. | reverse complement strand
AGGCGACGGAAGCTGGCACCTGCCGTTCGAGGAGTACCCGATCGAGTCGGCTAAGCCGCGGCCGGCCAAAGCGGGGGACGTCCTCTTCGTCAGCTACCTCACCATCCACGGCTCCGGCATCAACACCAGCAGCGAAGCCCGCACCACCGTCCTCATCCAGATGCGCGACCCCGAGGACGTCCCCGAGGAAGACGCCCACCCGTCGCGCGGCCAAGGCATGATGCTGCGGGGGTTCGACCCGGTGGCGATACCGCGCGGGGTGGCGTAGGGGGCAGGGCGTTGAGGCGTTAGGGCATTGAGGCGTTCCAGAGCCTTCTCTAACGCCTCAACGCCTCAACGCCCTGCCTCCCACCTCAAACCCCGGCTCCCTCAGCAGCAAGTCGTTCCAGTCCGTCCCCTCGTCCGGCGGATGGATCGCTTGGGCCTGGATGCCGGCGTCCGACAGGCGTACCACGAGGGCGGCCGCCGCGGTTCGCCCGGGGTCGTCCTGGTCGAAGCCGACGGTGACCCGCTTGCCTTGGAGCGCGGTGAAGAGCCAATCGTGGGCGATCTTGCCGCCGAGGGCGAGGGCGGCGTAGCCCCGCTGGACGAGCGCGGCCGCCGAGTTGGGGCCTTCGCAGATCACGACCTCCGCAGCCTGTAGGGCTTCGGGGTGGAATACGCCCAGGCTGATCTTGCCGAAGGTCACCTTGCCCGTCTGCCCCTCGTCCGGCTGGCGAAGCATCCTTCCCTGCTTCGCCACGCAACGCCCGGCGAGGTCGAAGAAGAAGAAGACAACGGCCGGCTCCTCGACCCAGTCGTCCTCGCGCGGAAAGGGGTAGCGAGCGTCGAAGCCCATTCCGGTGCGGGCGCCGTCGATCCCCCGCGCCCGTTCGTACGCGTCGGCGGGTGAGCCGGGAAAGTCGTGCCGCGCGCGGCGCACTTCGCGGGAAGGGACAGGGCGGGGGCGCCTCCGGCGGGGGAAGCGGGGCCGAAGCTCCCGCATCTTCTCCGACCATTCGGAGGGAGTGCGGAGCGACTCGACGAGCTTGCCGCCGATCTCACACTTGAAGCAGTGATACAGGCCGCGCTCGATGTCGACCGAGAGGTCGGGCGTCTTCCCGCCCCCCGGCTGACAGATCGGGCAGAAATACCGCCCGCGCCGCGGTCCGGCCGGGTTGTTCGCCTCGATCTCCAGGAGCGACAACGACACGAACCCATTGTGCGCCGCCCACCGGTTCTTTGTGCCGGGTATGTAGAGAGCATGAGCGCAGAGTTCGGCGTCGTCGGCCTCGGAAGGATCGGAGGAGGGCTGGCGTTTCAGGCGCTGGGCAAGGGGATGCGGGTCGTGGGGCGGGACCTCTTCCCCCCTTCCCCCGAGCTGATCGAATCGGGGCTGGAGGCGGTGGCCGGCCTCGCGGAGCTGGTCGATAAGCTGAGCCGGCCGCGGGCGATCTTCCTCTACGTCCACGCCGGGCCGCCCGTGGACGAGCTGCTCGCGGAGCTCCTTCCCCTGCTGGACGAGGGGGACGTGCTCGTGGACGGGGGCAACTCCTACTGGGGCGACTCCGTGCAGCGCGCGAAGGCGCTCCGGGAGCGGGGCGTTTACCTCGTCGACCTCGGCACGAGCGGGGGCGTGACCGGCGCGCGGACGGGCGCGTGCTTCATGGCCGGAGGGGAGCGGGAGGCGGTGGAGCGCGTGGAGCCGATTCTGCTCCGGCTCTGCACCGAGGGCGGCTACGTCTACGCGGGCCCCCCGGGCTCCGGGCACTTCGTGAAGCTCGTCCACAACGGCATCGAGTTCGGCATGCTGCAGGCGATCGGGGAGGGCGTCGACCTCCTCGAACGGTTCGACCACCCGCTGCCCGTGGCGGACGTCTTGAGCTGCTGGCGGCACGGCTCGGTCGTGCGGTCCTGGCTGGTGGACCTCATGCACGAGGCGTACGAGACGCACGGAGGGATGGAGAGCATTCCCGCCCACGTCGAGGACACGGGCGAGGTGAACTGGCTCGTCGGCGACGCGATGCGGATGGAGGTGCCGATCCCGGTGATCGCGCAGTCGATCATGGGCCTCTTCGCCTCG
>JAUJNV010000297.1 GCA_030447945.1 Fimbriimonas sp. | reverse complement strand
GGACGATCTCGGACGGCCTTCAGGACCTCGGCGTGCTCCCCGGCGGGGACGAGAGCGGCGCCAACGGCGTCTCCGCAGACGGTAGAGTGATCGTCGGGTACTCGAACTCCACGGACGGCTACCGCGCATTCCGTTGGACAAGCGGAGTCGGGATGCAGAGCCTGGGCCTTTTCAGCGGAGGAACCTACAGCGAGGCCACCGGCGCCTCGGCCGACGGCGGCGTCGTGGCCGGGTTCTCAGACTCCACCGCCGGCCTGCGCGCATTTCGCTGGACGAGCGGGGGCGGGCTGCAGAATCTAGGGGTGCTGAGCGGCGGCAACGTCAGCCAAGGGTTCGGGGTATCGGCCGACGGCAGCGTCGTGGTCGGCGACTCCGGCACTTCCTCCGGCACTCGCGCCTTCCGCTGGACGAGCGGCAGCGGAATGCAAAACCTCGGAGTGATCACCGGCGGCACGCAGAGCTTCGCGAACGGCGTCTCCAGCGACGGAGAAGCGGTGGCCGGCTTTTGCACCACTCCGGCCGGCAACCGAGCTTTCCTCTGGACGAGCCTGGGCGGGATGCAGAACCTCGGACTGCCTGCGGGTGAGACCGCGAGTGAGGCGAACGGGGTCTCCAGCGACGGGAGCGTGGTCGTCGGGGTCGCGCGCGGCGGCTCGACTTCCGACCAGGCCGTCATCTGGACGGCCAACGGCGGTATGCGCAAGATCGCGGATATGCTCGCCGAGCAGGGCGTGCGAAACGAGCTCGTCGGGTGGACGCTGCGGAGGGCGCACAGCGTCACCGTCGTGAATGGCGAGGCACACATCGTGGGCGAGGGCGTCCACAACGGGCAGACGGAGGCGTTTATTGCCAGCGTCAGCCTGCCGGACAACAAGCCGCGGGTGCTGTGGACGGAAGCCGGCGGACGCGCGATGATCCTGCGAACGGACGCCGCGTCCGATGCCAACTACTCCCCCATCTTCGGGCCTTACTCGGGCTGGACCCCCCGCTTCCTGGCCGTCGGCCCCGACAACCGCCCTCGCCTTCTCTGGGAGTACATCGACGGCCGCGTCTCTCTCTGGACGCTCGACCGGAACCACCAAAACTTCGAGACGGTGGCAGACTTTGGCCCGTATTCCGCCGAAGGCTGGTCGGTGGCGGGCATGGAGGTGGGCAGCGACAACCGCACCCGCGTCCTCTGGCGCAACGTCAGCGGCCAGATCTCGCTCTGGAAGATGAACGCGCAGAACAATTACTTCGAGCAGGTGCAGAACTACGGTCCCTATGAAGGGTGGACGGCGCACGCGATGGCGATTGGCCCCGACGGGCGGCGGCGCATTCTCTGGCGGCAGACCGGCTCGAACAGGGTATCGCTCTGGTCCCTCAACGACGACGGCACCTTCGCCGACGTGCGGGATTACGGCCCTTACGAGGAGGGTTGGAACGCGGTGGATGTGGCTGTCGGAAAGGACAATCTCGCTCGCCTCGTTTGGCAGCACACGAGCGGCCAGGTTGCCATCTGGAGCATCGATGCCACGGGTAACTTCACGCATCAGACGTACGGGCCCTACGATGGTTGGGCGTACCAGGGGCTGTCGGTGGGCAGCGACAACCTGATGAGGGTGCTCTTGAGCTACGAGCCCGGCTCGATCGCGTCGCTCTGGCGGATCAACGCTCCCTACAACCTGACCACGCAGGATTTCGCCCAGACCGGGGGCTTCGCCTGGAAGCCGAGGGCGCTCTCCGTCAGCGCTCCCTAGTACCGACGGCCCGCTCGAAGGGGGGAGCATTTCTCCCTCCTTCTAGTTCGCCCCCCCCGTCTTTATCCCTCACCGGGCCCTGGGCGTCTTCCGCCCCCCTGCTCCCCCCCGACGCCGCTCCGCAGGATCGACCCCCCCGCGGCCTTCTCGATCACGTTGGCGGCGTAGGGACCGACCTCGAGCGGCCTGTACTCGAACCGTTTCGCCCCGCCCATGGCGCACCGGAGGACGCCCTTGAAGATCCGCACGAGGACCAGGGCCTGGCCCAGGGTCCGCGCGCTCGGCAGGAGGCTGCTCGGGGGCGTGGCGGGCGCGCGGCGCACCC
>JAUJNV010000017.1 GCA_030447945.1 Fimbriimonas sp. | reverse complement strand
CATCATCACTTTCGCGAAGTCCAATTGGCTTCGAATGGCTGTGCCACCCATCTGAAGGATCACGTCGTTCTGCCGAAGGCCGTACCTCTGCGCCGCGGAGCCCGGCTGGACTTTCGCGACCAATGCTCCCGGCTTGGTCGCGTTACGGCAGAAGACTCCAAGCGAGGGGTGCTCGACCTTGTAGGGCGGCTTGCGGAAGCCTTGCATCACGCGACGCACCAGGTTGGGCGAAACCGAATATCCCACCATCATCTCGCCCGGGCCATACTTTTTGCCCTGGGAGAGGCCCAATCCAACGGGCAATTCATCGGACCCGGAGCCCTTCGCCCCGGACGACTGTTCGAGGGTCGCGCTCAGGAAGCCGACGATCTTGCCGTGAGGGTTGATGAGGAGCGCGCCTCCGACGGCCTCCGACCGGGCCTCGAAGCGAACCTCACTCAACGGCATCAGGCGCCGCGTTTCACTGTCTACTCCCACGCGATCGCCGGTAATGTACTGCGCCTTGATCGGTCCAGAGCCGAGTACGGCGACCAAGCCCTGGTTCGGCTGGGGATCGGCGGCCGCGGGCGAAAGTGGGCGCGGGCCCGGCTTCCAGTCCTTCGCCTGAAGCAGCACCAACCCGGTGAGCGAATCGCTCGATTTGAGAGAAAGACGGATGGTCTCCCCCGTAGCCGAGCGGCCTGAGATCTGGCCAGAATCAATGGAGGAGCGGTGGGCCAAGAACAGCCCGGAGCGGTCGATGAGGGCCGCAACGCCCTTCGGGCTATCGCCCTGGGCGAGAGACAACACGGAGCCGCTCACAAGCTTCCAAGCCTGCTCGTCCTTCTTGTCGAGCTGGCCGGAGTCAGGCACGGCGGCGATCGTCAGAGCGAGACTAACCGCCGACCAGTACATTCTCCTTCTCCAGCTCCTTGGCGGTCTGGGCCCCCGTCGTGCCGCTCCGATCAGCGTGAATCAGAACGATCGTGGAGTCACCGCTGCTGCCCGGCGCCATCAGACCGGCACTGGTGCCTTCGGGATCGAGACCACCGGGACGCTCCCCCACCGCCTCGGTGACGACTCCCATTGCGGGGCCGCCCCTTACCACCGTGCGCATATCGTCTAGAGGAGAAGACGGCACCTTCGAAACAGATTCCTCAAGCCCGATGGCCCGCCCGCTCTGCTCCACAACCGTCGTGGTAGTAACAGGACTCGTCTGAGGCGAGCTCCACAGATTCATTCCGCGCAAAGCTGCCGCGCCCGACTGGAAGTCTTCGATGCCGATCGGGGCCGCAGCGTCATCGTTGGCGGCAACCGTCGAAGGGGGGACGATGGGCGTCCGGATCTCCAGCGAACGCTCCGAGCCAGCCCGCTCGTCGGCCACCACGATTGGCTCCGCCGGCTGATTGCGCAGGAACACGAATACAAACGCAGCCGCGAACGCGGCGGTGGGCGCCCACAGCCAGCCCAGGCCCAGTGAGCGGCGCAGGGGAGCGGGGTGGAGGCCGTTGGCCAGAATGGCCTGGCGCAGGCGCTCCTTCGAAAGTTGGTCGGGCGGCACGTCGTCGGCCAGCGACAAGAGATCCTCACGCATCAGGCGAGTGAAGGCGAGATCACGGGCGACAAGCGGCTCGGCTTCGACCCGCGCATCCAGGCGCGCGGCTTCCTCGGGATTAAGCTCCCCGAAGGCCAGTTCCATGAGCTTGTCCTCGTAGTTCCTTTCCATCACTTTTCCTCGCCCAGCAAGGGCGCGATCCGGTCCCTCAACGCTCTCCTCGCGCGCAGCACCCTCAGTTTGGCTCCGCCGATGCTGCAGCCGAGGATTCCTGCGATCTCCGTGTAGTCCTTTTCCTCTATATCTCTTAAGACGATCACCGACCGGTGATGTGTCGGTAAAGCGTTGAGCGCCTTCCGAAGCGCGTCACGGCGCCGGTCGCTCTCTAGATTCTGGACGGGATCCTCTTGCTCGCCGATGGTCATCCAGTCTAATGCTCCGGCGGCCTCCTGCTGCTCCAAGGCAGTCCGCCGGTGCGCCATCCTCGCTTGGTCCGTGCAGAGGTTGGTGACGATGCGGAGCAGCCAAGTAGTGAACTTCGCTTCATCGCGGTATTTGTGCAGATTTTGGTACGCCCGCACGAACGCCTCCTGGACGATGTCCTCCGCGTCGTCCCGACGCGGGGTCATCTGATAAGCGAAGCGATACACAAGGACGCGGTAGCGCTCGAACAACTGTTCGAACGCGCCGTAATCCCCCTCCCGCGCCCTTTTGACAAGCGCGGCGTCTGTATCCAGCTCCATCCGTCCTACTATGGACGACCCTAATCCCTTTATTGCCGTTCCTAGCACGCTAGCTTCACCGCCTTTCGCACCGAACTCCTTAAATGGTGACGCGCGCGGCCCCTCGCCGTTACCCGTGGTTTTCCCAGTAAGACCGGAGTTTTTCCCCACCGAGGACATCGGAGAGACTTGCGAGGAGGTGCCTGGGTCAGCGCCCTTCCGGCCCCGGAGCAAAAGGTCCCACCTCCACGACCAGCGTCACCGGCCCCTCGTTTTCCAACTCGACCTTCATGTCCGCGCCAAAGACGCCGGTGCTTACGGACTCGACCCGTGTCGCTAGTAGCCCCAGGAAACGCTCGAAGAGATACCTCGCGTCAGCGTAACCGGCGGAGGCGGCGAAGCTGGGCCGATTGCCGCGGCGGGTGTCGCCGTATACGGTGAAGTTGGAAATGACCAAGACGCCGAGTTGCAGATCCACCAGCGACCGGTTCATCTTGCCCTCCTCGTCATTGAAGATTCGGAGACCGGCGATCTTCTCGGCCAGCTTCGCGGCCTCGGCCTCGGTGTCGTCCTTGTGAACGCCCACCAGCAGCAGCAGCCCGCGTCCGCAACTGCCAACGACTTCCCCTTCTACACGAACCGAAGCCGAGGCCACTCGCTGGACGACCGCCCTCACTTTCCGACCGTTCGCCCAAACATGCGCCCGATGGAGATCACATCGGAGTAGTTCGCAACCTTGGTTATCACGAGCTGGAGGTGCTCGGTGTCTCGCACCTCGAGGGTCACCTCGATCTCCGCCGTCCCGTTCGGCCTCGTCTGGATCTTGGCCGCGCTGACGCTGGCCTTCGCCTCGGCGAAGCTCATGGAGACGTCGGCCAAGAGTCCCTGGCGGTTGACCGTGACGATCCTGAGCGTCACGCCGTAGAGCCCGCCGTCGGGCGGCCACTCGTACTCGAGGAGGCGGTCCGGCTCGCTGGTCGCGTAGGCCATCGCGTTTGGACAGACGCGGCGGTGGATCATGATGCCCCGGCCCCGCGTGACGTAACCGACGACCTCGTCTCCGGGGATGGGCGCGCAACATTTCGAGCGGTGGACGAGCACGCCTTCCAGGCCCCCCGTCGTCAGAGTGAGCTTGCCCTCCTTGGTCTTTGACAGCTCGATCCGGTCGGTGGAGGTCGGCTCTTGGCCCGTGCCCCTCAGCTTAGCGACGACCGTCTGAAGGGAGGCGACTCCTGCGCCGAGCTTGGCGAGGACGTCGGTGCCGTTCTCGACGCCGTCCATCTCGTCGGCCACCTTCCCCAGCTTCTCTTCGCCCATGAAATCCTTGGGGTCAAGGCCGAGCGAGCGCAATTCCTTCTCCAGCGCGGCGCGGCCGCGCTGGGCGTCTTCAACGCGAGTGAGCTTGCGGAAATGCCCCCGCAGCTTGCTTCGGGTGTGAGCGGACTTCGTGAACTCGATCCAGTCGAGGCTAGGCTGGGCGTTCGATCGTGTAACCAGCTCCACGACGTCGCCGTTCTGCAGCCTGGTGTGCAGCGGCACGAGGATGCCGTTTACCTTGGCCCCGACGAGGGTCAAGCCGAGCTGCGTGTGGACGCGAAACGCGAAGTCGACCGGGGTCGAGTCTTTGGGCAGGTCGATCACGTCCCCTTTGGGCGTGAACACGAACACCTGCTCAGAGAAGAGATCGGTCGACAGGGACCGGAGGAAGTCGCTGGAGGTACGCGAGTCGGATGACCAGTCGAAGAGCCTGTCCCGGAGCCCCTTGAGGCGCTTCGTCTCGTCGAGCGACGCCTTCCCCTCCTTGTAGGTCCAGTGCGCCGCCACACCATGTTCGGCGATGTCGTGCATCTCCCGGGTGCGGATTTGGACCTCGAGCGGCTGGGCCGTGGGGCCGACGACCTTCGTGTGGAGCGACTGGTAGCCGTTCGGCTTGGGCTTCGCAATGTAGTCGTAGAACAGCGCCATGATGGGCACCCACGTCTCGTGGACGACTCCCAAGGCGACGTAGCAGTCAGACACCGACTCGACGATGATCCGAAGCGCGAGCAAGTCGTAGATCTCGTCGAACTTGATCTCCTGCTTCACCATCTTGTTGAAGATGGAGTAGAGGTGCTTCGGCCGCCCCCGGATGTCGAGAATCTTGATGCCGCGCTTCTCGAAGCGATCCTTCAGGACGAGGATCGCCTCTTGGAGCTCCCGCTCCCGGTCCGCACGCCGCTTGGCTACGAGCTCGCTGACCTGTGCGAACTCGGCCGGGTGGATGGTCTTGAACGACAGGTCCTCGAGCTGCCATTTAATTTCCCAAATGCCCAGCCGGGCCGCGAGTGGCGCATAGACGTCTAACGTCTCGTTCGCTATCCTGATCTGCTTGTCATGAGGCAGAGCGTCCAGGGTCATCATGTTGTGCAGACGGTCCGCCAGTTTGATCACCATGACGCGGAAGTCGCGCGCCATCGCAAGGAGCATCTTGCGCAGGGTTTCGGCGGTGCGGGCGGTCTCTGCGGCGACGCGCTGGCGATCACTCATCCCTCCCAGGTGCATCGCTTTGAGCTTGGTGACGCCTTCGACCAGCGTCACTACGTCTTCGCCAAACTCGCGCGCGAGAACCTCGGAGGTCACCTGAGGGCAGTCTTCGAGAACGTCGTGCAGTAACCCCGCCACGATGCTGTCGTCATCCATCCGCAGGTCGACGAGGATGCGGGCAACCCCAAGCGGATGGTGGACGTAGGGCTCCCCGCTTGCCCGGAGCTGACCCCGGTGAGCCTGCTCGGCCAGGAAGTAGGCATAGCGGATCTTCCGAAGGTTGGCGTCGTCGCGCTGGGCGCGGATTGCCTCCAGCAGTTCGTGGAGCGCACCGGGCTCCTCCCAGTCATGGCTGATGTCGTAGGCGGCTGCCATTGCGGCTCGGCACCTTCCTCAAGCCGCGCTGCTTGACGGTTTCAGGCTGTCGTTAAAGATTATGACGCTCGGGGAGGGTGTTCGGGTGTTCAGATGTTCCGGGGATGGGCTGGTACCTCAGCCCTCAACCCTCAACCCTCAACCTCAACTCTCAACCCTGAACTCTGGGCCATCAGCCCGCCTCTCCGCCAGAATCCTCCTCACCTGCTCCGCCTGCTCCGGGGTGTCCACCGCGAGTTCGGCGCCCGCGCCGCGCGACATGAGGACGCGAATTCCGTTCTCCAGGAAGCGGAGCTGCTCGAGGCTCTCTGCCGACTCCAACGGGGACACCGACCAGGAGGCGAAAGCTCGCAGGGCCTCGCGACGATATGCGTAGATGCCGACGTGCTTCTTCACGGGCTCGACTCTCGCGTGGCGGGGAAAGGGGACTGGATGGCGGCTGAAATACAAGGCGAAGCCCCGAAGGTCCGTCACCACCTTCACGACGGTCGGATCGTCGATCTCCTCGGGGCACTCGCTGTAGATGCTGCCCATCAGGACCCTTGCGTCGTCCAGGAGGGTTGCGCGCAAGCGCGTATGATGGCGGGACTGATCGGGGCTCGTCCCCCTGGACATTCACGTACACCTCGGCCGGAACCAGCTCCGCCACCTCGGCCAGCCGGTCGGTCCCGCTGGGATGGTCCGGACGCGTCAGCACCGCCTCGACGCCAATGCTCCGACACGCGAGGACGATCTCTGGATCGGGCGTCGCCACCAGCACCCGTTCGGCCACACCCGCCGCCTCCGACGCCTCGGCGACCCACTGCACCATCGGCTTGCCGAGGAGGTCGCACAGCGGCTTCCCCGGAAATCGAGTGCTGGCCATTCGGGCAGGGATGACGATGCAGCAGCGCATGGACGAGCGTAGCATGCGGCTGCCGCGCAGCATCTAAGCCTGGCGAAGGCTAGCGGCGTCCGGATTGATGCGCGGGCCGCACATGTCACACAGCAAAACGCCCCGAGCTAAGCTCAGGGCGTTTGCATTATCTTCCAGGGAGGCTAAGGTTCATGACGAACCCGCCCTCAAAAGATTGCGGGTTCGCTAAAACCCACAACCTCCCTGGTGTGTACGTTTGCTACTCATACTTCGACACCACCTCCTCGATTCAGAGTAACTCTTCATACGTTCAGGACCGCGCCCGCGCTTCATCCTTTTTCACCGGTGGACTCTGCGGGAGCGTGGGGGAGGTTGTCCCGGGCCCGAGCCCGCTCTGCTTCTTCCGGCGAAATGCGCAAGCCAGACAAGACGGCATTGTCGCCCATGGCAATGGTGACATGAAGGCCCCTGGAGCTCCTCAGCGCACAGATCACCAGGCTCTGAAGCTCCCGCGCCCAAAACCAGTATCGAACGTTGGTGCCGGAAATCTGATGAGTCGGAGCGCCGAGGAGGTCCTGGTAGGCGCGCTTCGTCAGGTTCAACGTCGCCTCATCGATCCGGTCGAGCTGGTACATCGCAGCGACGACGAGCTTCTCGTGGGTGATGACCCCAAATCCCTGTCGTCCACTTTCCCAACCCCTCGCCGCGTAAGGCGGCTGGAAGCCGGGCGGAAGGTCCTTGAACTCGTAGGCTTCGACGGGCGGAGGGAGCACCGCGTAGGCGTGATCCACCGTATCCCCCACCTTAACCTGGCCCTTGATGGCGAGGAGGGAGACGGCGGTGGGCAGGGTGCTTCCGGGGCCTTTTACCGAATCAGCCGGGGCCACCTGAGCGGTCTCGTCTCGGGATAGACCGACGCTGGGATCGCACCCCGCGACGACCAGGGCAGCGGCGCAGAAGAGAAGGGCGCGAACCATGGCGGCTACGAAACCTCGAGAATACGATAGCACTGGGTGCCGGCCGGTGCCTCGACTTGGACCTCGTCTCCCTGAGCGCGCCCGAGAAGCGCCTCGCCCATCGGCGAACCGATGGAAATCAGGTCGTTCGAGGGATCCGCCTCGAAGGAGCCGACGATGCTGACGGTGAGCTCATCGCCGAACTCGACGTCCAACAGGCGGACTTTCGAGCCGAGGTGCGCCGTCGTTCCTTGTACATCCGGGCGCTCGACGATCTTCGCCATCTGGAACGCCTTCTCCAAATCGGCGATGCGACTGTCCAAACGGGTCTGGTTAAGCTTCGCCTCGTGGTACGCCGCGTTCTCGCGCAGATCGCCGTGAGCCTTGGCCTCACGGATGGCTTCAGCGATCCTTAGACGTTCGGGACCCTTAAGCTCTTCGAGCTCCCGCTTCAGCTTCTCGTACCCCTCCCGGGTGAACCGGATTTCCATGGGCATAGGCCCGGTATTGTACTCGCCTGTGGAGCAGTCGCTAAAGGTGAGCGTCGTCGTCGTGAGCTACAACACGCTCGACAAGCTCCGCCGGTGCCTCTCTTGCATCGAGCCCGAGCACGAAGTGATCGTCGTGGACAACGCTTCCGCCGACGGTTCCGCCGAGATGGTGCGGGGCGAGTTTCCCCACGCCCGCCTCATCCCGAACTCGGAGAACGTGGGCTTCGGCTCGGCGAACAATCAGGGTATGGACGCCGCTTCGGCCGGGCTCGTGCTCTTCCTGAACAGCGACTGCTACGCAGAAGCCGGGGCGATCGCCCGGCTCGCCGCGACGTTTGTGGGGAGCGTAGTCGCCGCGGGCGGGAAGCTCCTCAACCCCGACGGCTCTCTTCAGGAGAGCGTGGCGAGCCAACTGACGCTCTGGGCTGTGTTCTGCGAGCAGACGTATCTGGAGAAGCTCTTCCCCGGCTCTAAGCATTTCAGCCCGTACTGGACGACCCGGCGAGTGGCCGCTTCCGGACAAGTGACTCCCGTGGTGCAGGTGATGGGGGCGTGCCTGATGATCCGACCCTTGGAGCGCTTCGACCCACGATACTTCCTCTACTGCGAGGACACGGACCTCTGCCAACGGCTCGCACGGCACGGCAAGATCGTTTACTCACCTCGCGCCTCGTTCATCCACGAACTCGGTTCAAGCAGTGGCGAGATGCGCTGGCGCGCGGTCGCGCTCTACAACCGCGGAAAGGAGGTGTACTTCGAAATCCACCACGGCCGGCTCTCCATGCTCCTCTGCTGGCTGCTCAACCGGTCGGGCGCGCTCCTTCGCCTCTTAGCCTGGGGAGGTGCGGCGGCGGCAACGCTCTTCTTGGAGCCCCGGCTACGCCGCCAGGCGCTGCTCTTCCTAAGGGTTCTTACGGCTCCACTCCGTGGCCCGGCGATCCCTCGTAGAGCGGCAACAGATCCTCAGGCGGCCCGTCCATCCTGACGCTCCCTCCTTCCAGCCACACACACCGATCTGCGGCGCGGCGGACGACCTCCGCGCTGTGCGAGACCAAGAGGATCGTCCCCCCGTTGGCGCGGAACTCGTCGATCTTCGCGTAGCACTTCCGTTCGAAGTCGAAATCGCCCACCGCCAGCACTTCGTCCACAAGCAGGACCTCCGCGTCGACATGCACCGCCACCGAAAAGCCCAGTCGGGCCACCATGCCGCTCGAGTAGGTGCGCACCGGCGCGTAGATGTGGGATGCCAGCTCCGAGAACTCGACGATCTGATTCAGGCGCTGGCGGATCTCCTTGCGCGTGAGGCCCAAGATCACGCCGTTAAAGAACACGTTTTCTTCGCCGCTCAGGTCCGGGTGGAATCCTGCGCCCAGCTCCAGGAGCGGCGCTAACCGACCGCGTACTTCGAACGAGCCGGAAGTGGGCTTATAGACGCGGGCCAGGAGCGAAAGAAGGGTGCTCTTGCCCGCGCCGTTTCGACCGATGACCGCGACGCACTCGCCTCGATTTACTTCAAAGCTGACGCCCTTGAGCACCTCCATGTGCTCGTAAGATCTCCGGCGCCACCACAGGATCGCGGTCTTCAGCGATGCGGCGCCCGAATGGCCCACTACGAACTCCTTGCGGAGATCCCGGACGGAGACGGCGAGACCGCTCAGGGCCGCTCCACGAACCGCCACTTCATGCGGTTGAAGACGTGATAGCCGATGAAGAGCAGGCCGAAAGAGAAGAGCGCGGTCACGCCTAGCATCGTCCAGTCGAAAGGAAGTGGATCAAGAGGGGGGCCGGAGCTCGTCACCACGGGCTGGGGAGCCACAAGAACCTTTCGATACGCGGTCGAGAGGGTGGCGACAGGGTTGAGATGATACAGGAAGTACACCAGGCCCCCGCTCTTGACGTTCGACTGGGAGTGGTACACCTCCTCGCTAAAGTATAAGATCGGACACACGAAGAGAAGCAGGTAGAGGACGACGCTCAGGATGTACTTCACATCCTCGTAGAAGGTGTTCAGCGCCGAGAAGAGGAGGCCCAGCCCCGTTACGAGAGCGAAGTTGATCGCCAGGAGAACCGGGAGCAAGAGGGCCGAAGCCCGGAAGGTCGGCACCCGTGGATCGAGAAGATAGACCACGGTCAGGTACACGAAGAACACCCCGAGCGCGAGTAGGAGGTGGACGAAGTTGCCAACGATCGAAGCGAGAGGCAGGATCTCCCGGGGGAAGTAGATTTTGCGGATCAAGGGCAGTGCCCCGAGCACTGACTGCGCGGAGTCCAGCAGGCACGCCTGGAAGAACATGAAGGGCAGATATGCGGCGAGAATGTACGCGCTAAAGTTGTCTGTCTTGTTCTGGAGGATGCCCTTGAACACCATCGTCATCACGAGCACCGTGATGAGAGGGTTGATCAGCGACCAAAAGAACCCCAGAAAGGAATTTTTGTAGCGGATCTTCAGCTCCCGCTGAATCATGCTGGCCAAAAGCTCGCGGAACTTCCAAAGCTCCTTCAGCTCGCTCAGCATCGTCCGGAAGTCTACCTTTGGGCTGGAGGATAGACCCCGAGAAGCGTGAGCCGCAGGACGAGGTCGGCTCCGAACAGCTCCACTCCGGCGACCTTGGACGAGGGATACGTCCCGCGAGGCATCTGGATCTCCCGCACGCCGCCCGCACGCATCCCGAGCAAAGGCGGCACGAGGATCGGCTCGTCGCCGGGATACGCGGCCAGCTTATAGTGCAGACCCCGCCGGGCCGTACTCACCAGCTCCCGCCCGGCGCCGTTACGGAGGGTGAACTGGATGGTGACAACGTCGCCTCGCTTGGCGGGAGGACCGCTGCCTCGCTTCAGCTCCACAATCGCATGCCCCTCAACGACCAACGCGACCGGAAGATCCACCTCCGCCAGGGCCGGGACGAAGGTGGCCGACAAGAGCAAGGGGATCCAGGAGCAGGTGGTTTGCACGCCGCCCCAGTGTATCTCTTGCAGGGTAGATCGTTCGAGGGGGCCCTCAGGCAGGCTCAGGATGCGTCTTGAGCTTGCCGGTGACCATGAACTCCACGCGCTCGGCGATATTGACCGTGTGATCAGCGATCCGCTCGATGTGATGGATCGCCATAAGCAGCCAGCCATCGGTCACGACCGCTTCGTTGTGCGCGCGCATGTTCTCGAAGATCTGCCCTCGCAGCTCGCGATAGAGCCCGTCCACCTCGTTGTCGCGGGTGCAGACTTCGCGCACCCGCTCTAAGTCGCGCCGCACATAGGCTTCAAGCGCCTCGCGAAACATCGTTCGGGCAACGCCGGCCATGCGCGGAATGTCCACGAACGTCGTGTCGCCGAGCTCCTTCTCGACTTTCATCGCGATCTTGGCGATGTCGACGGCGAGGTCGCCGATCCTCTCGATGTCGGTGATGACCTTGATGACGGTTCCGATCGTGCGTAGGTCGCGGCCCGTGGGAGACTGCAGCGCAAGCAGGCGCAGGCACCGGCTTTCGATGCCGAGGTCAAGCTGATCCACCTCGTCATCCTTCCGCAGAACCTCCATCGCCAGGGCCGTATCCAACGTGCGCAGGGATTCGACCGCCTGCCCGATCATGGCATCGGCCCGACTGCCCATGTCCAGCAGGTCGTGCTCAAGCTCGCGGAGCTCGACGTTATAGGCTTGACGTGCGTAGTAAGGCGCTTCCATAGCCGAAGCGTGAGACATCATTCACTATTACAGACGTCGCGTCGCGTCGTTTCGGAGGATGCATCAAACGGAAAGTGGCAGAAGTATGACCGATCTCCTTCCACCGTTCGGGGCGGGTCCACCTCTCGGCAGGAGGGCTGGGCGTTCGGGCACCGCGTCGCGTAGCGGCACGCCGTGAACTTGATTCTCGGGTCCGGCAGCTCGCCCGACGGCGGCTCGGGCAGATGCATGAGCTTTTCGAGGGTGGGGGCGGAGTCCAGAAGCGCCTTCGTGTAAGGGTGCCTGGGGTCCGTAAAGATCCCCTCGGTAGGCCCCTCTTCCACGATACGGCCCAGGTACATCACGGCGACCCGATCCGCCAGGAAGCGGACGGTGGTGAGGTCGTGGGAGATGTAGAGGAACGAGCAGCCCCGGTCGCGCTGGATGTCCTTGAGGAGATTGAGAATCTGCGCGCGGATGCTTAGGTCGAGCGCGGCGGTCGGCTCGTCGCAGATCACGAGGGGCGGCTCCGGGGCCAGAGCGCGGCCGATGGCCACCCTCTGGCGCTGGCCCCCGCTGAGCTGGTGCGGAAAGCGCGTCGCCATCGCCGGGTCGAGGCCCACCGTCTCCAGCACGTCCCCCGCGACGCCCTTCTTGCCGACGATGCCCATCGGCTCCAGCACGGAGCGGCCAACGTGCCACCGAGGATCGAGACTGGCGAACGGATCCTGCCAGACCATCCCGACCTTTTGCGCCATCCGGCGTTCGGTTCCCCGGACCGGCTTGCCGTCGATGAGGATCTCGCCTCCCCGGAGCGGCTGCAAGCCGAGAACGGCGCGGGCGAGGGTCGTCTTGCCGCAGCCGGACTCGCCGACCACCGCCACGATCTCCCCGCGCGCAACGCTCAGAGAAACCCCGTCTAGCGCGCGCACGCTCCCCCCGGGGGAGCCGAACTCCACGCGCACGTCCCGAACTTCGAGCAACGCTGCGGAGCTCAAACCCCTTCCCCCAGGAGCCCTTGGCTCCAGAAGAGGCGGTGTCCCAGCTTGACGAGGAAGTCGTTTTCTTCGACGCTCACCAGATTGGTTACGCGCGGCGAGCGGGTAACGCGAACGGCATCGCCGCTGAGCAGGTGAAGCCGCTTCTGGCTGTCGGCTGAAAGCACCGCGTCCCCGTCGCTTTGCACGGCGAGATGAATCTCCGAGTCGTGGCGAAGCACGAGCGTCCGCGCCGTCAGAGTGTGCGGCGCAATCGCGGTAAAGATGAGGGCTTGCACGGTGGGATCCATAATGGGGCCGCCCGCTGACAGGTTGTAGGCGGTGGAGCCCGTCGGCGTCGAGACCATCACCCGTCCGCCGGATAGCTCGTGAGATAGTGGCCGTCGACGGTGACCCGGAACGTCATCATCCGGGCGGTGACGGCGCGCTGGAGAACCATCTCGTTGAGGGAGTGAAGCGTGGCCACGACGCTCCCCGCTCGCAGAAGCTCCCCTTGAAGCATCATCCGACTCTCGGTCCTCGTGTTACCGTCAAAGAACGCCGCGAGGCACGCCCCGAGCTCCACTTCCCGGCATTGCGTAACGAAGCCGAACCGACCGTAATAAATGCCGAGCACGGGGGTACCGCTCTCGGCGCAAAGGTGAGCCGCGCGAATCAGCGTGCCGTCGCCCCCGAGGGCCGCGACCAGATCAGCCTTGCCGAAATCCTCTTCGGGCACCTCGGGAAGGTCCACCCGTCGCGCCGTCTCGGCGTCGGAACCTACATCGATCCCCCTCGACCGGAGCCATCCTGCCGCCTTGAGCGCCGCGTCCAGGGCGTCGGGACGGTGGATGTTCGCGACGAGGTGGACGCGCAACCTACGAGCCCTTGACCCTCGCGCCGGCGGCTGCATTCGCCGAAGGTTCTTTCGAACGTCCGGAATGGCCGAGTCGCCCGGAGAGATCGTGAGGGCTCGCTGTAGAAGCGCGATAGCCCGCGGCCGCTGGTTGGCCCTCTCCAGCGTAACCGCGAGGTTGTTGTAAGCTGGGATGAACTTCGGAGCCACCGTGATCGCCATGCGGAATGCGGCCTCTGCCGCTTTGAGCTGGTCGCGCCGGAGATGATAGAGCCCGATGCCGTTGTGCGCCTCCGGCCGGGAGCGCTTCTGCTTCGCGACGATCGCGTACTGCGCCCGCGCCTGGTCGTACCGCCCGGAATCGTCTAGGGCGTTCGCCAACTCGAGCCTGACATCGACGTCGTTAGGGTTGCTCTTCAGAATCGACTGCCAAGTCTGGAGGGCGCGAGCGGTCTCCCGCCCGGATCGCGGCGGCGGCGAGATTCATCTTGGCTTCTTGCGAGGTCGGGTTGAGGCCCGAAAGCTTCAGGAAGACGGCCTTCGCGTCGCCGTACGACTGGCGCCGGTAGAGGAGAAGGCCAAGGTTGTTGAGCGCGTCGAGATCGTTCGGCTTGAACTCCAGAGCACGGCGGTAGGCCTGCTCGGCGCCGCGATTGTCGCCGTTGCGAGCCCTGAGGACGCCCAGGTTGAACCAATAGGTTGGGTTCGTCCGATGGGTCGGGCTCTCCTTAAGCGCCTCGTACTGACGTAGCGCCTCGGGATTGCGCCCGGCTCCCGAATAGAGGTGGCCGAGTTCGAATGTGACTTCCGGTACGAGCGAGCCTGCGGCCTTGGCGCGCTCGAGGTAGGTAATCGCCTCGTCCGCCCGCTTGAGCCGCACGAGCACGAGCCCCGCGTTCGCGGCGAACGTGCCGTTGTCCTTCCGGAGGTCCGACGCCCGCTTGAACGCCTGCGCGGCGGGCTCGAGCTTTCCTTGCTTCTCGAGTGCGACGCCCAGGTTGTTCTGGACGAACGGATCTTCCGGATTGAGCTTCGCGGCCTGGTTATAGGCGGTCACCGCGTCCTCGTGGTCCCCCTGCAAAAGGGCGATGTTGCCGATGTTGTAGTGCGGCTCGTACATCGCCGGGTTCAGGCGGGCGACCTCTCGGTATCGCTCCAGCGCCTTGTCGTACTGCTTCGTCGCGAGGTAGGCGTTCCCGAGGTTGTTCTGGATCTCCAGGTCCATCGGCCGCTGCAGGAGGGCCTGTTCAAGATGCGGCACCGCCTTCTCGGCCTGCCCCTGGCTCAAGTACAGAAACCCGAGCCACGACCGTGCGTCATAGCTGCCGGGATTCTCCTTGACGAGCGTCTCCAAGGCCTGGATCGCCTCGTCGGTCTTGCCCGCCTTATGGACGTTCACGGCATCGACGACCCTCTGTTGGAACACGGGGTCGGCGTCGACTTGGGCCCAGGTCACGCCCGAAAGCGCAAGCGCGGCCAATAACACGAATATGCGAATCCCTTTGGTGTGCGTCATGCTCAACCTGTACCGGGTCTGCGAGCCTTTTATCCCCGCTCGCCAACGAGTTCTCTATTGTGCCTCATGACGTTGGAGATTGCGCCTTCGTACCGCGCGTCGAGTTCATTTATGCTCCAGTCCAGCAATTCTCCGTGGCTCAGGCGGAGCCGGAGGCCCCGCTCGCCCTCGACCCGCCCAAGACGGTGAAGAGAAAGACCGTGGCGGCGCGCCAGCTCGCGTAAGGCGTTTTCGTCCGTCGCCGTGACCGCGACCCGCCCCGGGATCTCGCCGAAGAGCCTCGCTTCGAGCCGCCCGACGGCGTCCGGCAGCTCGGCGTCCACGCCGTAGACCGACCCCAGGGCGATCTCCGCGAGCGCCACCGCAAGCCCGCCGTCGCTGGAGTCGTGAGCCGAGAAAAGCACCCCCTCGGCGACGCCTTCGGCGAGTGCGGCGCACAGCCTCCGCTCCGCCTCTGAATCGGGCGCCTCGGGATAGCCGTCCTCCCGTCCGTGAATCTCCGCCAGATAGGCGCTGGCCCCTAACCCCTGCTGTTCGGCACGGGCCGCCGGCGTGGCCAGGAGCCAAAGGTCCGCCTCCCGCCGGGGCGCGCTCCCGACGCATCGGCGGGCGTCGTCGAGCAGGCCCAGCATGCCGATCAACGGCGTCGGCGGGACTTCGCCGAGGTCGCTTTGGTTGTAAAAGCTCACGTTCCCGCTGATCACCGGCGTGCCCATAGCCTCGGCCGCATCCGCGATGCCCCGCACCGCTTCGCTGAACTGCCAGTAGACGTGCGGTACTTGCGGGCTGCCGAAGTTCAGGCCGTCGGTGACGGCGGTAGGCACGGCTCCCGTGCAGGCGACGTTCCGCGCGGCCTCTACGACCGCGAGCTGCCCGCCTCGGTAGGGGTGCTGGCGCGTCTGGCGCGCGTTGCCGTCGATCTTCAGGGCGATCCCCTTCCCCGTGCCCCGGGGCGCCAGAGTTGCGGCGTCGCCTTGGCCGAACGCAAGGGCCGTCTGAGTCTGGACCTGCTGGTCGTACTGCTCGAACACCCACCGCTTGCTGGCGATGTCGGGGCACGCGAGCAGCCGGAGGAGCGCCTCGTGCGGATCGGACTCGGGAAGGCGGTCCGGATCGAAGGCTGCCGCTTCTTCGAAATAAGCCGGAACCTCCGTCGGGGAGTAGTACACCGGGCATTCGTCCGTCAAGAGCCGCGGGTCGACCTGCGCCTCGATCTTCCCGAAGCGCCGGATCGTCACCAGTCCGTCGACGGTCACCCGGCCCACCACTTCCGCGCCGAGGCCCCACTTGCGGAAGACGGCGAGCACTTCCTCTTCCCGCCCCGCGTGCGCGACGGCGAGCATCCTCTCCTGGCTCTCGCTCAGCATCAGCTCGTAGGCGCTCATCCCCGTCTCCCGGGTTGGCACTAGGTCCAGGTCCACGTCCATTCCGACCTCACCCTTGCTCGCCATCTCCACCGTCGAGCAGGTGAGACCCGCGGCGCCCATGTCCTGAATAGCGGCGACCGCTCCCGTGGCCAGAGCCTCCAGCGTCGCTTCGATGAGGAGTTTCTCGGCGAAAGGGTCGCCGATCTGGACGTTCGGCCTCTTGGCGTCGCTGTCTTCGCCGAGGGCGTCGCTCGCAAAGGTCGCGCCGTGGATGCCGTCCTTGCCCGTGGCGGAGCCAAGGTAGATCACCGGATTGCCGACGCCGGCCGCCGCCGCCGTGGTGATATCGTCCAGCCGCAAGATGCCGACGCACATCGCGTTGACGAGAGGATTGCCGCTGTAACCGGGGTGGAAAGCGACCTCGCCCGCGACCGTGGGCACGCCGACGCAGTTGCCGTACCCGGCGATTCCGGCGACGACGTGCTCGAAGAGGTAACGGTTCCGCTCGGCCACGGCCGGCTCGGATTCGCCGTCGCGGATGGGGCCGAAACGAAGCGAGTTGAGGCAGGCGATCGGGCGCGCGCCCATGGTGAGGATATCGCGGATGATGCCGCCGACCCCGGTGGCCGCGCCCTGGTACGGCTCCACCGCACTGGGGTGGTTGTGCGACTCCACCTTCATCGTGACCCCGAGTCCGTCACCGATGTCCACGATGCCCGCGTTCTCGAACCCTTTCCCGTCCATCGCCTCCTTGTAGCGCTTGAACAGGGAAAGGACCGGGCGGGAATACTTGTAGCCGCAGTGCTCGCTCCACATCACGGCGAACATGCCGAGTTCCGTGTAAGTCGGCTCGCGCCGGAGGAGCTGGAGGATGCGGGCGTACTCTTCGTCGTTCAGCCCCATCGATGTGTACACTGCGGGAGCGATGGCGGCCATAGTCTTTCGGATTATATCCGTCGCGGTCTTCGCGACCGTGATGGTCTCCTGCGGCGGCCGCTCCGAGTTCGTCGGCGCTTGGCGCGGCGAGCGTGACGTGAAGCCGCGGCCGGGAGAAGACCCCGCGATGCTGCGAACCTACTCGCGCCTTGACCTGACCATTGAAGCGGACGGACGGTTCCAGATGGTGGACGCCGGCATGCCGAAGGCCGGGGCTGTGCGTTATGAGGGGAAGGACGCTTTCCTGAGGGTGGAGACTATCCTCGAACGCCCCCTGACGCCAGGCGTGGCCGAGATGAACGAGGAGATCCTCCTCCTACCCCAGCCTGACGGATCCCTGCTCCTCACGGATCCCAAGGGCTTCGATGCGAAGCCGATCCGTCTGCGGCGAAAAACCGCCCCGTAGTGGCAGCTTCAGGACGAAACCCAGCGGAACTCTCTCTCGTAGGGCTATCCTGACGGGGAAAACCTATGGGAATTGCTTTGATCGTACTGTTGGTCGTCGTGGCCGTCGTCGTCTTCTGGGGCATCGGCTCCTACAACGGGCTGGTGTCGGCCCGACGGCAGGTGGACAATGCGTTTGGTCAGATCGACGTGCAGCTCAAGCGGCGCTACGATCTCATCCCGAACCTCGTGGAGACGGTGAAGGGATACATGAAGCACGAGGGCGACACCCTCGAGCGGGTGATCCAGGCGCGCAACCGGGCCGTCTCGGCGCGAGGGGTCGGTGAAAAGGCGGAAGCCGAGGGAGAGGTCGCCCGGGCGTTGAGCGGTGTGTTCGCCCTGTCGGAGGCGTACCCGGATCTGCGTTCGAACGAAAACATGCTCTCGCTCCAAGAAGAGCTCAAGAGCACCGAGAACAAGATCGCGTTCGCGCGGCAGTACTACAACGACATCGTCACGAACTACAACACGAAGATCGAGGTGTTCCCCTCCAGCATCTTCGCCAACATGGGCAACTTTAAGCCGAAGGAGCTGTTCGAGATCGAAGACGCTCAGCAGCGCGAGGCCGTCAAGGTCCAGTTCTAGGCGCCGTCGTCGGCCACGGGGGCGGCTCGATACACGATCGTGTAGAAAGCTGCCGCCGCGGCCAGATAGGCCGCTATACAGAAAACCGTTGTCACGTCTCTATATGTCGGCATATTTACGAGGGACTTCAGGTTCGGCATGAGCGAGAGTCGGCCTCAGCGTCGCAGCGGGGGGAGAATCGGCCGCATCGTCCGCTCCCTGCTCGTCATTGGCCTGATCGCCATCATCCTGGGCTCGTGGAGCGCGTACACGACGCGCCGGGACATCGCGGTCGTTACGGGTCCGCCAGGCAAAGCTCAGGCGGATTTCTTTCGGGCGGCGGCGGATCGGCCCGACATCGCGACGTTCTTTAAGAAGCTCGAGCCGGGCCAGAGGCTCCGCATGGCCCAAAACCTCGCGCACCACCGGGCCCCCGAGCTCGCGAAGCTGATCGGGCTCCTTCTGGCCGACTTCGATCCCCAGGCGCGGGAGGCTCTAACCGCGTCTCTGGCCGAGTTGGCCAAGGCGCACCCGGAGGCGGTGGCCGCCGAGCTGAAGCACAAGGGCAGCTTCCAGAGCTTAGCGGTCGCCCGCGCGCTACGGCAGGCCGGGCCGGCTGCAGTCAAAGCCGTTGCCGAGCGGCTTCGGGTCGCCGAGACCCGGCCGAACGCGATCGCGTTTCTCGTGGCCGCCGGGCCGCCGGCCGTCCCCTTCTGCTGCCCCTGCTCGAAGACGAAGACAAAGACGTGCGACTGGCGGCATCGGACGCGCTCGGGAAGCTGCGTGCCCGGCAGGCCGTGGCGCCTCTGGTCGCGCAGTACCGGGGCAGCGGAGGGGGACGAGCGGCTGGGTTACCTCACCGCCCTGAGCGGCATCGGAGCGAAGGAGACGGAGGCACTGATGGCCGAAGCCCTGCGCGACGAACGGCTACCGGGACCGCAACGCGCCCAGGCGGCGCTTGGGCTCGGCAGAATCGGGACCCCCAGCGCCGCTCGCCTCCTGTGGAGCTACACGCGCAGCGAAGATGCCGCGCTTCGGGCGAGCGCGATTTCCGCGCTGCAGCTCGCGGGCGATGTCGCCCTAGGCGGCGGCTCCGGGGATCCGGCTACGGCGCTCGAAGTGGCGGCGGCGGTGCCGACGCCACTCGCCGAACGGTTCGTTGCGCGGGCCCTGCGGAACCGGCAGCTTCGGCTCGCGGCCGCTGAGGCCGCGGTGGAGGCGAGGGACTCGTCGGCGACCTGCAAGCCGCTTTGCGTGACGTGGACCCGAACCGCGAGGGCGAGTTCACAGGACGCGGTGATCCAGGCGCTCCAGAGCACGGCCGCCGGCCGAACCGCTCTGGAGCGGCTGCAGCAAGATCCCCATCTTCAGGGCTTTGTGGCAAGGCGCTCGCGCCTCAGTGCCCGGTAGGCACGAGCGACGAACCGGCCCGCGCCAGGCGTGCCCGGTCGATAGCTTCCTCGCCTACGGCCCGCTCGAATGAGCGAAAGCCCGCCAGCCGGAAGCCGTGCTTTGTGGCGATGCGGGTGATCTCATCCACCTGCTCGACGCTCACGTCCTTGCCAAGAGTAAAGTTCTCCGCCCGGCCCTCCAGGGCCAGCATCATCGTCTCGCACATGCAGGCGTAGGCGGTGCCGCCCGGGAAGCCGAAGTCGAAGCCGAACCGCACGTTGCCCGGCACTTGCACCACGCCCCCTTCGATCACCAGAACGTCCGGCCGCTCTTTGCCGACCCGCAGGGGACGTCGCGGGGGCGAGCTACGTCGCACACCACGCACCCTGGCTTGAGATGCTCCGGAAGGATGATCCCGCCCTCGCTGCTGGAGGTCACCGTTACGACCGCATCCGCTTGACGAATGTCTTCGACATGGACGCTCGCGACCGCGCCGGGGATCTCGTCGGCAAGCGCCTGCGTCCTCGCCTCGTCCCCGCCCGACGACGATCGTCCGCCCGAACTCGCGGCCCAGCACCTTGGCGCAGGTCCTTCCGATCGAACCCGTTGCGCCGACGACGGCGAGCGTGCAGTTGGGGAGGTCCATCTCCAGCATCACGCACGCCTTCAGGGTGCCCTCGATCGCGGTCGCGACGGTGTAGCTGTTGCCGGTGGTAACGGCGATCGGCGAGTTTTTCGCCACCGTGACGCCGCCGTCTCCGACGACGCTCGTGAAAGCGCCCAGTCCGATAATATCGGCCCCTTGTTCGGCGGCGAGCTCCGTACACCGGATGATGGCGCGGTAGGTCTTCTCCAGGGGAAGCCGCTTGGTCATCCCCGGCGTGATGGGGCAGCCGATAAACCAGCCCGATCTCCGCGCCGGCCTCGGATCGTACGCCCGAAATCTCGCTGATCATCACCGGGCTCTTGCGCGCCATAAACTCCTCGATGACCCGGTCGGGCATGTACTTCGCGACAGGATACTTCCGCGCGAGGTCCTTCGGGTAAAGGGGTGAATGACGAATGCGAAGCGAGTCACTTCCTCCAGAGCTCCTAGGGGTTAAGTTCAGCATCGTACCTTACAGTGTTATGACGTTCGGCTTCCATCCCAAGCGAGCGAGAGTCTCTGGGTAGTCGTCTTCCTCCAGCTCTTCGGGACGCTTTCGTAGTAGTGCGACGACGACCCCTTCCATGACGTTCGTGGCGAACGTTTCGCCGCCCACGCTGGGCGTCGTCGTGATTGCGCGTGCTGCTCCCGTGGTGGAAAGCCAGTCCAGATCTGCTTTGCGAAGCGTCTGGGTGAGGATGGTCTTCCCCTCATGTCGTCCGGCGCGTAGCGCCGGATGTAGTGCCAGTCGCCACAGATCACGTCGGCTTCGTGGAAGTAGCGGGCGAACTTCGGCGTACGCCGTTCCTGCTTCTCTCCCGTGGGATAAAACCACTTGAAGGGAAGCTGCGTGACGACTGGCAGCAGCAGCCGTCCGAGCGCTTCCACCTGTGAATACCTGCGAAGAGCGACGGGGGCGCCCACCCCGTACAGGAGATCGCCGAAGACCACATTAGCCCCCGCCTCCCCGAGCGCTTGCGCCATCCCGAAGCGGTCGACCGCCGAGACCAGCAGCACCCGCGTCCCTTGGAAGTCGACCGTACCCTCCCGCTGCAGAGTGCGAATGGTCTCCCGCTCCAGCGTATGCTTCAATCCGCTGCCATCGACTACCGGCGTCCGGGTCGCCGCCGCGACCAGCTTAGCGATCTGGCGAAAGGCGTACCGCCGCTTCCCCACAACGACCCATATATCCGCGCCTCCGACCCCGAGCGCGTCCACCTTCCCCGTCCAAATCCCGGAACGTCTTGCCGAACCGTTCGAGGTCCCCGTCGGTACCGATACGCTCGAGCAAAAACGGCTCGCCCAGGATCTCGACGTCATTCCGCTTATCCCGCTTGCTCGTGCCCAGGCTGACGGAGACGATGTGCTTCATGGGGCGGCGTTACGGTATTACGGTGTTGCGGTGTTTCGGTATTCCGGAAGATCCCAATACCGCAATACCGTAATACCGCATCACCCTCAATAAACCGCTATCGCCTCAATCTCCACGTCGACTCCCCGCGGAAGGCCCGCTACGGCGACCGTGGAGCGGGCGGGCGGCTCCTCGCCGAAGAACCCCGCGTACACCTCGTTTACCTGGGCGAAGTGGTCCATCGAGGAGAGGAAGATCGTGGTCTTGGCCACGTTTGCCATTGACAGCCCCGCCGCTCCCAGCACAGCCGACAGGTTTTTCAGCGATTGCTCCGCTTGCGCCGCCGGCGTTCCCTGGATCAAGTCGCCGCCCGCAGTCAGGGGGATCTGGCCGCTGAGGAAGAGGAAGCGCCTTCGGCGCGCACGGCCTGGCTGTAGGGCCCGATGGCTCCGGGCGCGGTGGTGGTGGAGAACGGCTCGCGGAGCATTCGTCGATAATAGCCGCTGGGAGGCCGCTATCTGCCATACTCTGCAAGATGCCTCAGGGCCCCTCGCTGGCCGACTTCGATGCGGTGCTGTTCGATGTTGACGGCACTCTAGTAGACAGCCTCGAAACCATCATCCTCGGCCTCGGAGACACCTTCGAGCGATACATGGGCCTGCGCCCGCCGAGAGGAGATTCGGGCCCTGATCGGGATGCCCCTCCGAGCGCAGATTCCGCTGGTCACTGGTCGGCAACCCGGTTCGGATGAGCTGGCGGAGATGACCTCCTACGCGATTTCGCGCTTCCAAACGCACAAAGAGCACGAACGGGTCTTCCCCGCGGCGCTCCAAACTCTCGCCTTTTGCAAGGCGCGTGGCCAAGGCACCGCGCTCGTCACCAGCAAGAACGGAACCGAGCTCGAGCTGTTTCTGCGCAACTTTCCGGGAGCACCCCACGTCGACGCGACTGTATGCGCGTCCGACGTCGCCCTTCCTAAGCCCGACCCGGAGAGCGCACGGCTCGCCTGCGACCGCCTGGGCGTCGCATCGAGCAGCGCGGTGATGGTCGGAGACTCGATTTACGACATACGTTGCGCTCGTGGCGCGGGCGTCGCTTCCGTCGCCGTCGCCTATGGCGCGTCCGACCGCGTGACGCTGCTGGCCGAGCGCCCCGACCTGCTTTTCGAAGCGCCCGAGGCGCTTCTCGAGTGGGCCACTACGTCTTTCCTACAAACCCCATGCCCCGCAAGAAGCTAGAAAAGCCCCCGTCGCCACCGAACCGACCCCGCCCGAAGAAGCCGCTCCGGTCCGCAGCCGCCGCCGAAAGGCCACCACCGCCCCCGTCGAGCCGCCTGAAGCCGCCGAATCTCAGGCTGCGCCCCGAGGCCAAGCCGGCAAGGGTCTCGCGCCGCAAGGCCGCGCCCTTGGAGCCCACTCTCCCGAACCCGCCCCGTCAGCCGACGCAGCCCCGGCCGCAGGCCGGCCCGCTGAAGCCGCAGCCGCTCCCGGACGCCCGCCAAGGCCGCCGCGGGCCAGAACTCAGCGCTCGCGCTCCGGCGCCGACGGCGGCGCAAGAGCCGGTTCCGGTAGAGGAGCCCGGGCCCACGGAAGAGCCCAAGCAGGCGCGTGGATCCCGTTCGCGACGAGCACAAGGGCAAAGGCGGCGCCGAAAGCTGCCGCGCCCGCCTCACCCGAGGACGAACCCCTGGCGGACGACCTTCCCGTGCCCATTTGGCGCCCTCGCCAAAAACTGCCGACGGCCGTCGAGCAAAGCGGCCAGGCGGGATCCGAGGCAGCGGCCGAAGGGGCGGCCGACGCCGACGAGGAGAAATCCGGCCGAAGGCGACGGCGGCGGCGGGGCCGACCGCAGGATGAAGCCGCCGAAGAGGTTGCCACGGCGTCCGCAGAGCCGGTAGCGGAAGCCGAGCCGGAAGCTCCCCGGCCGAAAGCCGCCGCGGCTCCCAAGGGCGCGAACTGGAAAAGCCGAAGGTCAAGCCGCCACTGGCCATTCCCGCGGACGCCCCTCAGGTCGTTCTGCGCGACGGGCTGCCGACACTGGTACGCCAGGGGCGGGTCTATCCGCCCGTCGCCTTCTTCCACAGCCCGTCGGACGAGCGCCGCGCCGAGACGGTGCTGGAGGAGATGCGGATGGCCAGCGAGTCCGGCATCCACGTCCACTCGTACCTCGTGGACCTTGAGGTGAACCTCGCCGCCGTCGGCGACAGCGTCGCGTTCGCAGCCTACATGCTGACCAAGTCTCTCGCCGTCGATCCTCAGGCGCAGGTCGTGTTCCGCCTGGTCTTCGGCGCCCCGCCCGCTTGGCAGGAGCGATACCGGCACGCCGCCTACCGCACGGCGGACGGCGGGGACGCCGAACCCAGCGTTTGCGACGACGAGTTCTGGCGGGACGCCGAGGAATGCCTAAGCCGGTTCGTCGGGAAGCTTCGGCTGCTCGACGCCAGCGACACCATCATGGGCGTGAACCTGGAGCGGGGCGAGTGGTTCCTTGCCGACGGACTCGGCTACGACACCTCACCCGCCGCCAAAACCAAGTTCCGCGACTGGGCCAAGACGCGCTACCTGGACGATGAGGTGACGCTGCGCGCCTCCTGGTTCGACGGCAGCGCCCGGTTCGACAGTGTCGGCGTGCCGGAGTATCAGCCCGAAGGCGCGGAGGGCGAGAAGTTCGTCCGATCGTCGCGCCGCCAGCGGCGCTACGTCGACTACCACCTCTTCCTCAGCGACGCCACCGTGCAGCGGATCGGTGAGCTCGCTCAGGCGGCGAAGGAGGCCAGCGAGGGCTACTTCCTCGTCGGGTGCTCGTACGGCTACACCTTCGAGTGGTCGCACCCCCAGAGCGGCCACCTCTCCCTGGGCAAGCTCCTGCGCACCGCCGAGATCGACTTTATCGCCGGACCCCCGAGCTACCGCAGCCGCGAACCGGGCGGCGCGGCGCCGTTCCCGGGACCGATCGACAGCTTCGCGCTGAACGGCAAGCTGTTCCTGAGCGAGGAGGACTTCAAGACCTCGCTGAGCAAGGGCCACGAGCCGGACGACTACAACCCCGTCATCAAGACCCCCCAGGCCTTGGAGAGCGTCCACTGGCGCGGTGCGGGAGCGGCGATGGCCCACGGCAGCGGCGTCGCCTGGATGGACCTGTGGGGCAACGGCTGGTTGACCACCGCAAGCGTCTGGGAGCGGGCGACACGCGTGCGCGAAGCCCTGACCCAGCGCATGGCCGCGCCCCTCGGTGATCCCGAGGTCGCCATCTTCGTCGACGAGCGGGCGCTGGCCTATCTCGTCGACCCCACCGCGTTCACGCTGCTCGTGCAGAACGTCCGCGAATCGGCGCTCCGAGCCGGCGTCAACGCCGGCTTCTACCTGCTCAGTGATCTGGCCCACCGCGAGCGGTTCCCGGAGAGCAAGCTCTATCTGTTCCTGAACGCCTGGGATATCCGCCCCGAGCTGCGCGCCGCGATCAAGTCGCGGCTTCAGCGGGACGGCAAGGTGCTGTTCTGGCTCTACGCGGCGGGTCTCTTCGACGCGGGCCGCGAGTCCTTGGAGCGCGCGCGCGAGGTGACGGGCATCGCGCTCAAGCCGCAACCCTTCTACAGCCGGCCGGGGACGACCATCTTGAACCGCCGCCACCCCCTTTCCGAAGCGTTCGCGGATCGCACGGTCATCGCCAGCAAGGGGCTGGAGCCGAGCTACTTCGCCATTCCAGAGAACGCTCTGGTTCTCGGCGAGTACTCCCAGACGGGGCTGCCCAGCTTCGTCGTCCGCGAGTTCGACGGAGACGGCGACCGGTCCCTGCGCTGGACCAGCGTATTCCTCGGTGAGCCGGTCGTCAATCCGGCCCTGATCCGGGCGTTGGCGGGCATGGCGGGCGCGCACGTCTGGAACTTCCACGAGGATGTCGTCCACGTCCGGCCCCCCTTCTGCACCGTCCACTGCGCGGGTGCCGGCCCGCGCACGGTCACTCTGCCGGACAAGTGGTCGGCGTACAATCTCCTCTCCCGCGAGTGGGTCGCTGAGGACACGACGAACCTCCGATTCACCGCCGTAGACGGCTCGACCCACGTCTTCCTCGTCGGCACCCGCGCGGACATCGAGTCCTTGCTGGAAAAGGATCCAGAAGATCTCCTGCGGATGGCCGAGCTGCCGCCTCGTGAGGTGAACGTCCATCACGACGCGGCGAACTTCGACGTTCCGATTATGAAACTGAACGCCTGGATCGAGGGGAGCGACTCGGACGACGTCGCCGACGAGTGGTTCCTCCGTCCGCAGGCGATCCTCGACGAGGAGCCCCCAGCTCCCGAGCCTCAGGGGGACGACCCCGACGGAGGCGCTCGAAGGCGAAGGCGTCGCCGCGGCGGGCGCGGTGGCGACCGGGACGGCGAGGAGACGACCAGTCGGCGCGGCGGTCCGCCCCCGTCCGGAGCGCCGCCGGTGGCCCAGTTCGACGACCTGGGCATGAGCGTAATGTTCCGGAAGAGGGAGTAGCGGATGAACCCCGAACCACCCGCTCCCTTCCGCTCTGGCATGGTCGCCCTCATCGGGAAGCCCAACGTGGGCAAGAGCACCCTGCTCAACCGGATCGTCGGCCAGAAGGTCTCCATCGTCAGCAACAAGCCGCAAACAACGCGCCGCCGCGTCATGGGGATCGTCAACGGTGCGGGATACCAGATCGTGTTCATCGACACGCCCGGCATCCACGAGGCTCACACGACGCTCGCGAAGTCGATGGTGGAACAAGCGCGCGGCGCTCTGGCGGATGTGGATGCGATTTTGGTCGTTGCCGATGGGTCCCACCATCCGGGTGAAGTAGACAAGCAGATCGCCAAGCTCGTAGTGCCCACGACCCGCGCGGAGGAGCCTTCTGCCGAAGTGGACCAGGCCTCTGAAGCGGGGACTGAGATTGCTGCATCGGCTTCCGGGCGGCCTGCGGACGGTCCCCATCTGCTTCTCTGCCTCAACAAGATGGACCTCCTCAAAGCCGAGGACGTCGAGCGGAACGTCGCCGCCTATACCGCCCTTTACCCCACCGAGAAGTACATGCTGACGACCGCCAACCGGGGCCACAACGTCGACCGGTTGGTTGAGATGATCGTCCAAGTGCTGCCTGAAGGCGATCCGATGTACCCAGAGGATGAGTTCACGGACCAGTCGAGCCGCTTCCTCGTGGGGGAGCTGGTGCGGGAAAAAATCCTTCAGGCGACGCGACAGGAGATACCGCATGCGACGGCGGTCCTGATCGACAACTGGGAGGCGGAGGGAGATCTCGTGCGCATCGAGGCGACGATCATCGTCGAGAAGGCGAGCCAGCGCGCGATCATCATCGGCAAGGGGGGAACGTTCTTGAAGAAGATCGGTACCGAGGCCCGCGCCGAGATCGAGGAGCTGCTCGGCCAGCGGATCTTTCTCGGGCTCCACGTCAAGGTGCAGGAGGGCTGGCGCATGAACCCTCGCGTCTTGCAGGAGTTGGAGTACAGCGAGTGAGCCAGGACCCGGCGGTAAGCCTCTTCGACCCGCCCCTCGCGCCCGACTCGGCCATTGCTCTTCCGACTCCGCAGGTCGCTGCCCCGGACAAGCCGGGGCCGTTGCACCGAAAGTGCAGTTCACCGTCGAGCTCGTGGGGCCCCGTTCCGTGCCCGCCGCGCAAGCCGCCCGCCTGCTCGACGCGGACTGGTTCCCCACCCTCGGCCAGCCGTACCTATTCGCGATGCGCCCGTCGGACGACGCATGGCGCGCCCTCGATGCTTCCACCGACGGCTCCTATGATTCTCTCGCCCTCGCCTGGGACTACCTTTCACCGACCGGAACCCTCTCCACCGCCTCGGCAAGGCGGCTCTTTCGACGGCCGAGGGCTTCGCCCAAGGGATCTCTCGGCGCGCTTCCCGCTTCCCCCGGCGGAGGACGTGGACGTAGCCGTCGGCCCTGACGGACATCCGGAACAACTTGGACGTGGGGGTGGGGCTCAGCGTGGCACCCATCCCCCCCGAGTACGGTCGCCGAACGGATCTTTGGATCGTCTGCTCAAAGCTCGGCCTCGCCTTCTCGCCGGTCGGCTCGTTCGACTGGGCCGCCGCTCGTCACCCGTCCCCCTTGCTCAGCGTCTCCCCCATCGGAGGCTCGACGGAAGCTTTCTCCTCGCCGCCGTGGAGGGGCGAGTCGCACGAAGGGGTGAGCCTCGGCTTCAACGTCCCGCTCTGCCCCACGCCGGCTCAAGCGCTGGAGGGTCTGTTCAGCGTCGCGGATGCGATCGGCGCGGCGATCGGCGGACACATCTACGACGACGCCGGGGAACCGCTCGGCGAGGATTCCAGGAATGCCATGCGAAGCAACCTGAGCCAGGTAGTCGGCCTTCTTGAGCGCGCCGGCTTCGCTCCCGGCTCCGCCGAGGCGCTGCGTCTATTCGCGTAAAGCCGCCGCTTCCCCCCGGCCGCTGCCCCGCCAGCCGCATATCTAGCCCGTCAGCGGCGGGGGCAGACAGGGCTAGGGCTCCCTATCCTCGATATCGGCGATCGCCCGCTTCGTCGCCGGAGCGTTGGCTCGCCGCCGCACCTGCCCGTAGGAGCGCCCTCCCGCTCCTTGAGCAACGGGTTCGGCCGTCGTAGGAACGACGACGCGGTTCCGTTCCTGCCCCGCCCGCGCCATACCGATGAGCGAGTGCTCCTCGCCCAGCCTCTTCCCTACCGCCCGGTCCCAAAGATAAAGAATGGGAGCCGCGTTGTAGATCGGCGAGTACGTGCCGGAGAGGATGCCGATGAGCATCGCGACGACGAAGAATTTGAGGTCCGGCGTCGTGGTGCCGTAGGCAATCAGGATGATCATCGTCACGATGACCGTCATGGACGTATTGATCGACCGGGCGAACGACTGCGTGATCGATCGGTTCATGAGATGGGCGAGATCCTCGCCCGGCAACGGCTTGCTCAAATTCTCTCGGATGCGGTCGAAGATGACGATCGTGTCGTGGACGGAGAAGCCGATGATCGTCAGCATCGCCGTGATGAACAGCGCGCTGATCTCCCACCCCATGAAGTAGCCGACCACCGCCGCCAGGCCGACCACCACGAGGATGTCGTGCAGCAGGGCACCGATGGCGGAGAACCCGAACCGAAGCCCGGGCAGGAAGCCTCCAACGGCGACGCCGAAGCGAATGGCGAGGAACACGGTGATCAGCACCGACGAGATGAGCACGCCGAGGATGGCATTGTTGCGCGTCTCCGCCTGCACGGCGGGGCCGATGAGCGTAAAGTTCCGGCTCTTCTTCGGGTCGAGATCGGCCGCCTGCGCGACAATGGCGGCCCGATCCACGTCCTTCACTTGAAGTTGTGGGTGCGGCGGAAGCGTGATGTAGGCGATTCGCTCGTTGTTCGCCGCCGTGCCGAACTTGACGTTGCCCCCCGGAAAGCCGTTCCGCTCTAGGTTTCGCACGATGGTCTCGCCGCTGATGCCTGTGCCCGAGACCGCATAAGATGCTTCGTACCCGCCGCGAAACTCGACGTTGGGCTTAAAGCCGCCGAGGCCGATGAAAATGAGCCCCGGGACGATCGTGGCCAGCGAGATGCCGAACCAGAGCTTGGGCTTGTTGACGATCTGGAGCGGCTTCTTGTCCGCCGTCGCCTCGAGCCTCTCGCCGAACCAGTTACGGTCGACCGCGTACCACTTCGGATTGGAGCCGATGCCGGAGCCGACGAGGAAGATGAGCAGCGAGCGGGTCACGACCACCGCAGTGAACAGCGAGATCGCGACGCCGATGATCAGCGACGTCGCGAACCCCTTCACGGGCCCCGTGCCCAGGTTCAGCAAGACGAGCGACGTCAGGATGGTACAGGCGTTCGAGTCGACGATGGCCGGAAGGGCCCGGCTGAAGCCAAGCTGGATGGCGCTCAGCAGGGACTTGCCGGCCTTCATCTCCTCCTTGAAACGCTCGAAGACGAGGATGTTGGCGTCCACCGCCATGCCGATCGAGAGGATGAAGCCCGCGATGGTCGCCAGCGAGAAGGTGGCGTTGATGAGCTGCAGAACCGTGACAGTGAAGAGGACGTACAGGCCGAGCGCGAGCAGGGCGACCAAGCCGGGAAACGCGTAATACGCCAGCAGGAACAAGGCGGTAAACGCAAACGCCGCGGCACCGCCAATGAGGATCCGGTTGAGGGCTTCCGTCCCGATCGTGGCGTCAACCTTCTCGCTGCTCTGGATCAGAAGGTCCACAGGGAGGGCGCCGGAGTTCAGCAGGGTTGTGAAGGTCCTGACGTACTGCG
The DNA here is from genome assembly GCA_030447945.1 of Fimbriimonas sp. The sequence goes on along the minus strand of JAUJNV010000017.1, from coordinate 692 downwards.
GCGTGAAGCTTCCCGAAATGAACGCGTTGTCGCTGAGGATCTCGCCCCGCTGTACCGGGTTGATGCTCAGCACTCTCTGGTCCAGCACCGAAGCCAGATACTCCCCCCGGTCGAAGGTCCGGCGGCTCCACTCCTCCATCTTCTCCGCCCCTTTCGGCGTGAAGTTCATCTGCGGCACCACGCCGTCTCCGGTCTGGTTGGGAATAGGCTGAGCCGACTTGAGGTCGTCTCCGCCGAGGATGGGCTGCCAGCCAGCGATGATGGTCTGGTACTCCGGCGACCCCGGCTTGATGATGTCGGGGGAGCCTCGACGGCGGAAGCTCACCGCCGGATTGGGGCCCGACTCGTCTTCTCGCGCAATTTCGTAGGGGCGGTACGGCGCCTTTTCGGTCGCCACGTTGCGGGCGTGATAGAACTCGATCCGCGCACTCGTGCCCATCACGCGCTCCGCTTCCTGAAGGTCCTTGATCTCGGGCAACTCGACGAGGAACTGATCCTGGCCGCGCGCGATGACCGTGGGCTCCGCCACTCCGAGCGTGCCCGAAGCGCGGTTCAAGAGGATGGCTTGAGTGCGGCTACTGAGGTTCGCGTCGGCCCGCTGCTCAGGCGTGAGCCGACTTGTATCCATCCGATAGGTCAGGCGCACGCCTCCCGACACATCGAGACCCCTCTTAAAGCCGGTGCGGCTGTAG
>JAUJNV010000016.1 GCA_030447945.1 Fimbriimonas sp. | reverse complement strand
GTCTACGTCCTGCCCAAGCACCTGGACGAGAAGGTCGCCCGGCTCCAGCTCGCCAAGCTGGACGCCCAGCTCACCGAGCTGCGCGACGACCAGGCCGAATACATCGGCGTGCCGGTCGAGGGTCCGTACAAGACGGACGAGTACCGCTACTAGGGCAGCCTAGCTCCGTGGCATCGCAAGGTGCCACGGAGCCGTGCCCCAAGCCCGCTACCATGGCTACGGCGCGGCAGCGAGTCCCCTGACGGTCTCCTGGACCAGACCGGGCTCGATCTCCTGCAGCCGCGGGCCGAACTGGCCGACGACCTTAGCGGCCATTACGGACGCCAGCCGTCCTGCTCCGTCGAGGGAGACCCCCTTCGCCAGACCATACACAAAGCCGGCCGCGTACATGTCGCCGGCGCCGGTGGAGTCGACGGCGTCCACCGGAGAGGGGTCGACGTCGATCCGCGTGCCCTCCGTGAAGAGCTTCGAGCCCTGCGCTCCGTGGGTCACCACGGCGAGCTGGCACCACTCCGCAAGCACCCGTCCCGCTTCCTCCGAGGTGGCGCAGTCGGTCAGCTCGGACACCTCCTCCGAGTTCCCGATGACGACGTCGACGTTGGAGCGCACGAGTTGGCGAAGCTCCTCCTTGTGCCGCGTGGCGCAGAACGGGTCGGACAGGTTCAGCACCACCTTCACGTCGTTTTGACGGGCATGGTGCATCGCGTACTGAACGGCGTCCTTCTGAACGTCGGTGTCCCACATGTACGCGGTCACGTAGAGGTACTTGCTTGACGCGAGATCGTCGAGCGGGATGTGCTCTCGGGCCAGGAACTGCGACCGGCCCAGATAAGTGAGCATCGTCCTCTCCGCATCCGGCGTCACCAGAACCACGCAGATCCCCGTGTCGCCCTCCGACGCCGAAAGGTCCGCCTTGACTCCCTTCGCCTCGAGCCCTTCGCAGTAGAACCGGGCGTGATCGTCCATCCCGGTGTGGCCGGCGAAGACCGCATTACCCCCGAGCATCGCAATGCCGAGCATCGTATTCGCGCCGGATCCTCCGGGCGATGCCGAGACGATCCGCTCGTAGATCGACGGCACCACCGCCCGCTGCTGCTCGTGGGTCACCAGGTGCATGGCGCCCTTGGACAGACCCGCTTGCGCCAGGATCTCATCCGTCGCTTCGACGTGGAGGTCATAGAGCGCGTTACAGATGCCAAACACGTCGTGGGATTTCATAGGGGAGCACCGGGGGCTCGTGATTTTAGCACCCCCGGGAGCCGCTATCGCGGAGACGGCGCGGGCCCGGGTTTCCCGTAGTACATCTTCAGACCCAGGTACTCGAGCTCGTGCCAAGGAAAGTTGACGGGATCGCTCTTGCGCCCCGGCGGTCGGGCGATGAACTCGTGGCTCACGATCTGCTTGAGCGGGAATCGTCGCTTCAGCGCGCCGATGAGATATCCGAGAACTCGCACCTGCGCCTCGGGCCAAGGATCCTTACCGTCGTTGCGGTTCACCAGCTCGATCCCGATCGAGTAGTGATTCAGGTTCGTCCGGCCGCTCGCGTCCTCGCTCACGCCGGCGTGCCACGCGCGATCGAACGTCGACACGTGCCAGACGTAGGAGCCGTCGCGCCCAATGGTGAAGTGGGCGCTCACCTTGCTCGCCTCGCGGGAGAACGCCTCCGTCGTCACCTTCAGCGTAGGAATAACGGTCGCATGCACGACGACGGTATCCACGACCGCGCCCGCCGGGCGCTTGTCGAAGTTCGGCGACCGGATCGCATAGTCTTTCGCGAAGCCCGGCTCCCGCCAGGGCTGAGGACTAGGGGTCCACGGCCCCGGCACCTGGGCGATCAACAGCGCGAGGGCGGATAAAGACATGCGCGAGGTTTACCCCGCCAGACCCGCAACGAACCGAATGTGCGTCCCTCCTTTGTGAGGAGGCAGAGAAACGGAGAGGAAACCTCCTGACCCCCTCTCCCTTTGCTTCGCAAAAGACGAGGGGGTCCGGCGGTTTCCTGCAGGCTCCGGTCGGAGAAGTGGCGAGACGCATTCACCCGCTCAATCGTCGTAAAGTGGGTATGCGAAGGCTCCTCCTCGGCCTCATCTTTCTTCCCGCGACGGGTCTGGCGACCGTGAGCTATACGCTCAAGCCGGAGCCCGCGGCGGGCGCGTCCGTGTCATCGTCCGCATCGACGGCGGCAAGGCCGAGCGGTTCCGGATTCCGGCCTGGACCCCGGCTTCTATTTTCTCCAGAAGTATCAGGAAAAGATTTACAACGTGATGGCGACCGACCCGCGGGGCCTGCTGCTCCAAGGTGACTCGCGGCGACGCCCGTAGCTGGGTCGTCGCGAATCCCGCGCGCACGCGCCTCACGCTCAGCTACCGGGTGAAGGGCGACGATGCGGGGCTTGGCTTTTTCGGTACCAGCGTGCATAACGACTCGACCTTCGTCAACGGACCCTCGGCCTTCATGTTCATCGACGGGCGTTTGAAGGAGAAGACCCGGTTGGCTTTCCAGCTCCCCGAAGGCTGGGACGTCGCGACCGGTATGGATCGAGCCGCCGACGGCAGCTACACCGCCGGCGGCTACGACGAGCTGGCCGATCATCCGATCCAGCTCGGGCGGTTCGAGCGCCGCGCGTTCAAAGTGCCGGAGCATACCATTCGGGCGGTCTACGTGACCCGGGGTGAGCGGCCGCGCCCGGACCTGGAAGCCGAGACCGAGCGGCTACGGCGCGTTAGCCAGCCGGCCATCCGGATGTTTAGCGGAGTGCCGTTCAAGAAGTACGTCTACATCGTCCACCTCGCGTACGGCTTCGCCAGGGACTGGAACACCGCGCGTCGACAGTGCTGGCCATCCCGAACGTGCCGAGGCTGAACATCGGCGACCTCGCTGCGCACGAGTTTTCCATACCTGGAACGTCAAGCACATCCCCGCCGTACTCGGCCCCCTTTGACTACACGAAGAGGAGTCGCGGCCAACCTCTGGTTCGCCGAGGGAGTGACCGACTACTACGCGAAGAAGCACACCTACCAGAGCGGGCTCCAAAGCGAAGAGTGGCTCCTGGGCGAGCTCGCCGGGCAGATCGCCACGCTCCAAAGGAGCCAGAACCGCTCGAAGGTGACGCTAGCCGACAGCTCGCGCCGCGCCTGGGAAAACGGCGGCTTCGGCGTCGGCGACCTGAGCTATTACAACAAGGGGCTCGTCGTCGGATTTCTCATCGACGCGGCCATTCGCAGCGAGACGGACGGAAAAAAAGAGCCTCGGCGATGTGATGCGCCTCCTCTACACCCGGCTTTCATTGCCCAAGGGCGGGCTACGCCGAGGATGGCATCCTCCGGGCGATCGAAGAAGTGGTCGGTAGAGGCCGCGGTCGGCGGCGAGTTCCGACAGCGGTACGACAAGTGGGTGAACTCCACCGAAGAGCCGGGCTACGGTACGCTGAACGGACTTGGGCTCCGCTTGCTAAGTCCGAACGAGGCGTTCATCCAACCCCGGTTCAAGCTTGAAGGGGACGCGGTCGTCGACTCGATGAGAAGGCAGAGGCCGCCGGCTTGCGCAAAGGAGATCGCCTGATCAGCGTCCTCGGCGGGCCGGGCGACGCCTCCACCGACTCGCCTCTTCTCGACACCCGGGTTCGGCGCGGAGGCGAGATGATGACGCTGAAGATTCCGTACAGCCAGAGCGTGTCGAGGGGCTACCGTCTGGTACGCGATCCCCTCGCGTTGCCCGACATCAGGGCCCGGCTCGACGCGTGGCTGAAGCGACCCGAGCCGGCGCCGGGCGGTTAGCGTCCCCGCAAGGCGCTGATCGCCGCCTCCAGTATCTCTTCGGCATTGGCGCTCCGCATCTGCCCTTTGTACACGCGGACGACATGGTGCGGCAGGTAGTCGTGACCCCACTTGTCGGCGTTCGTGGGCCCGAACGCCGTCACCGTGGGGCAGCCGCCGACCGCGAGGTGCATGAGCCCGGTGTCCGAGCCGACGACGACCTTGAGGTTCGCGAGCGCGCCCAAGGTCGTGCGCAGCGGACACTTCCCAAGTCGATCATCGGGGCCTCGATGGTCTCTGCCAGCTCTTTCGCCGCCGCCTTCTCGTCGTACCCGCCTAGCATTACCACCCGCTGACCCGCCTCGCCGAGCCCCCGCACGATGGCGGCCATGGTGGGAAGGGGATCTGCTTTTCGGGGAACCTCGCGCCGGGCTGTATCCCGACGGTCGCGCGGTCCACCAGCGCCTTTCCTTGCTCACGCTCCTCGTCGGTGATGCGGAGGCTCGGCCGGGCATCGCCCAATCGATCCCGAGCGGCCGGGCGAGATCGAGCGAGGACTTCGCCTCGAAGTCGGCTTCGGAGTAGGCGATCGGGTGCGTCCAGGAATCGTCCCTCGCTCTCGTGCCCGATGCGCAGGGGTATGCCGGAGAGGCGGGCCATCAGCGCGGAGCGGAAGCTCCGGTTGACCAGCACCGCGATGCCGTAGCGCCGCTTCCTCCAGGGCCAGCGCCTGCCGCACCACCTGGAGCGCGTTGCCCGCATTCTCCATGGGCAAAAACGACCGTCCTGGCCCCTCCAGCACGGCCTCCACCGGACCGCCCCCAAAACATCGATATCGGCCCGCTGCCGCTCCAGTGCTCCGAGCAAAGGGGACGCCATGACGGCATCCCCAATGTACGACTTCAGAACGAGCAGCAGCCGTTCAGAGCGCACGCTCCAGGGCCTCCTGGACCGTCTGGACCGCAATCCCGGCTACGTTCTGCCCTTCGCCGGGGGTGAGTACCGTCAGCGACGGAGAGGGCGGCGCCCAGAGGCGGTGAATGCCGTGGCGGAACAGTCCGACGGTCGGCGTGCCCGAAGCGACCGCGAGGTGCAGGATGCCGTTGTCGATGGTGAGCACGGCCCCGCGCCCGCGCGAGAGCTCCGGCTACCTCCGGCAATCGAAGCGTCCCTCGCAAGTCCCTCACCAACCCGGCCTCCACCAGCTCCTCTTCTCCAGTGTCCCCTTCCAATACTTCCGTTGCGCCTGCGGCTTGGCCCCAGCAAACCCGCCTGAACTCCTCCGGCTCGCAGCCAAGTCGCCACTTCCGACCATCGCTCGGGGTGGCCAGAGCTTCTCGGGCAGGCTCGCCGCGGTCGCGATGAGGACGTCCGGGACCTCGACCGGCGGCTCGACGAGCGGAACCCGATAAGGGGGAATCGGCCCTTCCAGGTGCGCGAGGCGACAAAAGATCTCTCCGATAAACCCGCTCCGGAGGAAGGGGTACCGCCCAGGGAGATCTTCCGCGATCCAGTCTTTGTCCGCCCACAGCCTTCCCCGAGGGTCGTCTTCGAACGGCAGGTCGCCGCGGGCGTCCGGCGATAGGCACGGGCCGCAGACGAAACGGCTCCCCGTGAGTGCGGAAAATGCTTTCGCGTAGGCCGCGTCTTCCAGGTTAATCACCAGGTCATACCCCTTGGCGCGCTCCGCCGAAGCGCCGAAGGGGCTGCCCAGGAAGGCACCACGACTCGTCGAAAAGATCGCTTGCGTCCTGAAGCTCCGCCGTCCGCTCTCCCCCGTAGTAGTGGATCTGGCATCCGGGGTGCGCGGATCGAAGCATTTGGAGCAGGGGCGTCGCGACCACGAAGTTTCCCAGTGCATCGTTCGCCACCACGGCGATCCGAGCTCCGGCCGGGAGCCGTTCGCCCGCGTACCTTCTCACCCGGGAGTTGTACCTACTTGGGACCCGTTGGAACAAACGACCAGGTGGATGGTCGAAATCTGCTTCGAGAGAGCCGCCGTAGCTCAATCTGGACGAGCACCGCTTACGGAAACGTGGAAGCGGTCGCGCAAGCGAGACCGGCGGGGTGGTAGGGTCCATAGCCGCGTCGCGGCGTTCCCCGAGAGGCCTTCGGCGGACCTTTACGGATGCTAAGACAGGCGGCCGGGCTTCGGCTCGGCGGGTGAGCAACCTGCTGTCAGAGGCCGTTTCCATCCGCCGTAGCTGGTTCGATGCGGGTTCGAGTCCCGTCGGCGGCTCTCCGTTCTCCCGACCGCCCGAAACGATGACAATTGCGGGGACGGGCCGCGGGCCGCAGTGGGTAACCTCTGCCTTCGGCATGAGTGTCTACGTAGGGCTGGACTGCGGAGGATCGTCACGAGCCGCGTCCTCGCGGTAGACGCGCGCAGGGGAGGTCCTCTTTCAGGGCCATTCCGGCGCCGCCAACCTCGTTTCCACGCCCGACGCCCGGCTCCGCCGGAATCTCGCGCCAGCCGCACAAGGGTGCCCGTCCCCCTCGTACCTCTGTGGCTGCTACGCCGCACTAGTCAGCGACGAGGTCCGCGCGAGGGGTCTCGATCGCCTGCAGGACCTGTACCCCGCCGCCACCGTTCGCGCGGAGCCGGATTACACCGCCGCCCTCTACGCTTCGCCACAAGGAACCGACGTGTGCGTAGTGGCGGGCACCGGCTCGCTCGTCTGCTCGCGCGCGGGGCGCGGGGTCGTGAAGAGCGGCGGCAAAGGGTATCTGCTGGGGGACGAAGGCTCGGCCTTCGCCTACGGGCGCGACGCCCTGCGCTACTTCCTGAATCATCCGCGAGACGCCTCCTCCGCGCTGCGCAAGGCCGTCGCCGAGGTTTTCGGCACGGAGGACGAGGGTGAGATCGTTTCCTCGGTGTATCGCGCTCCTACCCCCGCTCCGCTCTTGGCGCGCCTCGCCAAGGCCGTGGGCGCCGACGCCACGGCGGGAGAGGAATATGCCTTGCGCCTCGCCGACTGGCACGGCGGGCAGTTGGCGGAGATTACGCTGGCGCACATCGCGCGGCACCTGCCGGGAGCGGACGCGGTGTCCGTCTGCCTGGCAGGAGGGCTTTGGAAAGCATCGGCAGCGTTCAGGGACACTTTCGCCGGGCGGCTGGCGGAGGGGTTGGGACGCCGTGAGCTCGTCGTCAGCCGCATTGCGAGACCGCCGCTTCACGGTGCAGTGGAGTTGGCAAGGGAGATGGAGTTTGGGAACCGAAAGTAGGAACCTCAGGTCGCAAGGCCTTGATAAGATGTCGGCGCACGAAGTCGTGCGCCTTATGAACGAGGAAGAGCGCGCGGTGTTGCGGGCCCTCGAGGACGCGGAAGAGCCGCTCGCGGAGGCGGCGGAAAGGGCGGCGAATGCCTACCAGAACGGCGGGCGCGTGATCTATGTCGGTGCCGGGACCAGCGGCCGCGTCGCCACGATGGATGCCGCGGAGATGCCGCCGACCTTCGGCATCGACTCCGATCGCTTCGTCGCCGTGGTCGCGGGCGGGTCGGCGGCCACGAACCGCGCGCTGGAGGACGCAGAAGACGATGGATACGCTGGTATCGCCGCCCTGGATGCCCTGAGCCTCCGGCGCGAAGACGTGGTCTTCGGCCTCGCCGCCAGCGGCACCACCCCCTTCGTGATCGCGGCCCTGCGCCACGCCCGCCAGAAGGGGATCTGGACGTGCGGCATCGCGAACAACCGCGGCGCACCCCTCCTGGAGGTCGCCGACCTGGGCATCCTGCTCGACACCGGCCCCGAGGTGCTTACCGGCTCCACCCGCCTGAAAGCGGGCACCGCGCAAAAGCTCGCCCTCAACCGGATCAGCACGACCTCGATGGTGCTTGCGGGCAAGGTGATCGAGAACCTGATGGTCGACGTGAAGGCCAAGAATCAGAAACTCAAGGAGCGCTGCGTCCGTATCGTCTGCGAGCTGGCCCCCGTCACGCGGGACGAGGCCTGGGAGCTTTTGGAGAAAGGTAACTGGAACATCCGGACCGTGCTTCAGGGGCAAAGATCGGCCGTCGCTAGCTGATGAGAGTGTTTTTCGTGTGTCCGACCCCGGCGGTGTCCGGGGCGACACGCACGATGACGGACCTCATGCAGGGCCTTCGCCAGGCGGGCATCCACTGCTTGGTCGGGATCACCGGGCACGGCAAGGGTCCCCTCGCCGCCTCCCTTCGCGCGTGCGGGTTCGAACTGGTGCCCGTCAAGGCGAAGAACTGGCTCACCCGGAAGCCGGTCTCGCCCGTGAAGGCAAGGTGGCGGCTGTACCGCAACATGGCCCACGCGGCACGAGCGGCGCGGGACCTTCGGGATAAAGGGATCGATCTCGTTCACACGGATACCCTCCTGTCCCCCATGGGCGGTTTCCTCGCCCGGCGATTGCGCCTGCCCAACGTTTGGCACATGCACGAATCGGTGAAGGTGGAGTACGGACAGCGCTTCACGGTCGGATCCTCAGTGGCGGCCCGAGTCATCAACCGCACGGCCGACCTCGTGCCTTGCGTGTCGCGGTTCACCGGGGAGAAGACCTCCGCGTACTGCGCCCTCGACAAGATCCGCGTCGTCTACAACGGCCCTCTAAGCATCGAAGCGCCCCCCGCCCCGCTTTCGGAACGCCGCGCCGTCGGTCAAGACGACGAAGTTCGGATTCTGCTCGACGGACGTTGGCCAAGCGCAAAGGGCAAGAGGATGCCATTCGCTCCTTGGAGTCGCTCGCCCGACGAGGAATCCGAGCGGAACTAAGCCTCGCCGGCGCCGGGCAGGATGAGCCCAGGCTCCGCAAGCTAGCGGCGGACCTCGGCGTCTCTCAGAGGGTCCTGTGGCTGCGAGATGTAACGGATGTCGAGCGGCTTTACAGCGAAGCGGATGTCTCCCTCCTCTGCTCGGACGCGGAGCCGCTCGGCCGCGTGACGATCGAGTCCACGGCGGCAGGCTGTCCCTTGGTCGCGGCCGGCAACAGCGGCACCTTGGAGATCGTGTCCGATGGGGACACCGGGCTCCTCTACGAGTACGGAGACCCAGTAGGATTGGCCAACGCGATCGTGCGCCTCGTCGAAGACCGGGGCCATCGCGAGCGTCTCCGGCGGGCCGCCCATCAGTAGGCGTATGAGCGCTTCAACCGGCGCCGCTTCGCCAGGGATATGGCCGCCGTGTACGAAGAGGCCCTGGCCTTGCACCCGCCCGGGACTGGACGTTGAAGAACAGTCCCAGAGCCGGCCGACCCCCCTGCCTCCCGTAACGTACCGCCCCGCCCGCGCAGGTGTGACGTCCCGTCGCGCTCCGGGCTGCCTAGCCCGTCGGTGGCGGCGGGTAGTTGCCGTAGCTCGTGTAGGGCTGCGGCACGACCTGCTGGTAGAAGAAGTCGCGGTAGAGGATCGAGATCGACAGGAAGTAGATCGGCCCGGCGAAGAGCGCGCCGATGCCGCAGGCTAAGACGCCCACCCCCAGGATGATCGACACGACCAGGGCGAACGCCATGGCGTTCCAAAGGTGGGGCTTGAGGGTGTCGATGCTCATGGTCATGGCCTGAATCGCCCCGACCCGTTGATCGACGACGATGGGCTGAACAAACATGAAGAGCCCCAAGAGCAGCAGGCCGGGCAAGACGAAACAGCAGCAGCCGAGCGTGGTGCCGAGGTTGACGAGAAATCCGGCGACCCACAGGTGAAAGGGGTTAGAGAACCCTCCGAAGGCGTCGGCGACGGAAATAGGCTCACCCCGGACCTGTTTGACCGCCAGCTTGAAGAGGCCCGCCATCAGGACGGTCATCAGGCCGCCCACCGCGAATTGAAGCGCGAGCCCATATAAGAACCCCGGGAACTCCGGGAATCGCCCGCCCATGTTCAGGGGCTCTCCATGAGTGAGCATGTTGCTCCCTACGAACGATCCGGCCGCGAGCAGGAAGATCAGGAAGCCCACGATCAGCATCGAGGCGATCCACGTCCCTATGTCCCGCTGGAAGTACGCCCACGCCTCCGAGATCGCTTCGAAGCGCACGGAGGCGGAGCCATAACCCGGGCCGGTAGAGCGGGGATAGCCTTGGAACGGCTCCTGGGGCGAGGACGGAGGCTGCATAACGGTCAGTCTAGCCTGCCGCCGTCCCCGTTTGGAGCCAGAGAGGCTACTCCTCCGAAGCGCGCATCATCCAGTGATACTTTTCGAGCTCCGCGACGATCGCGATGAGCATATCCTCCGTCACCGGGTCCGCTTCCGCGACCTGTGCCGCTCGTTCCCGAACGTTGCGACATACGACGTTCAGGCGCTCGGTCATGAGAGTCACGACCTCGGTGTCCTTGAGAAAGCCCGATGGCACCGGCGGAACAAGGGTCGAGCCGACTACGTCGGCCGCCTGACCCGAAGCGCTGACGCCTATGGCTACGAGCCGCTCCGCAACCTCGTCGGATTTCTCAGAAAGGAACTCGTAAAGTTCGTCCAGAAGCATATGCACCGAGCGGAAGCCCTTGCCGGTGACGTTCCAGTGCGCCTGCTTCGTCGTGAGGTTGAGGGCCAGCAGGTCGATGAGGGTGGGCTGAAGGGTGCTCGCGACAGCCTCGACGGCATCTGGGCCCAGGACGCCCATGCTGATCCGCGAGCGATGGCTCTCCCGGGTGACCACAGCCAGATCTAGGTTTTCTTTCGTGATAGCCATACGTGATTAGACTACGAGCGAGAAGAATGGATCGCCGGTCCGGCGAGGGCCGACGAAAAAGGGGACGGGTTAATTGGAGTGTTGAGTATTGAGTATCCAGGCCGGAGCACTCCCCCTAAACACTCAACACTCGATCATCTCCCTTTGCCGGAGCAAAAGGCGAGGGGGTCCGGAGTGCTCTTGGGCGTTGACTTGGATCATCTCGTAGGCTTCGACGGTGTCGCCCTCCTGGAAATTCTCCCAGTTGTCGAAGGTCAAGCCGCACTCCATACCGAGAGTGACTTCTCGGACGTCGTCCTTGAGGTGCCGGAGGGTCGCGATCTTGCCCTCGTGAACCAGCTCCCTTCCTCGGCGGACTCGGCATAGGGCGTTTCGCGTGAGCTTCCCGTCCGTGACGTAGGAGCCGGCGATGATGCCCTTACGCGAGAAGTTGAACCGCACTCGGACTTCGGCGGTCCCCAGGTACTGCTCCTCGAACTTCGGCTCGAGCATGCCCTTGGCCGCCGCCTCGATGTCCTCGATCAGTTCGTAGATGATGTTGTAGGTTCGGATCTCGACCTTGCGCCGCTCGGCCTCCCGCTTCGCGCCGCCCTCCGGCCGCACGTTGAAGCCCACCACGATGGCGTCCGACGCTGAGGCCAGGAGAATATCGCTCTCGTTGATCGTGCCGACGCCCGCGTAGAGAACCTTCGCCTCGACCTCTTCGTTCCGCACTTTTTCCAGCATCCCGCGGACGGCTTCGAGAGAACCCTGGACGTCGGCCTTGATGATCAGGTTGAGCTCCTTGAGGTCTTCCGTCTGCATCCGCTGGCGAAGCTCCGTCAGGGTCATGCCCCGGTTCTTGACCACCAGGTTCTGCGCCCGGTCGTCGTCCATGCGTGTCCCGGCGATGTCGCGAGCCGCTCGCTCGTCCACCATCGCCTCAACCCGGTCTCCCGCCTGCGGAACGTCGTTCAGGCCAAGAATCTCGACCGGCGTCGAAGGCCCCGCCTCCGTGATCCGCTCGCCCCGATAGTTCGTCATCGCCTTGAGGCGGCCGTAGGTCTGACCCACCAGCACGGAGTCGCCGATCTTGAGCGTTCCTTCCTGGACGAGGATCGTCGCGACCGGGCCGCGTCCCTTCTCCAGCTTCGCCTCGATCACCGAACCCTGGAGCTTCGCCTTTGGATCGGCCGTGAGCTCCATGACTTCGGCTTGGAGAAGAATAGACTCCAGCAGGTCCGGCACGCCCTGGCCGGTGATGGCCGACACGGGCACCACGATGGTCTGGCCACCGTAGGCTTCCGGGATCAGCTCCACGTCGGGGAGCTGCTGCATCACCCGGTCGGCGTTCGCGTCGGGCCGGTCGATCTTGTTCACGGCGACGATGACGGGGACGTTCGCGCTCTTCGCGTGGGCCGCCGACTCGCGCGTCTGCGGCATGATGCCGTCGTCCGCGGCGACGACCAGCACGGCGATGTCCGTCACCTGGGCGCCGCGCGCTCTCATATTCGTGAACGCCGCGTGGCCGGGCGTGTCGAGGAAAGTGATCTTGCCCTCGGGCCCCTCGACCTGGTACGCGCCGATGTGCTGCGTGATGCCGCCGTGCTCCTTCGCCGCCACGATGGCCTTTCGGATGTAGTCGAGCAGCGAGGTCTTGCCGTGATCGACATGGCCCATGATCGTGACGACAGGCGGTCGGGGTTGTGCACCCCCTTCTTCGCTTGGCCGTTCCCGGCGGGCGCGGTCGGCTTGGGCTTCGGAGCATCGGCGGTGCGGACGCGGAAGCCGTAGCCATCGAGGAGCTTCTGAACCACGTCCTCCTTAAGAGGCGTAGTGAGCGTGGCCATCACGCGAAACTTGGAGACGAGCGTCTTCTGAACTTCGCCCTGCGGCACTCCTAAGGCGGCCGCCACGTCCCGCGGCGTGGGGCCGGGCTTGAGCGTCAGCTCCTGCGAGCCCACGGCATCCATCAGCGCGGCTCGGATCAGCTCCAGCGAGTCGGCGTCCGCGGTGAACGCGGCGCCGTCGTGCTCGATCCCGAGGTCGGACAGCACGCCATACACGTGGCCCGGCCGTAGCTCAAACTCGCCCGCTAGATCCGGGATGGATATCGTGCTCTCTTTCTCTTTCACTTCAGCTCGCATAACATTTTTTCTCGAAGCACCCGTCGCTCCTCGTCGTCCACGCGCCCTTTCAGGGCCCTATCGAGTCTTCCTTTCCCGAGGAGGCCTCGACGCACTCTATTGTGCGACAAGCGTAGGCGCTCCGCCCGGTTCCTTTCCACAAGTCCAGCCGGCCTTGGGAGTCTCGGGCGACGCGGAAGAGCTCCGCTTGCCCTTTCCTACGCCTGCAGCCGATGCACGTTCGTTGCGGAGCCCTGGGCATTGGGCATTGGGAGCTCGGACCGCAGTCTCCCCAACACCCAACACCCAAGGCCCAACACCCTCTCCCCTACTTCTTCCCTTCCGCCGCTGCCTGAGACTCGCTGCGGATGTCGATCTTCCACTCGGTGAGCCGCGCGGCGAGGCGCACGTTCTGCCCGCCCTTGCCGATCGCGAGCGAGAGCTGGTTGTCCGGCACGACTACGTAGGCGCTGTGCTCCTCCTCGTTGAGCTTGATGGAGTTCACCTTCGCCGGCGAGAGGGCGTCGGTGATGAAGGTCTTGGGATCCTCGTTGTAGAGCACAACGTCCACCTTCTCCTCGTTTAACTCGTCGACGATTGCCTGCACCCGCGTGCCGCGTTGCCCGATGCACGCTCCGATGGCGTCGACCCGCTCGTCCGTTGTGGAGACCGCGACCTTGCTCCGCTGCCCGGGCTCGCGGGCAACGCTCTTGATGACGACGATCTCTTGGCCGATCTCCGGGACCTCGAGCTCGAAGAGCTTGCGAAGAAGGTTCGGATGCGTGCGGCTGACGATGACCCGCAGACGGCGCCCGGCGTCGTCCACGCGGTACACGTAGACCTTCATCCGGTCGTTCGGACGATACGGCTCCGTGGGAACCTGCTCGCGGCGCGGAAGTTCCGCCTCAACCTTATTCACTTGAAGGAAAACGCTCTGTCCTTCGCGGCGCGTGACGACGCCCGTTACCAGGTCGTTCATCTTCTCTGAAGGTGTCGTGGATGCGCCGCGTCTCGGCCTCGCGCGCAGCTTCTGCGCGAGGACCTGCTTGAAGGTCTGCGCCGCAATCCGGCCGAACTGGTTCGGGTCGACCGCGATCGGCACCCGGTCCCCGATCTGCGCTTCGAAGGCGCTTGCGCGCATCGATCACGCTGATCTGGTAGCGAGGCTCGGAGACGATGCCGACGACCTCTTTCCCCACCGTCGCGCTAAGGGGATTTAGCCCGATAGTGACGGGCACGTCGACGTCGTTGTCCACGCCGATGAACTTCTTGTACGACGCCGCCAATGAGTCCTCCAGCTCGTGCTGAAGCTCCTCAAGCGGCAGATCCCGCTCCTGAGCGATCTGGATTGCTGCTGCAGAATGTCCATCGCTACCCCTTTTTCAATGCCTCCGGTACAAAAAAAGACGGCCCCAGCCGCCCTGCTCTCTCCGGCGCCTTTCTATTTGTCCCAGTGTACCACGCTACGCCCCCGGGGATGGCCCGCCGTCGCCAAAAATCCTTCCTCCGCGGGGTCTAATGGGGCGTGTACGTCGTGTACGTCCGTGGCCTCGAGTTCTGCGTATCACGGCGTGCCGCCGGAAGAAAGAGTGGTGGGACATCGATACAAGGTGGACCTAGAGATGACTGTCGAGGGCACGGCGGACGCGTCCGACCGAGTGGAGGACACCGTCGATTACGGGGAGGCGGCGCGCCGGGTTCAAGCGCTTGCCCAAACCCGTCAGGTGCTGACCTTAGAACGTCTGGCGGCGGATATCGCCGAAGAGATACTTTCGAAATACGCCCAGGTGAGGCGCGTGAGGGTACGGGCCGCCAAGCCACTGCCCCCTGCTCCGTTTGTCGCCGCCGAAGCGGGGTCGAGCTAGAAAGGTCGCGTCCGGCGTGATACACTGCGATTTCAAAGGGGCCACCCCCTGAGGCCGATGAGGACTGGCACAGAACCTAACGATCGAGGAAGAGACACCGGTGGCGAGGGCTCCGATGCACACGCCGCCCTCTCCGAGAGGGAGCGGAGGTGCTCTTTCTTGCGGCCGACGGTCTGACCGACAAGGAGATCGCCCTGCGACTCAGTATCGGGGCGAAAACGGTGCGGACGTATTGGGACCGCATGCGCCAAAAGCTCGGCGCGGCCAGCCGCACGCAAGCGCTCGGCGTCGCGCTCCGTACCGCCCACGAAGAGCTCGCCCGCGCCGAGCAGCAGCTCCGGATGTTCGCCGACCACATGCCGGTGATCTTCGTAGCGTTCGACGAGCAGATGAGGGTCGTCGCCTACAATCGGGAGGCCGAGCGTGTCTACGGATACGGGCCCCATCAGGTTATCCGGACCGAACGAATCTACGAGCTGATGTGGCCGGATCCCGAGCATCGACAGCGCGTGATGAACGAGTGGAAGTCAAAGCTGGGGAACTACCGGAACTGGGAGCTTCCGGCGGTCGCCGCGAACGGCGCCATTCGGGTCGTGGCTTGGTCTTCAAGCTCCTTCAGAGATCCGATCCCGGCTGGTATACGTGGGCCGTCGGCGTAGAAGTGCCGGAGCGGCGTTAGGTCCAACCCTGGGCCAGTCGGCGGCAGAACTCCTCCAGCGCTTCGTCGATCGGTTGCATCGGCGGAATCCCCAGGGCCAGGAGCTTTTCGCTCGACAGCGCGCTCATGCGGGGTCTTCGGGCGGGGGTGGGCCAATCCACCGTACGAATCGGCTCCACAAGAATCCCCGCCTGCCCGCCTGTTATCCTCTTGTACGCTTCTAAAGTCCGCCTTGCGACCTCGTGCCAGCTCATCGCCTCCGGTCCCGCCGCGTGGTACGTCCCCGGGAACGGATCCCGCTCGATCAGGTCCACGAGAATCCGCGCCAAATCTCCCGTGTAGGTGGGCGAGCCGACCTGATCGGCCACGACCCGCAACCCCTTCCCGGCCTCCCACGCGTTGACGATCGTGCGAGGGAAGCACTTGCCATTCGGCCCGTAGAGCCATGACGTGCGGACGACGACGGCGTTGGGGTGGGTCGTCAGAACCGCCTCCTCCCCTTCCCGCTTCGTCCGGCCGTAGACGCCCAGCGGATTGGTCGGGGCGTCTTCCCGGTAAGGCTCCGAATCCTCGCCATCGAACACGAAGTCGGTCGAAATGTGCAGCAGACGCGCGCCCGCCATGAGGCACGAGCGCGCCAGCAGCCCCGGGCCGAAGGCATTGAGCTCGGTCGCCTCCCGAACCTCTTCCTCCGCCTTGTCCACCGCCGTGTAGGCCGCGCAGTTCACACACCAGCGGAACTCGCCGTACTTCCCGGTTACGATCTCTGCATGAGCTACAGGGTCCGTAACGTCCAGCTCGGTGGAGGCCGGCGCAACCGGCTCGTGCCCCCGTGCCCGCAAGTGGGTGAGGAGGTCTGAGCCAAGCATGCCGGAGCCGCCGACGACGAGAACCCTCAGGCGGCGCCCGCCTCCTTGATCACCGAAGCCTTAAATTCTTCAGTGGTGGCCTTCCCCCCGAGGTCCATCGTCAGACACTTGCCGTCGGCGGCGATGCGAAGCACCGCTTGAGCGATTTGATCCGCCATCTCCGCCTCGCCTAGATGGCGCAGCATCATCACGGCGCTGAAGAGGAGGGCCGTCGGGTTGGCGATGCCTTTGCCCGCGATGTCCGGCGCGGAACCGTGGACCGCCTCGAAGACGGCGCACTTCTCGCCGATGTTCGCCCCGGGCGCGATCCCCAGGCCACCGACCAGACCCGCGCAGAGATCGCTAACGATGTCGCCGTAAAGGTTCTCGGTCACGAGCACGTCGTACTGCTCCGGCCGGGTGACGAGCTGCATGCAGCAGTTGTCCACGATCACGTCGTCCGCCGTCACATCAGGATAGTCCTCGGCCGCCTTGTAAAACTCGTCGAGGAACATCCCGTCGGTCAGCTTCATGATGTTCGCCTTGTGGACCGCCGTGAGGCGCTTTCGACGCTGGATGCGGACCATCTCGAAGGCGTACTTGCATAGCCGCCGGCAACCCGGGCGCGTGATGACTTTGATGGCTTGGGCCACGTCGGGATGGGGCTGGAACTCGATGCCCGCGTAGAGATCCTCGGTGTTCTCGCGCACGATGATGAGGTCGACCACCTTGTCTGCGAACGGCCCCTCGATCCCGGGCATGGTGCGGGCCGGGCGGACGTTCGCGAAGAGGTCGAGCGCCTTGCGCAGAGCGACGTTGGCGCTTGAGTGCCCCCTGCCGACCGGCGTCGCCGTTGGCCCCTTGATCGCGATCCCGAGCTCGCGGATGGCGTCGACCGTCTCCGGCGGCATCGCCGGCTTGCCCTTGTCGAGCGCGGCCTGCCCGACCTCCAGGTAAACCCACTCGGCGTCGAAGCCGACCGCCTCAAGAATGTCCAGAGTGGCCCGCATGATCTCGGGCCCGATGCCGTCCCCTGGTAAGACTCCAATCCGCCGCTTCGCCATGCGGCTATGTTAGCGCGAAGCGCCGGCCCGGCAAGAGGTCCCGTCCCCAGAGACATCTCCACCACCAATCCGTAACCACCCACGATCTGTGGCGTAATATGTATGGACGAGGAAGTTGATGAAGACTACGTGGCTAAGGATCGTCGGCGTAACGGTGTGTCTAGGGATGGTCGCGGCTTTCGCGTCTCCCCAAGAGGGACTCGGTAAAAAGAAGAAGGGCGGCGGCGGATCTAGCGGCGGCTCGGGAGGCTCTTCGGAAGGCGGCTCCAAGCCTCGGAATAACGAACCACCCCCTCGACGCAGCGGCGGCGGTTCGGGTGGTTCCGGCCACTCCGGCGGTTCCCGAAACTCCGGCGACATCTTCGGCGGTCGCACCGGCGGCTCTACCTCCGGGCGGCCCAGCGATGGCCGCGACACCCGCGGCGGCGATGCCGGCCTCAGCCGGCGCCCCACGCGCACCCAGTCCCGCAGCGGCAACGTGCGGTACGGAACCACCAACAACATCGGCGGCAACGTTCGGCGCGAGCGCGTCCAGATCGGCCGTGCCCCCGCCCGGTTCGACCCCGAGCTCGCCCGCCGCGTGCGCCGGCAGGAGCGGGTGGGGATCGTCTTTGGAAACTACCGCGTCGGTTACGTCCACTACGACCGGAACTGGCGAGACGACTACTACTGCTACCCGCACTACGTGTTCGACCCGTACGCCTTCTCGCACCAGGTCAACTACGCGTACAGCGTCTTCTACTCGCCCTGGTACTACTATGCCAGCCTCCCCGCTTACATCCAGCCGCATCGGGTGACCATCATCAACGTCTTCCCGCAGACCTGGGAAGGCACCGACTACCGGTGGAACCGGCCCAATCCCGCCGATCGCTACGACCGCTACGAGGATCTGGATTACGCCATCGAAGACATCGTGGACTCGTTCCAGAGGGGCGACCGCCGCGCCGCGAGCAAGCTCATCCCGCGCGACGGAAAGGTGAACATCTATATGGATGGCACCTACCGCTACTCCCTCAGCCCGGACGATTTCTACGACCTGTTCATGGACGGTATCGATAACACGCGGACCAGCCGCTATGACATCGTCAGCGTCCGCAGCAACGGCCGCGACGCGGCCCGCGTCGTGGGCCGCCACGAGTACGAGGACCCGTGGGGCAAGCGCTCGGCTATCGAGCACACCTTCCTCCTCGAGCGCGAGCGCCGGGACATCGTGATCCGCGAGTTTGGCATCACCGAAGGACGGTAGGGCAGAAGGCGTCGGGGCGTTGGGGAGATTTCCTCCAGCCCCCGGCCCCGCGCCTTGCCCAGAGTCAGGCATAGGCGTCCCGCACGGCGACGGCAGCACGCCCTACGGGGCGAGCCCTGGCGAAGAGGTTGTGGACTGAGCGATGACGCTGCGGTTCCTTTGGCACGTGCGCCGACGCGTCGAGTACCGATGTGCCGCACTTTGTAGCGGGCATCGAGCCTTGAGGTCAGCTAGTTCAGCTAGTGATGATCGCCGTGGGCGTGGTCCTGATGGCCGTCGTGGTCGTGATCGTGATCCTCGTGGGCATCGCCTTGGGCCTTCGCCGGTGGCCAATCCTTCCGCGCCGTCTCACCAGCGGCCGGCGAAGCGGCCCCGAGGATCCTCGCGAGCACTTTGTCGTCCGGGAACACCTGCAGACCTTCCCGCGCCACGGCGCGCATGCGGCCCGGATGCCCCAGCTCGCGGTAGCTGAGGGCGAGCCAGCGGTAGGTCTGATCCAAAGCTTCCACCTCGCCCTCGGAAAGCATCTTCAGGTGCTTCAGGCCCGTCTGGCGCGCCCGCTCCAAGTACGGGACCGCCTCTGGGATCCGGCGTCCACGGGAGATGAGCGTCGTGCCGATGCCGTGGAGCAAGTCCACGCTCTGCGGGTTCGCTTTTAGGCCCTCCTGCAGAAACCGTAGCGCCTCGGTCGTGCCCCGCTCGCTTCGGTCCATGGCTATGATGGAGGAGCCGATCGTCCACCCCGTGATGAACTGCGGGTCCACCCACGTCATGAGGCGGAACAGCGGCAGGGCCTTCTTCGGGTCGTTGTGCTCGTGCCCGTGCATGTCCTGGTACGCCGCCGTCGCCCTCTCCAGATCGCCGAAGACGCCCCGGAAATCTCGCTCTCTCGGCGGCACGACGGAGACGATGCTCTCCTCGTGCAGCTTCTCGTCCCCCTTCTCCGAGCTCTCTTCCGCCTTCCGGCCCGCCCTGGCCTCGCCCTCCGTGAGGGGCCGCATCTCGACGCCGTTGTGCAGATACAGATCTGTCCGGAGGTACATCCAGGACGCCCAGGAGGAGCGGAACTGCCCGAGCAGCGAAGCGGCGGCGTGGCTGTCCTGCGCCTCCAGCCCCGCAACCCGCACTGGCGGATTCACCACCGGCGCGAGGGCGGTGGCCCAGGTTCCGAAAGCCGTCGCCGCCACCACGGCCAAACCAGGGAAGACGAAGTGCCGCATTAAATCGCCTGCTTTCGAAATCGCAGCCAGCTCACGCCCAGCATGGCCGAGCTATAGAGGACCATGTAGAGCGCGAGCGAGCCCATAACCCACAGCGGAACCGTCGACCATCCGAAGTACACCGCCCTCCCACCGAGGTCGAACAGCCCGAACTGCGGGAGCGCGCCGTTCAGCAGCTTGAATCCCCACTGCGCTCCAGGAGGCGCCGCCTCGTACCCCATGACGAGCGCCCGCACGATCATGCCCGAGCCGAACGCCAACACAAAGCCGGTGGTCGCGGCGGCCGGAGGCGTCATCAAGGTGCTGAGCGCGATCCCGACGGCGCACACCACGGCCAGGCCCATCGCCTTCGCGAGCAGGTACTGCAGCATGATCGCCTCGAAAGGCACCTTGAAGCTGGCCAGCGCGAGCGCGGTGAGCGCCGCGAGCATGGCGAACCCGATCCAGGTCACCAACACGGCGCCCACAAACTTGCCGAAGAGGAGATCGAACCGGCTGATGGGCCGCGCGAGCAGCGGATAGAGGGTGCGCTGCCGCACCTCCTCTGGGATCAGTCGGCACGATACCAGGACCGCCATCGCGGTCGAGAACATCCCGAGCACCGTCACGGCAAGGTCCTTCACGAAGACCTCCAGCCCGCTTGCGCCAAAGAACCCCAGGGCACCCGAGGCCAAGAGAATGAGGAACCCCAGGATCGCCACGACCCACAGGTCCTTGCGCCGAAGTGACTCCAAAACCACGCCCCTCGCAAGCGCCTTGTAAACGCGAAGCTTCACGCCGCCCTCCCTACCGTCTCGATAAAGTAGTCCTCAAGCGAGCCCTCCTGCGACACCACGTCCAGCACCTGTCCACCGGCCTGTCCCACCCGCTCGATCGCCGTCAGAAGCCGCGCCTTATCGGAGAACCGCGCGATGCGCACTCCGTCCGTCTCGTGCCACTCCTCGGTCAGCCCTAGCAGGGAGGCGTTGCCGAGGTAGCTCAGGGAGTAGCGCCTGAGCCCTTCCTTCAGCTCTTCCATGCCGCGCTCCTCGATCAGCCGCCCTTGGTGGACGAGCAGAATCCGGTCGCAGAGTTGGTCGACTTCGCTCAGCTCATGGCTCGAAAAGAAGAGCGTCGCGCCTTGCCGTTGCCGCTCGCGAAGCAGCTCCCGGAGCTCCTTCCGGCCAACGGGATCCAGGCCGCTCGTCACCTCGTCGAGGATCAGCAAATCCGGCGAGCCAAGCAGCGACTGCGCGATTCCTACCCGCTGGAGCATCCCCTTGCTCAGCGAGCGGTTCTGCTTGTTAAGGGCGTCCTTCAGGCCGACGATCTCCAGCAGGTAACGGGCCTCGTCCTTCAGAGCCCTTCCCCCAAGTCCCTGAAGCTCACCGTACAGACGGAGCGTTTCCAGCGGCGTGAGGAACGGGTAGTACATCGCGACCTCCGGCAGGTAGCCCACCCGCCGCTTCGCATCCAGCGATCCCGCCCGCAGGCCAAAGACTTCGCACCGGCCCTCCGAAGGCTCCACAAACCCCATCAGCGCCTTCAGCGTTGAGGACTTCCCCGCTCCGTTCGGTCCCAGAAATCCCACGACCTCGCCCGGCCGCACCCGGAAGTCCAAGCCCTGCACCGCTTCCACCCAAGCTCCCTTTTTGGAGCGGTACCGAACCCTCAAGCCCTCGACAAAGATCGGATCGCTCATAGTGCCTGGTAGACATGTCGGCACGAGGGCAACGGACCTCCAGTGCGGTGTGAGGTTTTTCGCTTAGGGGTAGCGGTAGTGCCCCACAATCCGCCACTTGGTGAGGACGTCCTCTTCCGCCGTCTGCCAGATGTTGTGGATCACCAGCGGCTCGCCGTCTTCGTTCAGTCGGTCGGACACGATACCGGTGTGATCGAGGCCGTTGTCCAGCTTCCAGTACACGATGTCACCCGGCATCCAGGCACTCAGGCTTCGGCCTCCTACCTCAGTGGTCAGCATCTTTCCGAACCGCTTCAGAAAGTGGATCTGGTTGGGTACGCGGCGGTGGTCGATATTGCGGTCGCGTGCCTTGCCTCGGCGTGGATAGGTGCTGAAGCGCCGGCCCATGTCTTCGTGGATAAGCCGCTGAAGGTCCTTTCCGGCGTGGCGCAGGGCGCGGATGACCACGTCGGTGCAGACACCCTTCGCGGGGGAGAGATCGCCGTTGGGGTAGCTCAAGCGAACGTACCCAGGGGAGTAGGCGGCGGGACGGGCGAGCTGGAGCTTCGCGCCCTGAAGCACCTTGGATTTTTGCCCCGCTTCTCTTCGCAAGCTAGATTGATGGGCGATCCTGGACTGCTTAAAGACAGGTTGGAGGATGACGGCGAGGATCGCGATGATCGCAAGGAGGGGCAGCAACTCAAGGGCCGCCGGCCAAGGGGTAATCGGCAGATGCGCCCACTTCCCGTTGTCTGCCTCACGCGCGCGTTCTTCCATCAGTGCCTTCTTCCATGTATCTTACGACCGCTCTCGCACCACCGGTAGGTCTTTCCCTCCGGGCAGAGTAACCTCGGGCGGTTCCGGAGGATTTCGCCGATGATCCCTTTTCTCGCTCTGGTTGCCTTGGCCGATCCCCTTCCCTCTCTAGCCGACATCGTTCCCGATGGGGCCAAGGTCGAGAAGGTCGCCGGCGGCTTCCGTTTCACCGAGGGTCCGATCTGGACCCGGCGCGGCACACTGCTCTTCAGCGACATCCCCGCGAACCGGATCTACGAGCTCTGGCGGGATGGCCTCGTTCCCTCCGTCTTCCGCGAGCCCTCGCACAACGCCAACGGCAACACCCTCGACCGACAGGGACGCCTGATCACCTGCGAGCACGGCAGCCGCCGTGTGACGCGCACCGAGCGCAATGGCCGGATCACCGTCCTCGCCGAGCGCTTCGACGGCAAGCGCCTCAACAGCCCAAACGACGCGGTCGTCCGCTCCGACGGCACGATCTACTTCACGGACCCGCCCTACGGCATTCGCCGTGAGCAGCAGGAGCTCGGCTTCTCCGCCCTCTTCCGCATCACGCCGCGGGGCACGGTTGAGCCCCTTGTCCGCGACTTCCGGAAGCCCAACGGGGTCGCCCTCTCCCCCGACGAGAAGACCCTCTACGTCGCCGATACGGAAGGCGGCCACATCCGCGCTTTCCCCGTCCGACGGGACGGCTCCGTCGCTGGCGGCCGCGTCTTCGCCACGCTCCGGGGCAACCGTCCAGGCGCTCCGGACGGCATACGTGTCGACAGGAGAGGGAACGTCTACTGCACCGGCCCCGGCGGCATCCATGTCATCGACCCGAGCGGCCAAAGCCTGGGCATCATCAACGTTCCCGAGGTTGCGACGAACTGCGGCTGGGGCGGGCTTGACGCCCGGACCCTCTACATCACCGCCGTCACTGGCCTCTACCGCGTCCGCCTCAAGATCCCCGGCGTCCGTCCGTAGGCCCGAAGGGCCTATGGCCGCAGGCTCCGTGCCTGCGAGGGCTTGCCTTCGCCCAGGAAGTCCGTGGCGGAGAAACGCACGTCGCAGGCACGGAGCCCGCGGCTAAGGCCGCTGCGCGGCTAGCGGAACTGTAGAAGTCAATGGGCGATCTTCTTTAAGGACTAGAGGAGAGAAGCATGATCGATACATCCGGGATTCGTGAGCACATGGAAGTGGTCGGCTCTGACGGGCAGCACGTGGGCACGGTCGATCACCTCGACAATGGAGCGATCAAGTTCACCAAGAGCGACCCGGCAGCCGGGAAGCAGCACCACTGGCTTTCGCTGGAGCTCGTGCGGGCGGTGGAGGGGGACAAGGTACACCTGAGCCTTCCGGCGGGCGAGGCGCATCGCCAGTGGATCGAGACCCACCCGGGTGCGGAAGGCTAGGGGGCCCCTCACAGCGAAGGGCTGGTAACCTGAGGCGACATGAAGCTCCACGAGTACCAGTCTAAAGAGCTGCTGGCCCGCTACGGTGTGCCCGTCCCCCGCGGCGAGGTTACAAGCGATTACGCCGAAGCGCGCGGGATCGCGGAGCGCCTGGGGGGAAAGGTCGTCGTGAAGGCGCAGGTGCTGATGGGCGGGCGCGGCAAGGCGGGGGGCGTGAAGCTTTTTGAAGACGCCGCCGCGGCCGGAGAGTTCACGCGGGACCTGATCGGCAAGCGGCTCGTCAGCATCCAGAACCCCACCGGCATGGTAGTCGAAAAGGTGCTTGTCGTCGAGACTGTGGACATCGCGAAGGAGTTCTACGTCGCTGTTCTGCTCGACCGGGACACCCAGCGAAACCTGGTCATGCTCAGCGCCGAGGGAGGCATGGAGATCGAGCAGGTCGCCGAGGAGCAGCCCGAGACGATCGTCCGCCTCTACATCGACCCCGCCTGCGGCGTCAGCGACTTCGCGCTGCGCAAAGCCGTCAAGGACGCCGGGCTTCCCAAGGAAGCGCAGAGCCAGATGGCGCAGATGATCAAGAGGCTAATCCGCGCGTACCTCGAGGAAGACGCGGAGATGATCGAGATCAACCCGTGCGCCCTCACCCCGGACGGCCACCTCATCGCCGCAGACGCCAAAGTTTCCATCGACGACAACGCGATCTTTCGCCACAAGCAGTACGCGGCTACGGGTGCGGAATCGGCAGAGGATCCCATTGAGGCGGAGGCCTCCAAGCGCGGCATCGCCTACGTGCGCCTGGGCGGCGAAATCGGCATTATGGGCAACGGCGCCGGGCTCGTGATGCAGTCGCTTGACGAGGTTCACGCTGCGGGCGGCAAGCCGGCGAACTTCCTGGACGTCGGCGGCGGCGCGCAGGCCGAGCGGGTACGAAGCTGCGTCGAGCTCGTCCTCATGGACCCGAACGTCAAGGGGCTCCTCATCAACATCTTCGGCGGCATCACGCGCGTGGACGAAGTCGCGAAAGGTGTCCTCGAAGCGTTCGAGCAGATCGACGTCAAGATCCCCGTCGTCGCCCGCATCGAGGGGACGGCCGTGGAAGAAGGGCGGAAGCTTCTCGAAGGCTCACAAATCGTCCCCGCCGCGACTGTGCAGGAAGCCGCGGACAAGATCGTCGCCTTAGCCCACGCGTAGCTTACGCGTCCGGCAATTGATCCCCGGAAGCCGAATCGTCTGAGGGCGTAGAAACCTTCCGGACCCCCTCGCCCGTGTGGTTCGTCATGGGAGAGGGGGCAGGAGGCGAGGGCTCCGGAAAGTCCCACCCGCCGGCGAGATTCTCCCCAAGACGCCAAGACTTCTCCACCCTTCGCGCCTCGTCTACAGCAGATCACCAGACGAGGCGCACAGGCGGATAGATCTTTGCGCCTTGGCGAGAAACTCCGGAATGTCTCGTCTACGAGCCAGGTTTGGTCGGAGCAGCGACTGCCCGGAACCCTCACCCCCTGCCCCCCTCGCCTTTTGCCGGAGCAAAAGGCGAGGGGGGCCGGAGATCCTCTTCAGCCTCGAAATGCCCTTTTCCGGCTTGTCCCCTTGGCGCTCGGCGCGCCAGAGGTTCGGGCGGCTAAGGCGGGACTTGGCGGAGCGTTTGGAGCTGCACCGTGACGACCCCGGGCACTCCCCTTTCCAGCTTGACCTCCCGCGCGTACCGCCGGTCCTGCGCGAGGACCTTGAGCGAGTGCGTTCCGTAGAAGGCGCGCGTCTTCGCGTAGCCCTGGGCGTTGGTGGTGAGGGCCGCCTGCGTCCACCATTTCCCTCGGACGAGCGACTCGTAGGCCGCGGCGCTGGGCCTGGACGTCCAGTCACGCCGAATCATCGCTCCGCCCTCGTTCGTGCTCCGGTAGGCCCCCTCCCAGAAGCCTCCCATAAAGAAGCTTTCGACCTTCGGGTGGCTGAACATGGCGGTGAGGAAGTCCCGCAGGTACTCGGCTTGGAGCTTGTCGTCCGACACCTCAACGTCAAAATCCGTGACCTCCAGACCCCGCGCCATCAGGGCCATCTCCTCCACGATCTCCAGCACACGGGGAATGGGCGTCAGGGGCGCCCTCACATGGCCCAGCATCCCAATCAGGTCGGCCGGCGCGCCCGCCTCCTGAAGCCCTTGCACGAGCCGCTGGACCTCCTGGCGTGCCCCGGCCCCCGCGCTCGCCTCCTGCGTGATGCCCCTTTCGCTGTAGACCAGCTTGACCTTCGGATCGGCCCGGCGGGCCGCTCGGAAGACCTCGGGAAGCTGAGCCCACCCGATCTTGTTCCACAACTCGCGCTCCGACGACGCCTCGCTGACGACCTCCCAGGCGTAGAGCCTGCCTTGGTACGCCGCGACGGTCTGCTGAACGCGCTGGAGCACCGCCTGCCGGGCCGCGTTCAAGGAAAGCGTCTCAAACGCCACCGGCAGTCGGCGGAAGGACCCGCGCAAGAGGTTTCGACCTTTCACGTCGAATTTGCCTTGCTCCAGCCACGCCAGCGCGTTTCGGATCCTCAAAATCTCCTCGGTGCTGCGCGTGCCGAGAGTTCCCCAGTCAAGGTCGTTCTCGAAGGCGTAAGCATTGAACAGGCGCTTTAGAGTGGCCTGGTACCGGCGCGCGTTCTCGTCGGTGGCCACAAGCAACGCGGCGGGCCCGACCGTGCCGAAGCGAAACGCGTGGCTTCTCTGCTCGACCTGCACCCACGCGCTACGTACTGGGCGTCCGTCCGCGTCCACCACCCGGATGGTCAAATCGCCTTTGCGGAACTTCTCGATCCGCGCCTCTGCATCCACGCGCCACGCCTCGGGCGCCGGTAAGCCGCCGTACGGCTCTTGGGTCTGCTCAAAGTTGGCGAGGCGCGCCGCGCCGTGGTTCTCCATGCGCACATCGGCGATCTCGACCACTCCCGGGGCATAGCCGAGATACAGCGAGAGCCGCGCGTGGCCGATCGGGAAGCTCTGCGGGATCTGCGCCGCCAGCCTGTACTGCTTCCACTCCGGCCTGAGTAGGAAGACTCCCTTCATGAACTTGGTGTGCGGCTCGCCCGCCATCTCGTAGTAAACGCCGACTCGGCTGGAGGTCGGGCTGCGCATCCATGCGCGGAACGTGACCACGTCGCCCGGAACGATCGCCGTGGTGTTCGGCTGGCGCAGCTCTACGATCCACGGAGGAGCCCCCGCCGGAGGATGCGAGCTAAGACGGAGGGCCCTTCGCTCGCCCGCGACGACCTCCGGCGGGGCCGTGATGGGTCCCGAAAGGAACCAACCCACGCCGAGCGGCTGGGAGAAGTCGCCGTTCACGATGAGGCTGTCGGGGGCGCCCTTGGTCGCCCGCAGCCGGATCGAGTGGGCGAGCCGGACGCCGCCAATCTCTACAATGCCGGACCCGTAGTTCAGGTGAAACCCGGCCACGGCCTGATTCGCGCCGAGGTTACGACGTGGCGCCCCCTCCAACTCGTACGCTCGCCACTCCGAACTCAAGCCGTAGTCTTGGCGAATGACGTCTGCCGAGGGTTCCTCGCCCTGCCGAACGAAGGCGCTTATCCGACTCCTGGTCGGACTGCGCGCAAGGAACGTCAGCGTCAGTGGCTCGCCCGCCTTGAGCGGCGAAGGGATCCGTTGGGACAAGGAAGTCGCCGAAGGCGGTCCGCCGACCGCCGGTCCCATCTCGAAGCGCACCCCGTGAGGGGCGCGGGGCTCCTCCGTCCCAACGATGCGTGGAGTGCGGCCGGGCTGAACTGCCTCCCAGCCGCTCAGGCCGCTGGCGAAGGAGCCGTTGACGAGGAGGCTGCTTCCCGGCGGGGCCAGGAGCGCGCTAACGAGGAGAGTGGCGAGCGCCATCGCTTTCGCCAGTATGGAGCGTCGGAGGTATCCTCTGCCCTTCCTATGGGCTTTGCGCAGCGGACGATGTCATGTGGCGAGCCGCGCGTGGAGAACGCCGGTCAGATGGCTACCTTCAACGGGTGGGCGCACAAAGTGCGCGACCTAGGCGGGCTGATGTTCGTGGACCTGCGGGACCGGACCGGCCTCGTGCAGCTCTTTCTCGACCCGGAGAAGTTCCCCAACCGGGCCGAGATCCGACCCGAAACGTGTCTGGCCGTCACCGGCGAAGTCCGCGAGCGAGCCGAAGTGACGAAGAACCCCAAGATGGGCACGGGCGAGATCGAGCTCGTCGTCAGCGACTACACGGTGCTCGGCACGGCGCGGCCGCTCCCTTTTCCCGTCAGCGACGAGGAGCAGATGGTGAACGTGAACGAGGAGCTGCGGATCAAGCATCGCTACCTCGATCTCCGCCGCCCTTCGATGCACCGCAGGCTCGCCGTCCGCGCCTCCGTCATCCGGCGAATGCGCGGCTTCCTCGACGAGCGCGGCTTCCTCGAGACCGAGACTCCTATCATCACCAAGTCGACTCCCGAAGGCGCACGCGACTACCTCGTGCCGTATCGGCTGGAGGCGGGCCACTGGTACGCCCTGCCGCAGAGCCCGCAGCAATACAAGCAGCTCCTGATGGTCGGGGGAGTCGAGCGGTACTACCAGATCGCCAAGTGCTTCCGCGACGAGAGCGCTCGGGCGGACCGCCAACCGGAGTTCACTCAGCTCGACCTCGAGATGTCCTTCGTGACCCAGGAGGACATCCTGACCCTGATTGAGGGGCTGACGATGGACGTCATCAACGGCGTCATCGAGGAGTTCGCACTGGAAAAGGATCCGGTGAGTAGCTTCCCCCGCTTGACCTACGACGAGGCGATAGAGAGGTTCGGCTCCGATAAGCCCGACCTCCGCTTCGGCTTGGAGCTCTTTGACCTGACCCAGGCCGTCCGCGGCACCGAGTTCGGCGTCTTCAAGGGCACCGTCGAATCGGGCGGCGTTATCCGCGGCGTCCGATACCCCGGCGGCGCCTCGCTATCCCGTAAAGAAGTGGGAGCATTGGAGGAATTCTGCCGCACCTTCGGCGCGAAGGGGATGGCGTCACTCGCCGTCGAGCCACCCGACCAGGGCTCCGCCCCTCCCCGCAGCACCGGCACTTCTGCCGGTGATCCGGAACCACCGGTCGGTGATCCGAAGCGCCCCGAGCTGAGCCTCAAGGGTTCCATCACCAAGTTCTTCAGCGACGAGGAGCAGCAAGCCATCCTTCGCGATGCGAAGGCCGAGGCCGGAGACCTCCTCTGTCTCGTCGCCGGGCCGTACGACATGGCGAACAACGCCTTGTATCGCCTTCGCCTGGAAATCGGGGACCGCCTGCGACTGCGCGACTCGCGGAAGCTGAACTACGTCTGGGTGCTCGACTTTCCCCTCGTCAAATGGGACCCCGAGGCTGGCCGATGGGACGCGGAGCACCATCCCTTCACCTCCCCCAAGGAATCCGACCTCCATCTCCTGGAGACCGATCCAGGACGCGTCCGGACGGACTGCTACGACCTCGTATGCAACGGCCTGGAGATGGCCTCCGGCTCCATCCGTATTCACCGCGCGGACGTCCAGGCCCGCGTGTTCAGTCTCCTCGGCATCAGTGCCGAGAGCCAGCGCGAACGGTTCGGCCACATCCTGGACGCCTTCTCGTTCGGCGCACCCCCCCATGGCGGCATCGCCCCCGGCATCGACCGGCTCATCATGATCTTGACCGATACGGAAAACATCCGCGAAGTCATCGCCTTCCCCAAGGCGGGCGGCGGCGTTGACCCGATGATGGAAGCTCCCAGCACCATCGACCCGCAGCAATGGGCGGAGCTCGGGTTGAGACTCAGCCAGTGAAGCGTCAGGCGAATGGACAAGCACACCCTCGTCGTCCTCATCCCGGTCGGCCCCGGAACTTCGCCCGAGTTCCTGAACGATAACATCGAGTCCGTGCTCCACCACTGTCTGCAGGACACTCTGGTCGTCCTCATCGACGACAGCCAAGAGGGCCTGTGCGAAAGGCACGCGATGAAGCACCCGAGGGTGCGCACGCTTATGGCGCGGCCCCACGACATCCATATGGGATGTACCGGACGAGTGTTCGTGGAGAAGTTAGCTGCTATGCGTGCCATGGCCGGGCAGTACGATTTCGACCTGCTCCTCAGCTTGGACACTGACGCGCTGATCATAGGGTCCGGGCTTGAGCAGGCAGCGCTCGAACGGTTCGAGAGGCACCCGACGAGCGACGCCTTGGGCGACTACCTCTACACTTACGACGGTTCCCGACGCCCACCTCACCAGTACCGCCAGCACCTAG
>JAUJNV010000296.1 GCA_030447945.1 Fimbriimonas sp. | reverse complement strand
TACCCCAGCGATCCGGCGGATCTCATCAACCGCGACATCATCGCTAACCACGATGCGCGCCCGCAGATCCTCCTGGATCTGCCGCGCCTCAGCGGGGGTGACGTCCCAAGGGTGCAGGTCTTGAATCTTCACGGCGGCTCCGGCTCCTCGGTCCAAGCCGCCGTGGAGGAGGTTCCGGCGACCTGCACCCTTGTGGCTCGCATCCCGATGAGGGTACTCCGACGCACGGCGAATGCCGACGCTCGGTCTGCCCAACGGCGGTGCTTGCGAATAATTGGGCAGGTGGTAGCGTTCCGGCTGGGCTGAGGAGTGTGGTGCCCTGTCCAAGAGGAGGGAGTGTGGAGGCTTTCGACATTGCCAGCCTGATGGCGGCGCGCCAGGAGAGTGGCAAGCTCTACCTTGAGTTCTTGCGCGTACCCGCGTTGAGCACGGGCCTCTATGTCCTTCCAGCCGGCGGTGAAGATCCACAACAACCCCACGCCGAGGACGAGGTTTACTACGTCCTCTCAGGGCGGGCAACGATTCGGGTGGCTGAGGACGATCGCCCGGTGGAAGCGGGGTCCGTCGTCTACGTTCCCGCCCGCGTCCCACACCGGTTTCATACGATCGAGGAAGAACTGTCCATCTTGGTCTTCTTTGCCCCAGCTGAAGCCGCCCCGATTGCTGACAGTCTCGGATAGGCTCCGAGTGCATGATTCAGAAACAGGCATGGGGACGGCGGCCATATCCGATCATTGGTGCCACCTAATGGCCTACTCATCCCGTAGAATCCCCCGGCCGCGTCCGCTTGTGGCCGTTGACGTTTGCAGCCTGGTGAGTTTGCCGTGACCTCCACCATCCCGAATAGCGATCCCGCAACCGGCTCGAAGGCTCGCCACCTCGCCGACTTCCAGGCCGAGGTCGCCGCGCAGCATGAAGCGGCCGCGGCGAAGCAGGCGGAGCGTGGCAAGCACGGCGCGCGGGAGCGGGTGTTTGACCTCCTCGACCCCGGCACCTTCCAGGAACTCGACGCTCTGGTTCGCCACCGAGCCACCGAGTTCGGCATGGATCGTAGCCGCCCCTTCGGGGATGGCGTGGTCACCGGCTTTGGCGAGATCGGCGGCCGGAAGGTCGCCGTCTTTTCCCAGGACTTCACCGTCTTCGGTGGCTCCCTGGGAGAAGCGTTCGCGGAAAAGATGGTGAAGCTCATGGACCTGGCTGAGCGGTACGGCTGCCCCATCATCGGGATCAACGACTCGGCCGGGGCCCGGATCCAGGAGGGGGTGGAGGGCCTCGCGGGCTACGGCGACGTCTTTTTTCGCAACGTTCGGGCGTCCGGGGTCATCCCCCAAATCTCGGTCATCGCCGGACCCTGTGCCGGGGGCGCCGTCTATTCGCCTGCCATGACCGACTTCATCTTCATGATCGAGGGCACGGCCCAGATGTTCATTACTGGCCCGGACGTGGTCAAAACCGTCACGGGCGAGGATGTCACCCACGAGCAACTCGGCGGTGCCGATACGCACACCCAGGTGAGCGGGGTCGCCCACTTCTCCGCGGCCGACGAGGAGGATCTGGTTGATCAAGTTCGCCAACTTCTCTCCTACCTGCCCGCCAACAACCTGGACGAGCCGCCCCGCTATGACCCGACCGACGACCCGGCCCGAGAGGCGCCAGAGTTGGACACCCTGGTACCTGAAGCCAGCACCAAGGCGTATGACATGCACGATGTGCTTGCGGCTGTACTCGACGACGGCGACTTTTTCGAGGTCCAAGCGGCCCACGCGGGGAACCTCCTCGCTGGCTTTGGGCGGCTGGACGGTCAGACCGTCGGAGTGATCGCCAATCAACCGCGGGTCCTGGCGGGCACGCTCGACATCGAGGCGAGCATCAAGGGCGCGCGCTTCGTCCGCTTCTGCGACGCCTTCAACATCCCGCTCGTGACCTTTGTGGACGTGCCCGGCTTTCTGCCGGGCACCGAGCAGGAATACGGCGGCATCATCCGCCACGGCTCCAAACTGCTCTACGCCTACTGCGAGGCGACCGTGCCGAAGGTCACCGTGATCACACGCAAGGCCTACGGGGGGGCC
>JAUJNV010000295.1 GCA_030447945.1 Fimbriimonas sp. | reverse complement strand
GCGGTGTACAACAGCTTGATGAGGAGCGGGAAACGTGCGCCGGTCCGCTCCCAGGAAGGTCGCCACCGCGCCCGCCCGGTCCTCCCGATTCACCCCCCCCACGCGCGCGTTGGCCGCCGTGTTCTCGTGGAACAGGTGTAAGCGGTGCAGCTCGCACGGGGCGAGGTAGCCATCCTCGAACCCCTGCCCCATGTCGTATTCATACACCGGCTCCCCGAAGTGCTTCAGGTTGTCGGCGTTGATCGCCGCGTCCGCGGCGGCCTCGGGACTCTTCCCGCCCGCCTCGATGATCTGCCGGGGCGTGGCCGTCAGCCCGACCTGCACCGCGTTGGGGTTCCGCTTCAGCACCTCCGACCACTTGCCCCAGGCGGAGCGGTGGCACTCGTCGATAACGATGTGGCTGAAGTAGTCCGCCGGGTAGTGCGTGGTCAGGAAGGTGGCGTCGGCCTCGTCCCCGTCCACGTCGAGAGTCTGGTATGTGGCGATCAGGACCTTCGCGTTCTTCTGTGGCTTGCCCGCGCCGACGCTGGCGGCGTCGGCCCCGAACGAGTTGAGGAACGCCGCCGCGGCTTGGGTCCGCAGCTCGTCCCGGTCGCAGACGAACAGCGCCCGGCGGAGCTGGCCGGCGTCGGCGATGCGGCGGAGCAGGGCCACGGCGATAAACGTCTTGCCCGCCCCGGTGGCGAGTGACAGCAGCGCCCGCTTCGGCTCCCCGTGCTTCTCGCACCGGGCGATCTTTTCCAGCACGGCCCGAATGGCGGCGTCCTGGTAGTAGCGGCGCGTCGCCTCCCCGCCCGGGTAGCGGGCCAGCAGCGGCCCAGCCGCAGGGTCGGTCAGCGCGAAGCCCATGCCGGCCTCGTACCGCTGCTGAAGTTCGTACGGTTGGGGGAAGAGTTCCAGCGGGAGCGGCTTCGTGGTCTGGCCGGTGAAGCGGTCGTACTCGACGTACAGCTTGCCGTTGGTGGAGAAGACGAACGGGACGTTCAGCCGCTTGGCGTCGCCGTACAGCTTGGCCTGCTCCAGCCCGTGGGCGGGCGGCAGGTCTTCGGCCTTGGCCTCGATGACGGCGACGGCCACGGGTTGGGCGTCTTTCGTCACCTTCAGGCGGAGGGTGTAGTCTGTCCGTCCGCGGTCCGCCCGCCGGGGCTTGCCGTCGATGATCTCGATGGCCCCGGCCGTCTCTTCCCGCTTGATGTGCTCTTCCGTCCAGCCGCGGACGTACAGCGCCGGGTCGATCAGCTTTGAACGGGTGTCAGCCTCGCTCAGCCCCACGTCCAGCCACGCCTTTCCGCCAGCCCCGCCGCTGGTGCGGTTTCGGGCGGCGGGAGGCATTATGGGGGAGAGCGCCTTCGTGGTCTATGACAGCGGGTGCGCCCCCGAGCCGTCCCAATCCCCTACCGAGCGCCCAACCCCCCGCAGAATCGCTCCCAGGTGCCCTGCCTGGCAAGTGCCCGCTGCGCGTCCCTAACAAGGCCATCGACTGCTGGCGTGCCGACTAGCGAACCGGTGGACAACCCCCAGCAAACCCTGTTCGCGCGACTTCGGAAGAGCGCTTACGCGCCAACTGCGAAGGGCTTTGTGTGAAAGGGGGGGCCACTTTCGAGACTCAGCCCTCTTTAGGGGTAGTGGGGGAAAACGCTCAGCTACAGGCTCCCGAGGCGACCGTGGCACTCGTCGAGCACATCGCTCGGCGCGAGCCAGCCGCCCGGCTGCGCGCACAGGTCGCGCAATGGCACCCCGAGGCAACACTCGACCAGGTCGAGGACGCATTCCAGGAGGCCTGCCTGCTCGCGGTTCGACGCGCGCGCGGTCGCAGCGAGGGCGAGATCTTCACCTGGATTCGCACCACCACGAGCCACAAGGTGACGGAGATCGTCGCGGCGGCGCGCCGCGAGCAGCTCGCCGCCGCCTCGGCGATCGAGGTCCGCCAGCTCCGCGCGGACCAAGTCGAAGGACCAGAGGACGAGCTGATCGAACGCGAGGATCAGGCCGACTTGGAGCAATTCATGGCAGTCGTGCTCGAGCGACTTTCCCACCGCCAGCGCGACGTGGTCGCGCTCCACACGCGGG
>JAUJNV010000294.1 GCA_030447945.1 Fimbriimonas sp. | reverse complement strand
AAGATCCTGTACGCCGGCTGCTCCACATTCGCCGGTTGGCAAGCGTGCGAGGCGCACTACGTCGCGCGCGAGATGGGAGCGGCGGGATTCGTGTCCGAACAGCCACCCTACAACCTTCTCGACCGCCGGGTCGAACGGGAGCTGCTTCCTTTCTGCCGCACGTACGGTTGGGCCGTGATCCCATGGTCGCCCCTCGCGGGCGGCATGCTCAGCGGCAAGTACCTCGACGGCCCGGCCTCGGGCGCGCGATACTCCAAGAGCGACCCCGGGGGGCGGCTGAAGGGCCTTCCCCGCCCCCGTCTCCTCCGCCTGAAGAAGCTCGCCGAGCGGCACGGGATGAGCCTCGCTACCCTTAGCCTGGCGTGGGTCGCTTCCCAGCCTGGAGTCACCAGCCCCATCATCGGCGCCCGCTCCGAGGAGCAGCTCCGCGAGTCCGTCGGCGCGTGCGGAATGACGCTCGCGCCGAAGGTCTTGGAGCAGGTCGACGAGATATTCGAGCCGGGCTCGTGGCACATCGACTATTACAAGGCGGAGTTCGGGCCGAACGAACGGCCCCGCTGAGGCCGGAACAAAGCGCAAACTGGTGCGATCTCTTAACGGTCCCTTAACTTGAGAGATGAAGATGCGTCCGCTGGTTGCCGAATTCGTGGGCACGCTGGGACTGGTGTACACGGCCACCATCTCCAGCGCCCTCCTCACGACGCGCGGTCCGGAGCTGGCGGCGCTGGGGCTGGCGGAAGGGCTCGTGCTCGCCGCCCTCGCCACCGCCCTCTCCCCCTCCAGCGGCGCGTACTTCAACCCCGCGGTCACCTTTGGAATGGCGCTCACGCGCCGGATCGATCTTAAGACGACGGTGGCCTACATCGTCACGCAGCTTCTGGCGGCCCTTGCCGCCGCGGCGCTGGCGCGGGCCTCCTTGCCGTCGGATCGTCCCGATGCGGCCGCGGAGGGTACGCCCGAGCTGATGCAGGGCCTGTCGCTGGGCCAAGGGATCCTCGTTGAAGCCCTCCTGACGTTCTTCTTCGTCCTCGTGATCTTCGGGACGGCCGCCGACAAACGCACTCCGAAAATGGGCGCTCTCTTCGTGGGGCTCGTGCTCGCCGCCGCCGTCTTCGCGGGCGGACCCATCACCGGCGCCGCGGTCAACCCGGCGCGGTGGTTCGGGCCGGCGGTGCTGTCGGGCCACACCGCGAACGCCTTGGTTTGGATCGTGGGTCCTATGGTGGGCGCGGCGCTGGCGGCTCTCCTGTACACGTCCGTGCTGGAAGAGCCTGAATCGCGTGCGCACGAGGAAGACAAGGTGAAAAAGGCGCAAGTTTAGCCGCCGGCGTCCGAAGCCCTCGCAAAATCGTCACTATTACGATGAAGCCCCGCGCCCTGATCGCCGAGTTTATCGGCACCTTCGCCCTCATCTATGTTGGCGTCCTCTCCATCCACCACCTGGGAGGGGCGCCGGCGGGCCTGATCGGCATTGCCCTCGCCCACGGATTGGTGATCGCCTGCTTCGCGTCGGCGACGGACGCAACCAGCGGCGGGCACCTGAATCCGGCCGTCACCTTTGCGTTCCTCCTGGTCCGCCGCATCAGTCCCGGAGCCGCCCTGGGTTACATCCTGGCGCAATGTGCGGGCGCATTTGCCGCCGCGTTCGCGGCCATGGTTTGCGTGCCGGGAAGTCCTGTCGAGATGATTCGCAAAGGAACGCCTGCACTCGGAGACGGGATTTCGCTGGGGCAAGGGATCTTGATGGAGGCGATCACCACCTTCTTCCTCGTCTTCGTCATCTTCGGCACCGCCGTCGATCGCCGCGGGCCGAAGATGGGCGCGCTCTTCATCGGCCTTACCGTCACCCTCTGCATCTTTGCCATCGGCCCCTTCACCGGCGCCGCGCTGAACCCCGCCCGCTGGTTTGGGCCGGCGCTCGCCGGCGGCAAGTGGGACGGCAGCCTCGCCTACATCGCCGGGCCCCTGATCGGAGGCACGATCGCCGCCTTCGTCTATGCGGTGATGCTCCTAGACAAGGAGCCCCTCGCACCCGACGCACCGGTGCGAGTCGATCCGGAGGGCTAGGCTCACGAACTCCCGCCTCAGAGAG